>CAWEWX010000038.1:0-25132 GCA_963812655.1 uncultured delta proteobacterium | reverse complement strand
TAACCACCACCGCCTGGCCCTTCTTGATTCTGTCGTTAATCTCCTGGTAGCTCTTATTCACTTGATACTTGGCCATAATTCATCCCTCGGTTCTGGAGGCGACCACTCGTCGGGACCCATCTGTCTTCGGGGTCCCTCCCGGGTCTCCAGGTCAATAAAAATCCACCGGGTCGATCTTGCGCATCGCCGACCAATGAAAAAAGAGATTGCTGGGGAGCCCCTGGAAGACGTAGCCGGTGGGGGGCAGCAGCAGCCGGCGGCAGATGGAAGAAAAGGAGTAGAATTTTTGGAAGCAGCGCCAGACGCCGGCCTCGCACTCCTCCGGGCTCATGTGCCTGGGGAAGAAGTTGCACACCATCCCTAGATACTTTTCGGCGTCGGGATTGTGCATGCGGCCCTCCTGCTGGAGCCGTTCCCACATAGGGGTGCCCCGGCGGGGGGTGGCCACGTTGAAAAAGGCCATGGGCGCCTTGATCTTCTCCAGAAAGGCCAGGGTCTCGTCAAAGAGCTCCTGGTGGTCCCCATCCAGCCCGAACATGAAGTTCAGGGAATAGAAGATGCCCTGCTCCCGCAAGCGACCCAGGAGCCATTCATACTCCGCCACCGGATTCTGCACCTTGTCGATGGCGGAGATGGACTCGGGGCAGACGTTTTCGATGCCGATGTTGACGTGGTTGCAGCCGGAGCGTTTGGCCAGGTCCAGCAGTTCTTCGTCCCGGGAGCTGTTGATGGTCCACAGGCAGCTCCAGTGGAGCTTCAGGGGCATCAGGGCCTGGAACAGCTCCTTGGCGTATTCCAGGTGGCCGGTGAGGTTGTCGTCGATGAAATAGATGTTCTTGAGGCCGGTAATGCGGACGTTGGCCCGAATTTCTTCGATCACTTCGTCCAGGGGCCGCCGGCGGTAGGTATGCCCGTAAACGATGGGAACCTCGCAAAAAGCGCAGTGATAAGGGCAGCCGCGGGTGGTCTGGGCGGGAATGATTTTCACCCGGTAGCGCCGGAAATCCACCAGTTCCAGGCGGGGCCGGGGCAGGCCCGCCAGATGGTGCAACCCCTGGGCCTGGTAACGCCCCTGCAGGCGCTTGCCGCGGGCGTCCTCCAGGACCTGCTGCCAGACGTCCTCCGCCTCTCCCACCACCACCGCCTCGCAGTGCTCCAGGGCCTCCTCCGGGTGCAGGGTGACGTGGAAACCGCCCATCACTACCGGCACCCGGCGCCGGCGGAACTCCGCGGCGATTTCGTAAGCACGCTCCGCAGTGGCGCAAGTGGCGGTGATGCCCACCAGGTCATACTGGCGGTGGTAAGGAATCTCCACCAGGCGGTCATCGGCCAGATCGACCATGATCCCCCGGGGGGTGAGGCCCGCCAGATAAGGCAGGGTAATCCCCAACAGCCAACGCCTGCGACTGCGCAAGACTCGCCGGTCCGGATATTTGGTGGTGGGTTGAACCAGTAAGATTCTCATGGAACCGCCATCGCCCGGCGCCGGCCACCGAAATGACTGGTCTCGGGCTGACTCGGCAAAAATCCGCAAAAAGCTCACCGCCCGCCTCGAAAAAACCCTGCGCCGGGCGGCCTGACCATACCAGTATAGCATGGATACTCGAAGATACCAAGGAAGGCGCCCGCGGCAAACGGCGGCGCCCTGGATCGGCTCCTGCCCGGCGATTATTTTGTTTGAACGCCACCCGGTATAAGACACCCGGGATAGGGACTCAGCTCACCCCGAAATCAGGTCTTCCGCACCAGGGGGATGACCTTGCCCTTGCCTGCCGGAGGGGTTTCCGGTGCCGCCGGGGGCTTGGGGGGAACGAGTTCCAGCCTCACCGGGCGGCCACCCATGGTAAATTCTTCTCCCCTGAGGTGAGACTCCTCCAGGATCATGATCATGACCTGAGAAGGCAGGGTGAGCACCAGGAGTTCCACCTGATACCAGCCCCGCTTGACGTCGGGGCTGATGTCATTGATGCGGGCGTAGAACGCGGGCTGGCGGTCATGGTGCACCAGGACCAGATCATTGATGGCGGCCATATTTTTGCACCATGGCTACAGCTCCACCACCTCCGAATCCATCTCTTGTCCCATGAAGAGGCTGGCAAGCTGCTGAAAACGCGGGGTGAGGTCGGTGGAGAGGTAGCGGCGGGAGCCACCGCGGCTCAGACGGCTCTCCAGCTCTCGGTGGCGCCGGAGATAGTCCATCAGCTTAATCGCCGTCACCTGCCCGGAGCAGATGAGTTCCGGGCTATGGTCGAGGAGGCTGCGGATCTGCTCCTTCAGGATGGAGTAATGGGTGCAGCCCAGGATCAGGGTGTCCACCCGGCCCCCCTGGAAAGGAGCCAGATAGCGGGAGAGGATCATGGCGGTGCCCTCCCACTCCTGCTCACCGGACTCGATTAACGGCACCAACATGGGGCAGGCCCGCTGCAGCACCTCCACCCCGGGGTCCAGTTTTTGCAGCTCCAGTTCAAAGGACCGGGAGATCACCGTACCTTCGGTGGCGATGACCCCGATGCGCCGGCTGCGGCTGCGGGCCAGGGCTTCCTCTACCGTGGGGATCAGCACCCCCAGGACCCGGCGCTGGGGGTAACGCCCCGGCAGATAGACCTGTTGGATGCGCCGCAGGGCCCGGGCCGAGGCGGTGTGGCAAGCCAGGACGATGAGCTGGCAGCCCTGGCGAAAGAGGTAATCCACCGCCTGTTCCGTGAAGCGCTGCACTACCCGGTCCGAGCGGGTGCCATAAGGAATCCTGGCATTGTCCCCCAGGTACAGGTAGTCATAGTGCGGCAGGACCTGGAGAAACTCCCGCAACACCACCAGCCCGCCGAATCCCGAATCGAAAACGCCGATCATAAGTTAGTTGTCGGGGCGACAGTGGCACAGGCTTCCAGCCTGTGATTGGGTCGCCCAGTTTCGAGTTTTGAGTCTGGTATTTTACTCCCCCTGGCGCTGCTGGCGCAAAAATTCATGCAGCCCCTTGAGCTCACGCCACAGGGCCGGGACCTGATCCAGGGGCAGGGAGTTGGGGCCGTCGCAGCGGGCCTTCTCCGGGTCAGGATGCACCTCCATGAAGAGGCCGTCCACCCCTGCCGCCACCCCGGCCCGGGCCAGGAGCGGGATGAACTGCCGCTGGCCCCCGGAGCAGGCGCCCTGGCCGCCGGGGAGCTGGACGCTGTGGGTTACGTCCAATATGACCGGGCAGCCCAACTCCCTCATGATGGCCAGGCTGCGGAAATCCACCACCAGGTTGTTGTAGCCGAAGCTGGAGCCCCGTTCAGTGAGGAGGAGCCGCTCATTCCCGGCGGCCCTGGCCTTCTCCAACACCGGCCCCAGGTCCCAGGGAGCCAGAAACGGGCCCTTCTTGATATTCACCACCTTGCCGCTCTGGGCCGCGGCCACCACCAGGTCGGTCTGGCGGCAGAGGAAGGCGGGAATCTGCAATACGTCCAGGACCTGGGCGGCGGGTCCCACCTCGGCCACCTGGTGGACGTCGGAGAGCACCGGCAGCCCCACCTCGGCCTTGACCCGGGCCAGGATCTCCAGGCCCTTCTCCAGCCCCGGGCCCCGGTAAGACGCCAGGGAGGTGCGATTGGCCTTGTCGTAGGAGGCCTTGAAGATCAGGGGCAGGGCCAGCTCCCGGGCCATCTCCTTTAGAATCCGGGCGATTGCCAGGGTGGCCGCCGCGGACTCGATAACGCAGGGGCCGGCGATCATTACCAGGTTGGCGTCACCTATCGAAAAATCGGCAATTTGGACGGTGGTTTTCATCGGGACGATTTGCCGGTTAGTAATGCAGTCACGGGGTTCCTGCTTTAGCCCCTCTCCCCCGCCGGGGGAGAGCGTTAGGAGGCTGACCATCTCCTTATCTTTAATCACCCTAGGGCCGCGACCTCGACCGCCGGCCGAACCAGACCAGCAGGGCCCCGGCCACCAGGGCCATACCCAAGGCAATGAGCTGGGTCAGGGGCATCCAGCCAAAGTACATCGGGCCGCGATAATCCAGGGGGCTGCGGAAGAACTCCACCAGGAACCGCACCACTCCGGCCAGGCAAAAATATGCGAGCATCACCTGGCCATCGTAACTTTTCCTGGTCTTGCAGAAGCTGAGCGCCCCGAAGACCGCCAGGTCCAGGAAGGCCTCGTAAAGTTGAGCCGGGTGCACCGGCACCCGCAGTGGGCACAGGGTCTGGGGATTGGTGAAGATCACCGCCCAGGGCAGGGTGCTGGGGGAGCCGTAACAGCAACCGGCCATGAAGCAGCCGATTCGGCCCAAAAACTGGCCTACCGGCATCCCCAGGGCCAGGGCGTCCAGGGTGGGCCGCCAGGGCAAGCGGTGCCGGCGAATAAACCAGATGGCCACCGCCAGGGCCAGGATCACCCCGCCTTGGAAGTCCAGGCCGCCTCCCCAGATGGCAAAGACCTGCAGGGGGTGCGCCAGGAAGGTCCGCCAATCCAGGAGCACGTACATCAGCCGGGAGCCCACCAGGGCGGCCACCACCGCGTAGAAGCAGAGGTCAAAGAAGGTCTCCACCAGCAGGCCCAAACGCCGGGCCTCCCGGCCGGCGATGAAAATGGCGCCGAGGAAGGCCAGGGCCAGGAAAAAGCCGTAGGTGTACAGCTTCAAAGAACCGTATTCAAACAGGATCGGATGCATGGTCAGGACACTCTTCCGTTAAGGTTACCCACACCAGCCAGGCGGCGCCCAGGCACACCAGGCTGTCGGCCACGTTAAAGGCGGGCCAATGGTAGCGCCCCCAGTAGAAGTCGAGAAAGTCCACCACCTCTCCCAGGCGCAGCCGGTCGAGGAGATTACCCAGGGCCCCGGCCAGGATGAGGCTGTAGCCCGCGGCTGTCCGCCAGCAGTCCCGCGGCAGGCGCCACCAAAGATAGCTCACCGCCACCGCCACCAGGATGCTGATGGTGATGAAAAGTATCCGGGTGAACCTAACCGGCAGCTGCCCCAGCAAACCGAAGGCCGCCCCCCGGTTGTGGATGTGCACCAGGTTGAAGAAGCCTTTAACCACGGGAAGTTGCGACCCCAGCGGCAGGAGTTGCAGGACCAGAATCTTGCTCCCCAGGTCCAGGGCCAGGCCCAGCACCAGGATGACGAGAAGGATGACGAGCTTGCGAGACATCTCCCTTAGACCCCCAGCACTGGGCGGCAGCGGTGACACAACTGTGGATGTTTAGGATCTTCTCCCACCGAGGGATAGGTAAACCAGCAGCGGACGCATTTGGAGCCTGGGGCCTTCTTCACCAGAGTAAAACCTCCAAGAAGGGATTCCCAGGCAAGCATGTCGGGCGATGGATTTCCTGGCGGTAAGACTAACAGCTCGGCTACCTGGGCCAGGGTTTGTAATTCCGTCACCTGGTCCTGCAACATCTGATAAAGGACTTTTTCTGGGGGTTGCAGGGAGACACTGGCCTCCTGGGCAGTGGCGATGCGCTTGGCATTCCGGGCCTCCTCCAGGCCCCGATTGATTTCGCCCCGCACCTTCAATAAAAAGTCGTATTTGGCCAGCAGCGCCTCATCGGGAAATCCCGCCGGCGCCTCCGGGAAGCCCTCCAGGTGGACGCTGGCCGCCTTGTTTTTGCCCGGCAGGTAATCCCAAACTTCTTCGGCGGTGAACGACAGGATGGGGGCCATGGCCAGGGTGAGGCCCTTAAGTAAGTCCCACAGGGTGCTCTGGGCGCTGCGCCGGGCCGGCGAGTCGGCCCGGGAAACGTAGAGGCGGTCTTTCAGGATATCCAGGTAGATGGCGCTCATCTCCACGGCGCAGAACTGGTGCAGCCGGTGAAAGGCCAGGTGAAATTCGTAATCATGGTACGCCTGCTTAACCCGTTCCAGCAGTTGGGCCAGCCAGGAGAGGGCCAGCCGGTCCAATTCTTCCCGCTGCCGCGGCGGCACCAGGTGGCTCCCGGGATCGAAGTCGTAGAGGTTCCCCAACATGAAACGGGCGGTGTTGCGGAAACGCCGGTAGGCGTCGGCCAATTGTTTCAGGATGTCGGGGGAGAGGCGCACGTCGTCCCGGTAGTCCTCAGCCGCCACCCACAGCCGGAGGATTTCGGCCCCGTAGCGGTCCGTGACCTCCTGGGGGGCGATGACGTTACCCAGGGATTTGGACATCTTGCGGCCTTCGCCGTCCACCACGAAGCCATGGGTCAGGACCTCTTTGTAGGGGGCCTGGCCGCGGCTCCCCACCGCGGTGAGGAGGCTGGAGTGGAACCAGCCCCGGTGCTGGTCCGAGCCTTCCAGATAGAGGTCGGCGGGGCTGGGCCCCAGGACCGGGTCGGGGTCCAGCACCGCGGCCCAACTCACCCCGGAGTCGAACCAGACGTCCAGGATGTCGGTTTCCTTACGGAAATCGGCCCCGCCGCAGGGGCACCGGGTCCCCGGCGGCAGCAGCTCGGAAACCGGGGCAGCGAACCAGAAGTCGGCGCCCTCCCGCCGCACCCGGGCAATGAGGTCGTGAAGGAGCTCCCGGGTGAGCAGCGCCTGGCCGCACTGCCGGCAGTGAAAGGCGATAATGGGCACGCCCCAGGAGCGCTGCCGGGAGATGCACCAATCGGGGCGGCGCTCCACCATCTGGTAGATGCGTTCCCGGCCCCAGCGGGGAATCCAGGTGACCTGCCCGATGGCCGCCAGGGCCTTCTGCCGCAAGCCGTTTTTCTCCATGGAAATAAACCACTGCTCCGTGGCCCGGAAGATGATGGGCTGTTTGCAGCGCCAGCAGTGGGGATAGCTGTGGGTCATTTCCCTGGGCTGGCCCCAGAGCTTGCCTTTATCCTTAAGCAATTCGATGATGCCGGCATTGGCCTTCCAAACCTGCTGGCCCCTTAATTCCGGCGGCTCCACCTCGTCGGTAAAGCGCCCGGCGTCGTCCACCGGGGAGTAGGGCGCCAGGCCGTACTTTACGCCGCTGTCGTAGTCCTCCTGGCCGTGCCCCGGGGCGATGTGCACCAGACCGCTGCCGGCCTCCAGGGTGACGTAGTTCGCCAGGATCACCCGGCGCTCTTTTCCGTCTTTTTCGTCAATCAGCCAGGGGTGTTGATAGACCGCGCCTTCCAGCTTACGGCCTTTTATCCGGGTGCAGCCGGGGATTTCCCGCCCGGTCGGACCGGATGCCGGGTCATTACCAAAGAAGGCCAGGTCCGAGGCCAGTATCAGCACTTCGTCTCCGATTTCAAAGGCGCTGTAGTCTATATCCGGATGCACCGCGATGGCCAGGTTGGCAGGCAGGGTCCAGGGGGTGGTGGTCCAGATGACCAGGGAGACGTTTTTCAGTTCCCCCAGTTCCGGCAACTGCGGCGGCGGACTCACCAGGGGAAACTTCACGTAAATGGACGGGGCCTGGTGCTCTTCGTACTCCACCTCCGCCTCGGCCAGGGCGGTGCGGCAGGTGGCGCACCAGTGGATGGGCTTTTTGCTGCGCTGGATGGCCCCGCTGAAATAGAAGCGTCCGTATTCTTCCAGGATTTCCGCCACGTAGGCCGGGTCCATGGTGAGATAGGGGCGCCGCCAATCCCCCAGCACCCCCAGACGCTGGAATTCGGCCCCCTGGATGACGATGAATTTCTTGGCATAGTCCCGGCAGCGGCTCCGCACCTCCACCTGGGACAAACTGAGCTTTTGGGCCTTCAGCTCTTTATCCACCTGGTGTTCGATGGGGAGGCCGTGGCAATCCCAGCCGGGCCGGTAAGGGCAATCGAAGCCGGCCATCTGCCGGCTCTTGATGATGATGTCCTTGAGGATCTTGTTGAGGGCGTGCCCCAGATGCAGGTGGCCGTTGGCGTAGGGCGGGCCGTCGTGCAGGATGAACCGGGGGCGTCCGTGGCCTTGGCTGCGGAGCTGGGCGTAGAGGTCCGTTTCGGCCCAGCGCTGCAGCATCGCAGGCTCCCGCCGGGGCAGGTCGGCCTTCATGGGAAAATCGCTGCGGGGCAGATTCAGGGTCTCTTTATAATCCAAAGAACGGCCTCCCAGCCGAGGACAAAATAATAGCTTACCCCATCGCCGCAGAAAATCAAGAAGGTGCGCTCCCGGACAGGCGGCGCCGGCCTCTCGCCGGCGCCCCGCACCGGGGTCTTTTCTCCCTCCCCCTGAGAGGGGGGAGGGCTGGGGTGGGGGTGATTAGAAACGGTTTCCGGTTTCCGGTTTTCGTTTTCAGTGAAAGGCAAACTCAAAGTCAAAGGCCCTTTAGCAGAGACAGTTAAGGTAGGGTGGGCACTGCCCACCAATTCCTTATCAGGAACTGGTGTTTGGCTCTGTTTCCTCTCGTTCCCCAGCTCCCCCTGGGGAACGCCATTTGCTTGCCAGGCTCCTGTGGCCTTTAGCCGCGGTGCTGCGGGGCCGCAGTAATCTCCCGCCCCGCGGCCTTGACCACCCCGGGAAATTTCGGATATGATGAGCCATGCGCCCGCAGACGACCGCCTTCCTCCTTTCGGCCCTGGTCTTTCCGGGATTAGGGCAACTCTATAAACAGCAGCGCCGCAAGGGGGTGCTCCTGGTGCTGGCGGCCAACTTTCTCTTGGCCCTGGTGGTGCTCCTGGGCGCCATCCTGGCCTCCCAGGAATATACCACGGTCTTCTACCCCCGGCCCCTCACCTGGGAGATGGGCCGCCTGCTGCTGGTGGACACCGTTCGCCATCCCCTGTTCTGGCTGCCTGGCGGCCTCCTGCTGGCCTTGTGGGGTTATGCCGCGGTGGACGCGGCTCTCCAGGCCCAGCCCGGGGCCAACCCTGAAACTTGAACCTTGAACTGAGGGAAGCTGGCCGGGATTGAGAAAGGAAAAATGTAGGGTGGGCACTGCCCACCATCAAGGCTATGAAACAATACTTGCTGGATGAAATCGCCCGGGCCGACCTTCCCCGGGTGCGGGAATATTTGTCGGAGCACGCCCTGGCCTCGAGCCTGGAAGACCTCTGGTGGGTGGACCTGCCGGAGGATCTGCTGAGTCCGGAGCAGTTCGAGCACCGGCAGTGCCGGCCCTTCCGCTTTGCGGTGGAGCTGGGGGATGACTTCGTGCGCTTCGAATTCCTCATCCGCAGCCGCGAGACCATGCGCTGCACCTGCATCGGCTACGCCACCCGGCAACAGCGGGACTTCATCCTGGCCTGCGCCGACCGGATGGTGGAGGAATTGTCGCTGCGGACCTGAATAAAAATAGGAGGCCGTAGGGCGGGAAAGCGAAGCGCATCCCGCCTTAATTAGGCTTAGGGCGGAAAAGTGAAACGCATCCCGCCTTGAGCAATTGGGTCAGGCCTAACGTATGCCGCAATATATTCGCGCCTCTGTTCCTGGCGGCACGTTCTTCTTCACAGTCGCGCTGCTGGAACGCCGCCGGAAACTCTTGACCGAAAACATTGACAAACTTTGGGAGGTATTCGAGGCGGCCCACCGACGCCGGCCATTCACCATCGAGGCCATCGTTATTTTGCCCGATCACCTGCACTGCATCTGGACTTTGCCTTCCGGGGATGCGGATTTCTCCACCCGCTGGCATGACATCAAAGCACGATTTGCCGCACAAATTTCCAGAGGGGAAAGACTTTCACCCCGGCGTTTGCAGAAGGGAGAACGGGGCATCTGGCAGCGACGCTTTTGGGAACACGTCATCCGTGATGAGGGTGATTATGAGCGCCATGTAGATTACCTCCACTACAATCCGGTAAAGCACGGTCAGGTTGCGAGGGTCGCGGATTGGCCGCATTCAAGCTTTCATCGATTTGTGGAACGCGGCATTTATAACCTGGAATGGGCGGCAGATGATAAAGTTAGAAGTCTAGAGATGGAATAAGGCTAATGGCGGGATGCGCTTCGCTTTCCCGCCCTACGGGCTAAATATTCTAACTTTTTCGTCTTTATTAGATTATATCCCCGGAAATATATCCTCATGTTCAACGTCCATTTCGGAGTTATGGTATCTTACATCTAATAATTTTTCTATCGCATTAAAATCTGGAGTCTTTTGGTGCAGCTCCAAGCCCCATGTTTTCGCAATAGTAGCAAATTGAAATTTCTCTTGAATTGCAATATTTTCCTGTGTGAATACCGAAGCTGGAACATCCATATCGCTTTCCGTCTCTTCGCGAAACATCAAAGACTGACCAATTTCTTTTTGCTCATCCAATGGTGCCCCAGTCGGTATGAGTTGATTTACCCTGTAATTTAAGCATATATTGCTTATCAATAGCAATATTTCCCAATCCAAATAACCTTTGTTTCGAAGTTGCGTGATTACGCGTCGAAACCTTTCATTTTTGAGTAATCTTGGAAGCGTTAATCTAACTGGGTTGAAAGCATTTTTATAACGATTCACAATGAATTCTTTTGCCCGTTCTTCAGAATACCCCGGACCATCCTTATCTAACCATTTTAATTGATCACTTTCAAGTGGCTCAAATTCCATATGAGCAAATAAAGGAGTTAAGGAGCCACGATTTGGTGAATTAAAATGTTCCTCCGATAAAAATACTGCATATAGCTCACTGTAGGGTCGAACAGTAAAAGTCTTATTTGAGAGACCCTCCGAGAACGTTTTTTCAAGCTCCGATATAATATTTCCATGCTTCAAGACACTACATCTCTCTAAGATTGTAAACGCAAGAGCCAAAGTATCACCTTGTAAACTTTCTAAGAAATCTTTGTTCCTGATCCATGTTATTGGAAAACCGACTCGCCATGTTGAGATTTTATTATCTGGCAATTCCCCAATATCAACCACTAATTCATTAATTACGTGACTGTAAATAATAATTTTTGTGGGCAACAAAATAAGATCCCTGTTGGCAAGATCCGCAAGTATTATTTGAAGGGTTGATACAAATTCTTCCGAAATACACGTAGTCAGATATTCATTATCAAAAACTACTTTCCAATTAATTCCTAAGGCTTTCCAAGAAATTACCCTGGGTTTTCCTACATCAGAAAAGGGGCGAGCCGAGAGTTGGCTTTGGGCTGACCCCCAAATATCTGTAACTGATAATTTTCCCCAATTTCCGGAATGTCCCTCGGAAAGACTTTCAATAGCCTCTCGCAAGGGATCATCGATTAGCCAATTAGAAAATATTTTGTTGAAAGCTCGATAAAGAGATTCATCAAACCTTCTTGTAATAGTTCGTATTATTGCTGCATGTACAAAAACAATTGTTAATGCTTCATCATTATCTAAGTCTAGTGGATTTTCGTCAAACATATGGTGGGCACTTAGGGCCGATGTTATTAAATGAGCGAACGTTAACCATTCGCCACCTTTATAACAACTACTCGCAAGCATAAACAGCGCTCTTGGAATAAGATATTTAATCTTATCATCATCGTGATGAATTGCAAGAAATGCCGCGGAAGATGCATAATACTTTGCTGGATATATGAGACCAAGTCTTTGATAGCATTCCGATAGTATTAACATTGATAGTAAGGAACCTCGAATAGTCTCAGCAGAAAACCATTTAATTTTTGCATTATGGAGTTGCTTGATTGCTAATAGGTAATTATGATTATTAAAATAGGCCATTGCCCTGTCTCGGCATTTGTCGGCTGCTATATAACCACTTGATCGCTCTTCGAGTAGTCTGTCAGTTTTCTGAGTTAACTCTATAAACCTTTCGTCATCGCCCAGGAATTGCGTAATATTTGTTAAAAAGTCCGCAAAATCCTCTAATGGGAATAATGGGGCCTTGTCTACTTCGGTTAGCAAGCGGGACCACCATTCAAAACTTTCATCGAAGGCAATTTGCGGAGTCGTCCCGTGGCGAAATTGTAGTATGCTTGCGTAACCACGAATTTGTAATAATTGACACCTTGTTCCGGGTCCAATCTCCCCAGCTAATCCACTTTCAATTTTAATTATTAATAATTGCGACCATTCAAATAGCTTCTCTACTTCGATATCAAAGTGACGATATGTAAAAGCCGAAGAGCAATAACTAAGAAGAACTGTCGCGTCAAAAATATCTGACAAATTTTCCAGACTATCTATTTGTGAGAAATAATCTTCAACAAGACTTCTTTTTTCTGTCAGATTGTTAAGTCCTCGAAGGGAAGCGACACAGATTTCATAAGTTGCCCTACGGCGAAGTACACTATGAATTGGATGATCCAGATATGCTTCCATTTTTTTTATCCAATTCAGTAGATCGGGTTTTGCCTCCTTCCTAAAGGTAGCGTGGCGGAGGCCATATTTAACTTGGAAGAAATCAGAGTACGAATGGGGCGTCTCATTTTGAATCAACCAGTGCTGCTTAAATTTCTCATAGGTACTGCCTTGAGACTCCGAGCGGGGATAGAGTTCAGAATGAATTTCTAAATATTTCTCTGCAATCCAAAATACATCTAAATCAGTCAATAGCTCGGAAAGTGCCTGTCCGTCAAAAATCTCAAGTTCCGCATTAAAATTGTCTCGAGCCCATCCTTGGAGATTGTGCCGCTTGGCTACCGGAACGTCGGCTTCGCAGAAATAAAAAATCTCATCAATTTTCTGTGGTCCCGCACATATCTTTGAAATATCTGCCTTTATTTTTGGGACAATGTTCTGCTCCAAAGAGCAGGCAAACACAAGGTTCTTTTCTCTTGCGAAGCCCAGGAAAGTTGAAGTGGCTATGGGCGTCGAGCTTAAATATGTCCTATAAGTTTCAAAATCTTGGCCTTGATCTCCTCCGGCGCTTACGGGTCCTGTTGCCGGAATTATATTCTCGCAGATCCTGAGCCTTGCAAAGTGGCGGGATAGGTGCTCGAACTCGTGGTGTTTATTCTGGGAGCGAAGCTGTGAGAGTTGGAAACGAATGTAATTAATAAGTTCAACAATATTCTTCATTGGCATTCTTTCACGGCGTAGAGAAGACTCAGAAGAGGGAGTCTCATCTTCAGGGCTACCGAACCCCCTTGAAGTTGCAGCCATGATTTGTTCCCTGGTTCGGTTTTTCGCAATTAAGATATAGTTCAGATTCACATTGCCACAAGGGGGGCTGATCTGTCAAGGAAATGGGAGAATGGATCAGTGTAGAGAGGTTTAGATTCCATTAAAAATTATAGTAAAGCCAATAAGTTAGTAGAATGGATAATAATTCTCGGCCTATAGATAGTTTGCCATTATTGAAAGAATTTAGTTTTTCGCTTACTATGCTGAATATCTATAAAAAGCCTCTAAAACTCTAAGAAATTAGATTTCCCGGTCTGGCGCATGCATCCGAATCCCCAGGATTATTTATAAATCTTTCGAAAAAATCCTCCATTAATGTAATATTCGTATCTTCTCTAGCTAATTTTAATAATTCCTCAAGGTTTTCCAGCCTGACCAGATCTTGATCTGGCTCAATGGCCTCCAGAAAATTGGAACGGTTGAGAGCTTCAAAGGTTTCTGGCGGGCTGGGTTTTACAAAAATCTTATCGTAAAGATAATCTTCATGGGAGGATTTCCAATCATCAAAATTTACCGGGTAGCGGGTATAGCGTCCATAACTGTCTTCCCTGCCCGTACTCAGCCGTTCTTCGAGGATAAAATTTTCGGATACGGCTCGCTTTTCAGCATGTGAAGTCCGGGCTTGTGTAATTATTAGGTAAAGTGCCTCAAAACCGGCTCTCTGAAAGGCCATTACCAATATCCCTCCCAGGAATTCCTCAATTTCGTGTGGAAACCTCTTTCCGTTAATTTAAATCTAAAAATTCCTCCTTGCCACTCGCGAAGGAATCATATCACAAAAAATTATAAAAAAACCGGCTTCCCTGACATGCGATCAATATAGCTTGCCATCATCGGAAAAAACAAGTTTTTCGCTAGATCAACTGAAGATCAATAAAATTCTTCTAAAAACTCTAAGAAATTGCCTTTCCTGGTCAATACGGCGACAGGGTGTATTTCTGTTCGGCCCGGGGGACGTACCATTTGATGAAGTTGTAGTCGATGCCGGCGGGCGCGGGCTTAATGCCCCGGAAGCGCTTGGAGATGACCGGCAGGGCGTCGGGCCAGAAGAGGAAGGTGTAGGGCTGGTCCTCCGCCAGGATCTCCTGGAGCTTGAAATAGGCCCGGCGGCGCTTTTCCCGGTCGAAGGTGTGCCGCCCCTCCTCCAGCAGCCGATCCACCTCCGGGTTCCGGTAATGCGTGACATTGAGTTCCCCGGGCTTGGTCTTGGAGGAGTCCCAGATGTCATACTGGTCCGGCTCTATGCCGGTGTTCCAGCCCAGGAGAATGGCCTCGAAGTTGCCCTTCTGGATGAATTCCTTGACGAAGGCGGCCCATTCCACGGTGCGGACCTTCACCCGGATGCCCACCTCCCGGAGGCGCTGCTGAATGATCACCGCGGTGCGCTCCCGGACGTCGTTTCCCTGGTTGGTGAGGATGGTGAACTCAAAGGGCCGGCCGTCCTTGGCCAGGATGCCCTCGGGGTTGAGCTGCCAGCCCGCGGCAGTTAGCAGGGCCCTGGCTTTCTGGGGATCGTAGGAGAATTTGCGGACGCCGGGGTCGTTATACCAGGCGCCGGGCTTGTACGGTCCGTAAGCCTCCTGCCCCAGGCCCATGAGCACCCCGTCGATAATCTCCTTTTTGTTGATGGCGTAAGTCAGGGCCTGGCGCACCCGGCGATCGGCAAACCGCGGGTCCTCCAGATTGTAGCCTAGATAGATGTAGGAAAATTGGGTGTAGCGGTATTTATTGTACATCCGGGCGAACTTGGGATACTCGGTCTGGCGGGTGTACTGCATCGGGTTGAGGCTCATGCGGTCGAGATTGCCCGCCTTCAGCTCCAGGAACATGGTGGCCGTGTCAGGCTTTACCAAAAAGAGATAGCCGTTGAGATAAGGCCGGCCCTCGAAGTAGTCCGGATTGTAGGTGAGGGCGATCCTCTCCCCACCCTGCCATTCCTGGAATTTATAAGGCCCGGTGCCGATGGGCCGGCGGGCCAAAGGGGATTTGGTGAGATCCTGGCCCTCCAGCAGGTGCCGGGGGAGGATGGACAGCCCCCAGCTCTCCAGGGCCGGGGCGAAGGGCTGGCCGTAGGTGACCCGGAAGGTGTAGTCGTCCGGGGCCTCGGCTTTTTTCACCTGGAGGTAGTTGCCGGCGTAGGCGGTGGGGGTCTTGGGATCCACCATCACCTGGTAGGTGAAGAGGACGTCTTTGGCGGTGAAGGGGGCGCCGTCGTGCCACTTGACGCCGTGGCGCAGCTTGAAGGTGATGGTCAGGCCATCCGGGGAGATCTCCCAGGACTCCGCCAGGGCGCCCACCAAGTTGAGGTTGCCGTCGTACTTCACCAGGCCGTCGTAAACCAGGCCATTGATTTCGCCGGAGGCGCTGTCCACGGCCAGGGGAGGCAAGAGGGTGCTGGCGTCACCGATGGAGCCGTCGATCAACCAATCGCCATAAGCGGGGCCGGTGTCGGGGCCACCATACTGCTTCTCCTCTTTGGCGGCCTTGCAGCCCGCGGCCATTAGGGTGAGGGCCACCAGGGCCAGGCAGCAAAATAGCCGCAGCCGGCGCCAGGGGATGGTTATAGGCAATGCCATTGATTTTTTCCGTTAATCTATTAACGGGTTCTCGTTCCCAAGTTGTACTTGGGAACGCCTTTAGGGCCTAAGCTGCGCCTTGGAGTGCAAAGCAAAGCTTTGGCAAATCATGGGGTTCCCTAGCCCGGTATTGTAGGGTGGGCACTGCCCACCGCCTTAAGGCAGGGCGATGTCTAGCGGCCCTGGTTTTCCACCTGGCCACCGGCTGGAAGCAGGTGCCACTAAAATCTCCCCGATTTCTCTTGCCCCGGCCCTTCCTTTTGGATAAATTGAAAGCAGGTCGGGACGTGGCTCAGCCTGGTAGAGCACAGCGTTCGGGACGCTGGGGTCGGAGGTTCAAATCCTCTCGTCCCGACCAGTCTATCCCGGAATATCCCGCGCTAACCAAAAACCCTCCTCGAATTGGTCTTTGCCGATCTCTCCTTGGGCGTAGTAAACGTGAGGCAGGCCTGGCCTCCAATTCGAGGCGCAGGCGCAGGCTAAAGCCTGCGGCTACATTTTCCATAGTGGAGCGCAGGTTTTTTGTTAGGGCCTGCGGCTACCAGGTGCTATCAAAGGGCACAGGCGAGACGCCTGTGCCACTGGGATTCTCTTTAGACCCGATCACCGGCTGGAAGCCTGTGGTACTTTAAAGAAATGGTGGGCAGTGCCCACCCTACATTGGCGATCTCGTTCCCAAGTTTAGCCTGGGAACGAGATCGGGATCACAGGCTGGAAGCCTGTGCCACTATAGCCTTTTATTAGGGGCGACCCAGCGGGTCGCCCCTACTTATGCGGGTTGGGGGAGAGGGTTTGGGGGAGGGGGCAGGGGCGTTGCCCCTGGCCCCATCCCCCAAATAATTGCTTCCACTCCCCCCTCACCCCCGGCGGCGCCAGTGGGGGCCGCCGGGGGTGTCGGTGATCTCGACGCTCTGTTGGGCCAGTTCTTGCCTGATCTCATCGGCAGCGGTCCAATCCCGGCGCCGGCGGGCCTCTTCCCGGGCCCGGACCTTCGCCTCGATCTCCTCGTCCCGGGTCGCGGCGGCTGGTGGCGGCATGTTCATCACTGCCAGCACTTCGTCCAGCTCCCGGAGACGGTTGCCGACCGCGGCCGCGGCTCCCTGCCCCAGCCTGCCCCGGTCCAGGTCGGCGTTGAGATCCCCCACCAGGGCGAAGAGGCCGGAGAGGACCCGGGAGATGTTGAGGTCGTCATCCAGAGAGGCGACGAACTCCTTCTTCAACTGAAAGAGGCGCTCTTCGATGGCGCCGTCGGCGGGCCGGTCTTCGGCTACCAGGGAAAGGCGCGCCAGGAAATGGTCCAATCTGGCTCGGGCCTGGGCCGCGGCCTTGAGGTTCTCCAGGGTGAAGGCCAGGGGTTTGCGGTAGTGGGTGGCCAGCAGGAAGAAGCGCAGGTCCGCGCCGCTGAAGCCCTGGGCGGTGAGGTCCCGGACCGCGACCGCGGCCTCGTCCTTCAGGGGCCGGCCCTCCTTGAGCACCCGTTCGCAGTGGAGCCAGGAGTGGGCCAGAGGGGTGCCGGTGGCGGCCCCGAACAGGGCATTCTCGTTCTCATCGTGGGGGAAAAGAGACTCTACCCCGCCCACGTGGAAGTCCACGGTCTCCTTCAGGTGCTTCAAGGCCATGGCGGCGCTCTCCAGGTGCCAACTGGGGCGCACCTGGCCCCAGGGAGTCGAATGATAGAGGCCCTTCTTCAGCTCCGAAAGCTTGGCCCGTTTCAGCAGGGTGAAATCCCGGGGGTTTTCCTTGGTGTATTCGTCCAGGTCCACGGTTTTGCCCACCCGGATCTTGCCCAGGTCCACGCCGGAGAGGCGGCCGTAGTCCTTGAAACGGGAGATGTCGAAATAGACGGAGCGCAGCTTTTCATAGGCGAAGCCCCGCTCCAGGAGTTTGCGGGTGAGAGCGACCATCTCCTCGATATGGTCCGAGGCCAGGGGAAAAAGGGCCCCCTCCCGGAGGCGCAAGGCCCGCAGGTCCTCAAAGAACTCCCGCTGGTAGCGGCCGGTGAACTGGGGCAAGTCCTGGCCCGCGGCTTCGGCCCCGGCGATGGCGCGGTCGTCCAGGTCGATGAGGCTCACCACCTGGCGCACCTTGAGGCCCCGGGAGGTGAGATAGCGGCCCAGGAGGTCGGCCAGCAGCAGGCGCCGGGCCACCCCCAGGGAGAGGTTGCTGTAAAGGGCCGGGCCGTCGGTGAAGATGGCCGCCTCCCCCGGGCGCCGGGGTTGGAAGGCCTCCTTGGCCCGGGCCATGGTGTTGTAAAAGCGGAGGCTGGGAACCTCCTTCTCCACGAACAGTTGGGTGGAGAGATAACGTTCGCCGCCATCCGGGGCGATGACTACGATGAAGCCCTCCGTCATCTCCCGGGCCTGGCGGAGGGCTACGGCCACTGCGGCCCCGGAGCTCATCCCCAGAAACAGGCCCTCCTGCCGGGCCAGGCGCCGGGCGGTCTCATAGGCCTCTTCATCCTCGATATTGACGATGGCGTCGGTCCGGCCCTTGTCGAAGATCCCCGGCTTATAAGACTCCTTCATGTTTTTCAAGCCCTGGATGGCATGGCCCAGGAAGGGTTCCACCGCCACCACCCGGATGGCCGGATTAAACTCCTTCAGATATTGGTACAGGCCCATGACCGTACCGCTGGTGCCCAGAGTGGCCACCACCATGGTGACCTGGCCGCCGCTCTGGTCCCAGATCTCCTGGGCGGTGGCCCGGTGGGCCGCAGGGTTGACCGGGTTGTTGAACTGATCCGCCAGAAAATATCTTTCCGGGTTTTCCCGGCTCAGGCGATAGACCTCCTCGATGGAGCCATCGGTTCCCAGGTGGGCTGGGGTGAGGAGGAGTTCGGCCCCCATGGCCTTGAGAATCCTTTTGCGCTCCAGGGAGGCGGATTCGGGCATGGCCAGCAGCAGCCGATAGCCTTTGACGGCGCATACCAGGGCCAGCCCGATGCCGGTGTTGCCGCTGGTGGCTTCCAAGACGGTCTTCTCCGGGGTGAGCTCGCCCGCCGCCTCAGCCGCCTCGATCATGGCCAGGGCCGGCCGGTCTTTGACTGAGCCCCCGGGGTTGAAGTATTCCAGTTTGACGTAGATCTGGACCCGGGGATTGGGGTTGAGGCGGTTCAGGCGCACCATGGGGGTGCGGCCGATCAACTCCAGAATATTCGCGGCCTTGCCTTCCATAGATAACATCCCGAAAGTCGGAAACTACCGTCTAAAAGTCTTCCTTCACCGTGAATTCGCCCGTTGGCCCGCTGGCGGATTCCAGTTCGCCGGTTAAGAAATTGTTAATCAGGGTGATCAGGGTGGTAATGAAATGGCGCCTGGCCTCCGGGGCCTCTTTCAGGACCTCCAGCAGCCGGTAAGTCAGGGAGAGCACCACCATCCCGGCGTCCGCGGGTGAGACTTGCCGCTCGTTGAAGATCTCCAGGATTTCGTTCACCAGGGGCCGAAGGCGCTCGGCCATCTCCGCATCGATTTCCTCCGGCAAAGATTCGATATCGGAAGCAGTCATGGGCGTCCTTGCTAACTTCCTAAGAGTCTAAAAAGATATGGGAAACGTAGCATATTCCCTGGCCGTTTGCAAACGCCGCCAACCGCCGGTAGTGTCCTAATTTGCCCATTCCAAAAGCTCCGCTATGGTCCATAGCCGATTAGTCACCCCTGCTTCCATGGCCGGGGTCACTCTCAAGGTCTGGTGAACCCGGACAAAGTTATAATGGGCGAAATGCAGGGCCACGGCTGCCTTGAGGTTTTCCAGCTTCTTACTAAAGGCATTGGTTAGCCGGGTAAACCGGCGCATCTGCATCCGCATGGTCAGGTTTTGCCTTTCGACATAAGAGGTTGAAACCTTGGATAGCTTCGGGCTGCCCGAAATGATAACCCGGTCAGCCCTTATGACTTTGGGGGGCGAATACCTCCCTGGGCCAATCGGTTCGGCCTCATACGTTTTTAGAACCTGAGCATAATCCACACCGGCTCCAAAGGCTAGTTCTACGGCATCGACATAAAGGGGAAGCGAATCGCTGCTCAGTTGGATTCGATTCTCAATCCGGGTGGAGAGGTCCTCAAGAAATGATTGAGCATTAGCGGCGGTCCGTTTCCCTACCAAATAAGAGGGTATCAGTTTAGTTTCGGCATCCAGAGCCACGAAAACCCACTGATCGCCAAATTCCTCAAGATTATCGGTTTCCTTGAGATGGCGCTGCTTTTTGCCGACATAGCACCAAAGCTCGTCAACCTGAATGGTTTGGCATTTCAGCTTTTGCATATAGGAATCCATCAGCTTTTCACAGCCCTGTCCGATGCGAACTGTTAAGCGCATGATAGTATCGCGGTGAATCCCGGTCATGCGTTCAACAGACCGGATTGAGGCACCTTCCACCAGAGCCCCTATCGCGGCTTCCTGTTTTCCCTGGCTCAGAATATTCATTGTATGGACCCTCCTTGATTTTTCGCTTAATCCTTGCTACCTTACGATGTAATGAGCGAGAATTTAAAACAAATTGTTGAACAAATGCACGGCTGCCAGGCGTCTTTTCTGGAAGATGTCGTCGTTATAGAGAAGTTTGGAGAAAAGACCGTTTGGAGCGGCATGATCTCAGTTTTCACTCTCAAGGGACACCCCCAGTCTAATAAATGCTATGCGTGGTCCTCCCCGATAGAGGGAAGCACAAAAAGACGGTATTACGCTGTTCTCCATGTTCCCCCCGTAGATTCCCCAGAAAAGGCAGTCAGAGCTTCCATTGTCCACGATTATAAAGCGGGCAAGTTATAAATTAAGCTCTGTCTTTTATTACTAAAGTTTCCAAGCGATTGGACGGATTCTATCCTCTTTGAGCCGTGAAGACAGCCTATCCATAAAAGACCACACATGAAGAAAGACACTATGGGCCTGAAGTGCATCATAGCACTCGCGAGAATGGCTTACATGATCACGGAAAGCATCTTTAAATCCCATAAATGATCCAATAGCTCCTCTATAAAATTCCAGCATTTCAGCTTTTTGAGGACTGCGAGAAGCACCTTTCGCCATTTGGTCAACTTTCTTTGCAATTTCATCAATAATGGTTTTCCAACCTGCGTAATTTATGAGTGTTTTTTTAATTTTGACCCGCCTGTCACGTGCTAAAATACGCAATACTTTTTCGGTTGCTCTCATTGCATGAAAAACACTAGCGGTAAACAATTCTACTGCCAAACAGTTAGCTGCATCTTTCAATTCCTCCCGAATCGAAGGAAAGGCATCATAAACAGAATCCCCGAATATTTTCTCTTGCTCTAAATAAGTAATATTATTTAGCTTAATATATACAAAGCAATGCTTACGCAACTCAAAAAAAATAGTATCGTGCAATCCTTTAATTTCCGCTTGTATTACGTCAAAACTACAATTGCCACCCCCTTTTATACGTTCTTCAATTTGCGAAATACGCTCAATTGTTGCTTCCATTTCGATCTTTTCGAGTCCTTCTTTAAAACAGGCCAAAATTTCAATTATGTTATCTTTAGATGAAATCTGAGTGGCCCCTCCCCTGGCTTTGCCTGTCTCGGATAACAATCCTTCAAGGTCTTTAAGTTCCCGAAGAATGGTGCAGACATCGGAAGCAATGATCTTAATCAATTCGTCAAGCCTCCATATTTTATTGATGCGCTGCCACGGATATGGACCTCTGACAGAATGGGAACTGCAATTGAAAGCTGCACCCGATGGCCCACTTTTCCACGGTATAGCGAATTTGTCAAGTTGCATAAGTCCCTCCTTTGCGCTATGGTGGCTTTCAGATTTCATGGGAACCTCCTCACAGGGGTCGAAGCCGTTATGGTGAAAATATTTGCCCTGATTGCCGTATCCGTCGCCTTGTTCTGTGGATATCCGATAGCTGCTCAATCACAAGGGCCAACCCCAAGTAGTGGGATATTGGGTAGCAACGAGAAGCCCCAAACTCCCGAGAATAAAAAGTATTCCGAGAATGACCAGCGCGACACCGAGCAATGGCCTCTCATCGTAAAGGTAGCCCCCAGCCCAAATGCTCAAGATGAAGCCGCCGAAGCCAAAAAAGAGAAAAAGGAGCAAGCGGCGGCGAATCGCCGAATCGAAATTACCACTTGGATTATTGCTATCTTTACGTCTCTCCAGGCCGGTGCCCTTATCTGGACCGTTATTGTAATGATCCGCACTACAAGAAGGCAACTTAGGGCCTATGTTTTTGTAAACGAAATTTCCATTTGTAATGTTGCTAATCCACCATCCCCATTGCCGCAAGGATATATCCCCACAGTTGCAGCAATTACTCAGCCCCAAAAAGGCCCTCTTACAAGCATGGTCATAAAAAACTCGGGACAAACACCTGCTTATGATGTAATTTGTGGTGCCAATATGTGCATTCAAGAATTTCCACTTACTTCTAATCTTCCCCCTTTGCAGACTGGTCAATATATTACAAAGACAATTATCCCCAAAGATGGAACGACCAATAAAGTCGTTGGCGGTATGCCGCCTTTGACCCCAGAACAAATAGATCAACTGCGAAATGGAACTATGGCAATATATGTTTATGGAATTATCAAATATAAAGAATTTCCAATTTTCTGGCTCAGGAAGCATATCTTTACTTTCAAAAAACCAAGATTTACAAATTTTCGGTTTATGCATTTTGGTGGTATCCATATGATAGGCGTAGCCACAGCATTGACCATATGCAATGAGGGCAATGAGGCAGATTAATAGCCATTTGAAATTTAGGCGCGGTGAGAATTTTTTATGTAGGGAATTGAGAAAACGCTGAAAGTGGCGGAGCCAAATTAGGACACTACCCAACCGCCGGAGAGTTCATCCTCTTTACTGCCCCGCGGCCAATTTTCCGGCCCATTTCCCATATTCCTCCCTTGCCAGGGGCTGAAACCGGATTATTTTCTTAAGTATCAGATTTATTTTATGGGAACCGGATTTCTTACCTACCTCAGGAGGATAAGATGGGACAGTTGATTGCTTGTGCCGCCCCGGATGGGGTCCTGGTTGCCGCGGACAGCCGCGCCGTGCTGTTTGAGCCTTATGGTGAGGAACGCTTCGTCACCCTGGACCGGATAGTGCCCGTTACTCCCCAGGCGCTCCTGGCTTCGGCCGGGGCCATCGAGTCCCACGATCTCTGCAAGGACTTTGCAGCCTTTGCCCGAGAGGAAGGGCTGGCGGACCTGAACGCCCTCATCGAGGCGGCCATCCCTTTCTTCAGCGGCCGCTATGATGAGATCCTGCGCCGCATGTGTGAAAAGGCGCCGCCGGACCCCATCGTCAATCTGTATCTGCTGCTGGCGGGTTACTCCGCTGCGGGCGGTCAGCTGTTCGTCATTTGGGACCGGCCCCAGCCTCCCAAAATCGAATATAACCGGGTGACCGAGGTCTTCACCCTGCCCCGGCGGCTGGGACTGGAATTCACGCTCGACCGGCTCATTAAAGCGAAGGCCCCCATTTCCAGCCTGGTGGCGGCGGCTCGGACCGGCATGGAGAAACTGGCGGCCCGGGACGAATACCTGGGGCCCCCCTACCGGTATGTGACCATCACCGGGGCGGGGATCGCCGAGGCCTGAGCCGTTTATGGATCTCCCGATCAGGGAAAGAGCGGGGGGGGGCTTAACCGCGCCTTGCTGATTAGGGTTTGACAACCTGTCCCTCTTTTTCTAAGGTTAGCGGTGAGGAGGAAGGTTATGAACGGTGGCGCCAGGCGTTGCCTCTTTTCCCGGCAGGACCTGGAGGGGCGCATCCAGGAGCTGGGGGCCCGCCTCAGCCATGACTATGCCGGCCTGAACCCGGTGCTGGTGGGCGTCCTCAAGGGCGTTTTCATTTTCATGGCCGACCTGGTGCGGGCCCTGGAGTTTCCGGTGGAGGTGGATTTTGTCCGCCTCCGCAGTTATGGGGCCGGCACCGAGACCTCCGGTGAAGTCTACATTACCAAGGACGTGGAGGTGCCCTTGCGGGACCGCCATGTCCTCGTCGTGGAAGACATCGTGGACACCGGCCTCACTTTAGACTTCCTCAGGGAGCACCTGGCCAGGCACCGGCCCCGGTCGTTGAAGATCTGCTGCCTCATCGACAAATGGGAACGCCGGGAGGTGGAGGTCCCTCTGGACTACGTAGGATTCCCGGTGGCCCAGGGGTTCCTGGTGGGCTACGGCCTGGACTGCGGCGAGCAGCAGCGCACCTTGCCGGAGATCTATGTCTTGGAAAAGGATTGAAGAAAAAGCAGTTGTCAGCTATCAGCTAAAGGCAAAAGACCAAAGGGTAGAGCCAATTGCTAACCTCGTTCAAAAAATAGCTCCTGTAGGGTGCGCACTGCGCGCCATTTAGATTATAGGAAGAAGCAATATTTTGGTGCGCAGTGCGCACCCTACATGGCTGAAAGCTGACAGCTATTATATGACCGGCGCCGGCCATTCCCCCTTAAAAAAAATCCGTTTCGCCGCCATCGATCTGGGCAGCCTCACCGTGCGCCTGGCGGTGGCGGAACCCAGAGGACCCGGGCAATTCCACCTCCTGCTGCACCTCCGGGAAATCACCGGCCTGGGCCGGGGCCTGGCCCAAACCGGTGAGCTGGCCCCGGAGGGCATGGCCCGAACCCTCCAGGCCCTGTCAGGTTTTAAGCAGGTGCTGGCCGACTATCAGGTGGAGAACTGCCGGGTAGTGGCTACCCACGCGGTGCGGGCCGCCAAGAACGGCCCCACCTTCCTGGAGCGGCTGCGTAAGGGGCTGGGCCTCGAAGTTCTGGTTCTGGCCCCGGAGCAGGAGGCTCGCCTATCTTTGCAGGGGGTGCTCTCGGCGCTGGCCCCCCCATATCTGGCGACCCCGGTCCTGGTGGTCGACGCGGGCGGCGGCAGCTCCGAGTTCGCCCTGGCGCGGCCGGGGCGGGAATCGCAGTTCGCCAGCCTGCCCCTGGGGGTCCTCACCCTGAGCCAGGCCCATCCCCTGGGCGACCCGCCAGACCCGGAGAAGGTGGCCGCCCTGAAGCGGCGCGTTGCCCAGGATTTGACGCGCTTCCGGGACCTGAACTTCCCGCCGGAGCGGCTGCGCGGGGCAAGACTGGTGGGCACCGCCGGGGCGGTGAGCACCCTGGCGGCCATGCACCTGAGGCTGGCCCGCTACGATCCGAACCGGGTCAATAACCTGCTCCTGACCCGGACCCGGGTGGCGGAGCTGAGCGAGATCATCTGCCGGCTGCCTGAGGCGGAGCGGGCCAGGCTTCCCGGGATCGAGCCCGCCAAGGCTGGGGTCATGGTGGCCGGGGCCTTGCTCATCCTGACTATCCTGGAGGTATTTGGCCAGGACTCCCTGGTGGTGGTGGACGCCGGGCTCCTGGAGGGAGTTTTGGGAAGTTTTAATGAAGTTTCGGGTTTTTTGTAAGAAGTTTCGAGTTTTGAGTTAAAATAGGCAGAATATTTTAAGAGCTCGCCAGGGGAGGGTGGGTCATCCGCAAGACCGCTGCGGGGCCTGTGAGCCAAGGCGCCGTCGTAAGAGTTGGTTTTTCTTTAATAAAAACGGAGCAACGGAATACCGAAAACTCAAAACTCAAAACCCAAAACTAAAAACCGGGCGACCCAATCACAGGCTGGAAGCCTGTGCCACTGTCGCCCCTAAAACTCGAAACTCAAGGATGCCCCC
>CAWEWX010000037.1:0-69023 GCA_963812655.1 uncultured delta proteobacterium | reverse complement strand
GTCAGGGCCTCGTTTTTTAGTGCAGCTTTGAAAGCCAAGAAGGCCTCATGCGGCGTGCGATTTTTGACCCCGCGATGAGGCCGGTCATGATTGTACTCCTCGATCCAACGGGCGATGCTGGCGCGAGCTTCTTCCAAGCTCCGATACTCCGCAGTCCAGACTTCCTCTTCCTTCAAGCTGCGATGGAACCGTTCAATGTAGCTGTTACCTTCCGGGTGATGGTAGGCCGTGCGGCGGTGGGTGATGCCCAGCCGCGATAGGGTTTCCACAGAAGTCCGGGAGGAGGTGAACTGGGTGCCATTGTCGGTGGTGAGCGTCAATGTGGCTTCGCGGCTGCCGGCGGGAAGCCGATGCAGCACGGCTTGCTCGATGGCGTTCAGTGCGTCTTCAGTCCGGCAGCGATGGGAAAGATTCCAGCCTACGATCTCTCGCGTGCAGCAGTCGATCACGCACACCAGGTAAGCCCAACCCAC
Source organism: uncultured delta proteobacterium (assembly GCA_963812655.1). GTDB lineage: Bacteria > Desulfobacterota > Desulfobaccia > Desulfobaccales > 0-14-0-80-60-11 > JAPLJC01. The sequence continues at coordinate 68,550 of CAWEWX010000037.1, read as the reverse complement.
CGACGGGCCGGCCCAGACTTTGGTCATGTCCGACTGCCAGATCTCGTTCGGACAGCTCGCTTCCACGCGGCCCCATTCTTTCCTGCGACGAGCACGGAGACGACGAGGCCGCACCAGCAACCCGCGTTCCCGCATTACCCGCAATACACGCTTGCGATTCACGGGGAGACCTTTCTTCCGTTGTAGCCACCAGTCGACTCGCCGATAGCCGTAGGCCAGTTTCTCCCCACGACGACCACGATCTGTTCATCGTAGGTCCGATCGGCCCGGCTGCCTCGTGGCTTCTTTCGGCAGTACAGGCTGGACCGGCTGATGAGCAGGGTCGTGGCCACCAGCGTGGCCGTGTATCCCTGCCCCACCAGTCCCCGCGCCTGGGAGTAAACCTCACCGCAGCTCACTCCCCCACGACGTTTTTTAGGATTTCAATCTCTAGAGATTTCCGTCCCAGCGTCCGTTCCAGCTGCCGGATGCGCTGGTCCTCTCTCGGTTTCGCCCGCGGCAGCGCTTTTCCCCCCAAGCGCTGCCTTTGCTCCCGCCTCCGCTTCGTCTCTCCATCGATACAACAGTGATGGTGAAATGCCATGTCGCCGGCACGTCTCCGAAACGTTCCCGCTCTTGATTCCTTCCTGTACGATCTGCCACTTCTCTTCGGGGGATCGATCTACGCGTGGTCTCCTGCCCATGGTGCCTCCTGTTTTGGAGGCCCTGATTCTACCTAGGTAGGCTGTCCAGTTTTAGCGGGGAGCAATACTCCCCGAAATTTAGTCCAGCCAAAGCTTAGCTTCTCCGGGTATAAGACCACGAGAGGAGAAGCGCCATGAAAGGAAGCCGGTTTAGTGAAGAGCAGATCGTTGGGGTGTTGAAGGAGGCGGAGGCGGGAGTTCCCATGAAGGACCTCTGCCGCCGGATTGGAATCAGTACCGCTACGTTCTACCACTGGAAGGCGAAATACGGGGGTCTGGAAGTGAGCGAGACCCGGCGGCTGCGTCAGCTGGAGGATGAGAACGGGCGGCTGAAGAAGATCGTGGCGCAGCAAGCCCTGGACCTGGACGCGCTGAAGGTGGTACTGGCAAAAAAGTGGTAGGCCCGCGGGCGAAGCGAGAAGCGGTGCGTGTCGTGCGGGAACAAGCAGGGTTCAGCGAGCGACGCGCCTGTGGGCTGATCGGGATGCACCGCGGGAGCTGGCGGTACCGGCGGAAGGAACGGAACGAAGCGGCGTTGCGGGCTCGGCTTCGGGAGTTGGCAGCCGAGCGCCCGCGATTCGGCTATCGGCGGCTGTACATTTTCCTGCGACGGGAGAAGGGCGAGGACGGAGTGCTTCGGTGGCAGGTCAACCACAAGCGGGTGTATCGGCTGTACCGGGAGGAAGGGCTGGCGATGCAGCGTAGGAGGCGCAAGCGATTTCGAGCGGAAGCGCGAGTGCCTCTGATTCTTCCGACGCGTGCCAATGAAGTGTGGACGATGGACTACACGCATGACGAACTGGCCGGCGGGCGGAGATTCCGAACGCTGAACCTGATGGATGGCTACACGCGAGAGGCCCTGCGAATCGAGCCGGACACGTCGCTGCCCGGCCTGCGTGTGGTGCGGGTACTGGAGTCGCTGCGGGAACGACGCGGAACACCGGTAGCGATCCAGGTGGATAACGGGACAGAGTTCACCAGCCGGGTCGTGGATCAGTGGGCGTATCAAAATCAGGTGGCGCTGCACTTCATCGAGCGCGGCAAGCCTACGCAGAACGCATTGATCGAAAGCTTCAACGGGAAGTTCCGGGATGAATGCTTGAACCAGAACTGGTTCGTGGATCTTCGACACGCACGGGAGGTGATCGAGTCCTGGCGGGTGTCGGGTGGACCTGGCCATCAGGCAGGAGCAGCGTTCTCCCCGTCTCGAGGGCGGGGGGCCGATGGCAAGGAGAAGCTTCGACGTGATCGATATTTCGGAGATCTTGATCCACTGGCACGCGGGACGGTCGCAGAACCAGATCTCGGCCAGCCTGGGCGTGGACCGGCGGACGATCCGCAAGTACACGGCCGCGGCGGGCGCGGCGGGGATGCGGCCGGGCGGGCCGCCCGCCAGCGAGGCGGAGTGGGCCGCCCGGGTGCGGGAGTGGTTCCCGGAGCTGGCCGATACCCGGCTGCGGCAGGTGACCTGGCCGGCGATCGCTGAGCACCACGATTACATCGCCGCCCAGCTGGAGGCGGACGTGACGATGGCGACGATTCATCAGCGGCTGCGTGATGAGCGGGGGCTGGCGGTGTCGGTGGCCAGCTTCCGCCGGTATGTGGCGAGCTGCCGGATAGGCGCGCCGCAGCCAGGTGCGGGTGCTGCGCCCGTATCCGGCCGAGCCTGGAAGGTAATCCAGTCCAAGGTGCGCCGGGAGCGCATGGGCCACATCGAACTGGCCTGCCCGGTGGTGCACATCTGGTTCTTGAAGAGTTTACCCAGCAAGATCGGCAACCTCCTGGACCTGACCCTGAAGGAATTGGAAAAGATCCTCTATTTTGAGGCCTTCGTGGTGGTTGAGGGCGGTGACACCACCCTGGTCAAAGGGAGCCTGCTCTCCGAAGAGAAATACCGCTCCTCCCGGGAGGAGTTCGGAGACCGTTTCAAGGCCGGCATGGGCGCCGAGGCCATCCGGGAGATGTTGAAGGTCCTGGACCTGGAGACCCTGTCCAAGGAAGTGCGGGCCGAAATGAGCAAGACTGCCTCCGACGCCAAGCGCAAGAAGCTGGGCAAACGGCTAAAGATCATCGACGCCTTCCGGGAATCGGCCCAGCGGCCCGAATGGATGGTGATGGAAGTGATCCCGGTGTTGCCGCCGGACCTGCGCCCCCTGGTGCACCTGGACGGCGGCCGCTTCGCCACTTCGGACCTCAACGACCTCTACCGCCGGGTGATCAACCGCAACAACCGCCTGAAACGCCTCCTGGAACTCAGCGCCCCGGACATCATCATTCGCAATGAAAAGCGCATGCTCCAGGAAGCAGTGGACGTGCTCTTCGAAAACGGCCGCCGCGGCCGCACCATCACCGGCCCTAACAAGCGAGCCCTGAAGTCCCTCTCCGACATGCTCAAGGGCAAGCAGGGGCGCTTTCGCCAGAACCTGCTGGGCAAACGGGTGGACTACTCCGGCCGCTCGGTCATCGTTATCGGCCCGGAACTGAAGCTGCACCAGTGCGGCCTGCCCAAGCAGATGGCCCTGGAGCTCTTTAAGCCCTTTATCTTCCACAAGCTGGTGTCTCGGGGATACGCCACCACCATCAAGGTGGCCAAGCGCCTGGTGGACCGGGAGACCCCGGAGGTCTGGGACATCCTGGATGAGGTGGTGCGGGAGCATCCGGTGATGCTCAACCGGGCCCCCACCCTGCATCGCCTGGGGATTCAGGCCTTTGAGCCCATCCTCATCGAGGGCAAGGCCATCCAACTGCACCCCTTGGTATGCACCGCATTTAACGCCGACTTTGACGGCGACCAGATGGCCGTGCACGTGCCGCTCTCCATCGAAGCCCAGATCGAGGCCCGGGCCTTGATGATGTCCACCAATAACATCCTCTCCCCGGCCAACGGCGATCCCATCATCATTCCCACCCAGGATATCGTCCTGGGGCTCTACTATTTAACCCGGGAGCGCCCCTTCGCCAAAGGCGAAAAAATCATCGAGGATTTGGAAACCTTTAACCCCTTCCAGCATCCCGAGCTGGTCCCCTACCCCAATCCGGGTGAGGTCAGGGCGGCCTATGATCAGGGGGAAGTCCATTTGCAGGCCAGGATTCCGGTCAAAATTAATGGGAAGATTGTCCAGACCACCGTGGGCCGCGTAATTCTCGGCGAAATCCTGCCGGAAGGCCTCTCCTTCGACCTAATCAACGCCACCATGACCAAGAAGGAGATTCGCAAGCTCGTGGCCCAATCTTACCGCAAGTGCGGCATCAAGCAAACGGTGATCTTTGCGGACCAACTCAAGAACCTGGGCTACAAATACGCCACCCAGGCGGGTATCTCCATCTCCATTAACGACATGATGATTCCGGCCGGCAAGGCCGCGGTCCTGAAGAGCTCCCAGGCCGAGGTGGCCCAGGTGGAGGAGCAGTACCAGGAAGGTCTGATCACCGAAGGGGAAAAATATAATAAGGTGGTGGACATCTGGGCCAAGGCCACCGACGAGATCGCCGCGGAGATGATGGCGGAAATGGCCCGGGAAGTCGTGGTCCGGGAGGTGGTGGCTCCTGATGGCACCAAGGTGGTGCTTCAGGAAGAGGTGGCCTCCTTCAATCCGGTCTTCATGATGGCCGACTCCGGGGCCCGGGGCAGCAAGGATCAGATGCGGCAGTTGGCGGGCATGCGCGGCCTGATGGCCAAGCCTTCGGGGGAGATCATCGAGACCCCCATCACCGCGAACTTCCGGGAAGGCCTGACGGTGCTGCAGTACTTCATCTCCACTCACGGAGCCCGAAAAGGCCTGGCGGACACGGCCTTGAAGACTGCCAACTCGGGCTATCTGACCCGGCGGTTGGTGGACGTCGCCCAGGATGCGGTCATCACCCAGGCGGACTGCGGCACCATCGACGGCATCTTCGTCACTCCCCTGGTAGAAGGCGGCGAAATCATCGAGCGGGTGGGGGATCGGGTCTTAGGGAGGGTGTGCCTGGATGACATCGTTGATCCCCACACCGGAGAAGTGCTGGTGCAGGCCAACGAAGAGATCGATGAAGACGCCTCCCGGCGTATCGAGGAATCCGGCCTGGAGCGGGTGCAGATCCGCTCGGTGTTGACCTGCCAGACTCGCCGGGGAGTGTGCGCCAAGTGTTACGGCCGGGACCTGGGCCACGGCACCACGGTGTCCAACGGCGAGGCCATCGGTATTCTGGCGGCCCAATCCATCGGCGAGCCCGGCACCCAGCTCACCATGCGCACCTTCCACATCGGCGGCACCGCCTCGCGGCGGGTCGAACAGAGCTTCCACGTGTCCCGGGGGAAGGGCTGGGTCCGTTTCGACAATCCCAAGATGGTAGTCGACCGTCAGGGCGAGCTGGTGAACCTGAGCCGCCAGGCGGAACTGGTCCTGGTCAGCGAAAAAGGCATCGAACGGGAACGCTACCCCCTGACCTACGGGGCCCACATCAAGGTGAAGGAGAAGCAGGCGGTGGAGGCCGGCCTGGTGTTGGCGGAGTGGGACCCCTTTACTAATGCCATGCTCACCGAAGTGGGCGGCCGCATCAAGTTCGGGGACATCGTGGACAACACCACCGTGCAGGAACGGGTGGACCCGGTGACCGGCAAGGCCTCCCGCCTCATCATCGAGAGCCGGGACCCGGAGCTCCGGCCCCGCATCTCGGTGAAGGACGAAACCGGGGCCACCGCCCGCATTCCCGGGAGCCCGGCCTTTGCCCGCTACTTCATGCCGGTGGGCGCCATCCTCATGGTGAATGAAGGCGATGAAGTCTTTCCCGGGGACGTTATCGTCAAGATTCCCCGGGAAACCACCAAAACCAAGGACATCACCGGCGGCCTGCCCCGGGTGGCGGAGCTCTTCGAGGTGCGCAAACCCAAAGAAACCGCCATCATCAGCGAAATCAGCGGGGTGGTTTCCTTCGGCCGCCACATCAAGGGCAAACGCAAGATCATCGTCACCCCGGAAGTGGGCAAGCCCAAGGAGTACCTGATCCCTAAAGGCAAGCACGTGGCGGTGCAGGAAGGCGACTTTGTCCGGGCCGGAGAACCCCTGATGGACGGCTCCGCCAACCCCCACGATATCCTGAACATCAGCGGCCTCAAGGAACTGGCCCGTTATCTGGTGGATGAAGTCCAGGAGGTCTACCGCCTCCAGGGGGTGAAGATCAACGACAAGCACATCGAGGTCATCGTCCGGCAGATGCTGCGGCGCATCAAGGTGGTGGACCCCGGCGAGACCGACTTCCTCATGGGCGAACAGGTGGAAAAATGGGTCTTTCAGGAAAAGAACGACCGGGCCCTGGGCGCAGGCAAACGGCCGGCCACCGGTGAGCCGCTGCTGTTGGGGATCACCAAGGCCTCTCTGACCACCGAGTCCTGGATTTCGGCGGCCAGCTTTCAGGAGACCACCAAGGTGCTGGCGGACGCCGCGGTGCAGGGCAAGATCGACTACCTGCGGGGCCTCAAGGAGAACGTCATCATGGGGCGTCTCATCCCCGCGGGCACCGGGCTGGACGTCTACCGGGAAATGAATATCAGAATGTCGGATGAGGAACTGGCTGCAGTCCTGCCGGAGCCCGCGGAACTGGCGGCGGAGGTGGAGGCCGGGATGGAGCTCGAGAGCTTGCCGGAGCAATAAAACATTGACAAAGTTGCTCTAAATTGATTAACATTATTATTTTTAGTTGGCCTGCCTAATCCGGCGGGCCGCCTGGAGCATAGATACATGCCGACCATTAACCAGTTGATTCGCAAGGGGCGGGAGAAGATGAAGAAGCGCACCGCCTCCCCGGCCCTGCAAAGCTGCCCCCAGAAGCGGGGGGTGTGCGTCCGGGTCTATACCACCACCCCCAAGAAGCCCAATTCGGCGCTGCGCAAGGTGGCCCGGGTGCGTCTCACCAACGGCATCGAGGTGACCACCTATATCCCGGGGGTAGGGCATAATCTCCAGGAACACTCGGTGGTCTTGATCCGGGGCGGCCGGGTGAAGGACCTGCCCGGGGTGCGCTATCACGTCATCCGGGGTACCCTGGACGCCTCAGGGGTTCAGGACCGCCGCCGGGGCCGGTCCAAGTACGGGGCCAAACGGCCGAAGTGACGGTTGGCGTTTTCCGGTAAAGGCCAAAAAGAACCATGGCGCCCTGAACCGAAAACCGAAACTGGATAAAAAAACGGTATGCGGTATGGGGGATGGATACCTTCCTTTAGAACAAAACGATTAACTCGATTCAAAGAAGAAATCTAGAAGGTTTTTGCAGCCGAAAACTGAAAACCAAAAACCGAGGTTTTTATGCCCAGAAAAGGGGGAGTGGCCAGGAGACAGGCCATCGCCGATTTGAAATACAACGACCTGCTGGTGAGCCGTTTCATCAACGGGTTGATGGATTGCGGCAAAAAGAGCATCGCCCAGCGCATCCTGTACAATGCCATGGAGATTCTGGGCCAGCGGGGCAATGACGAGTCCTTGAAGCTCTTTCACCAGGCGGTGGACAATGTCAAGCCCCTGATCGAAGTGAAGTCCCGGCGGGTGGGCGGCGCCACCTACCAGGTGCCGGTGGAGGTGCGGGCCGACCGCCGGGTTTCCCTGGCCATCCGCTGGCTCATCAGCTATGCCAAGGCGCGGAGCGAAAAGTCCATGGAGGCCAAGCTGGCCGCGGAACTGATGGACGCCGCCAACAACCGGGGCGCGGCCATTAAGAAAAGGGAAGATACTCATAAGATGGCGGAGGCCAACAAGGCCTTCGCTCATTATCGTTGGTAATAACTTTGGCGAGACAGACCCCGTTACACCGGGTACGGAATATTGGGTTTATGGCCCACATCGACGCCGGTAAAACCACCACCACGGAGCGTATCCTCTTCTACACAGGGGTGACGCACCGCCTGGGAGAGGTGCACGACGGCCAGGCGGTAATGGACTGGATGGAGCAGGAACAGGAGCGGGGGATCACCATTACCTCGGCGGCCACCACCTGTTACTGGAAAGACCATCGCATCAACATCATTGACACCCCGGGCCACGTGGACTTCACCATCGAAGTGGAGCGGTCCCTGCGGGTGTTGGATGGGGTGGTGGCGGTCTTCGACGCGGTGGGCGGCGTGGAGCCTCAGAGCGAGACGGTCTGGCGCCAGGCCGACCGCTACGGCGTCCCCCGCCTGGCCTTCATCAACAAAATGGACCGGGTGGGCGCGGATACCGCCCGCTGCCTGAAGATGATGCGGGAGCGCCTCAAGGCCAACCCGGTGTTGGTGCAGTTGCCCTTGGGAGAGGAAGACCAGTTTCAAGGGGTGATCGATATCGTCCAGATGAAGGCGGTGGTCTTCGACGAGGCCAGCAAGGGGATGAGCTTCGAGGTGGGGGAGATCCCGGCGGACTACCGGGAGTTGGCCCAGGAGCAGCAGCAGTTGCTCCAGGAAGCCCTGGCGGAAGTGGACGAAGAACTTATGGAGCGCTATTTGGCCGATGAACCGGTGGATGTGGCCCTGATGCAGAGGGCCTTGCGCCAGGGTACCCTTACCCTGGCCCTGGTACCGGTGCTGTGCGGCTCCGCCTTCAAGAATAAAGGCATCCAGCAGCTGCTGGACGCGGTGGTGGATTACCTGCCGTCGCCTTTGGACATTCTCCCGGTGCAAGGGTTGGATGCCAAGGGCCAGGTGGTGGAGCGCCCCCCGTCGGATGAGGCGCCCCTGGCGGCTCTGGCCTTCAAATTGGTCTCCGACCCCTATGTGGGCAATCTCACCTTTATCAGGGTCTATTCCGGAGTGCTCCCTTCCGGCGGCGCGGTATTGAACTCCACCAAGGGCGTGAAGGAACGCATCGGCCGCTTGCTGAAGATGCACGCCAACAAGCGGGAAGAGATCCCCATGGCCTACGCCGGGGACATCGTCGCCGCGGTGGGGCTCAAGAGCACCACTACCGGGGACACCCTGGCGGACGAACGGGAGCCGGTGATCCTGGAGACCTTGCATATTCCCCAGCCGGTGATCGACATTGCCATCGAGCCCCAGACCAAGGCGGATCAGGATAAGCTGGGCCAGGCCTTGAGCCGCATCGCCGCGGAGGACCCCTCTTTCCGGCGGCACTCTGACCCGGAAACCGGGGAGACCATCATCTCCGGCATGGGGGAACTCCACCTGGAGATCATCGTGGACCGCCTGCTGCGGGAATACAAGGTGGATGCCCGGGTGGGCAAACCCCAGGTGGCCTATCGGGAAACCGTCACCGAAGAGGCCCGGGCCGAAGGGAAATTCATCCGGCAGAGCGGCGGGCGAGGCCAGTACGGGCACGTAGTCCTGGAGGTCAAACCCCTGGAGGCTGGCGCCGGGGTGGTCTTCACCAACAAGATCGTCGGGGGCGCGGTTCCCAAGGAATTCATCCCCGCAGTGGAGAAGGGCGTCAAAGAGGCGGCAGCCACCGGCATCCTGGGCTACCCCATGGTGGACCTGGAAGTGCTTTTGGTGGATGGCTCCTATCATGAAGTCGACTCCTCGGAGCGCTCCTTCTTTATCGCCGGCTCCATGGGTTTCAAAGAGGCGGCCAAAAGAGCCCGGGCGGTGTTGCTGGAGCCCATCATGGACCTGGAAGTGGTAGCGCCCGAGGATTTTGTGGGCGAAGTGATGGGAGAGTTGAATGCCCGCCGGGGCCGCGTCACCGGTCTGGAATCCCGGGGCTCCACCCAGATTATTCATGGCCAGGTCCCCCTGGTCACCATGTTCGGTTACTCCACGGCCTTGCGCAGTTCCACCCAGGGCCGGGCCACCTTCACCATGCAATTCGATCACTATGAGCCCGTTTCCGCCTCCCTGGCGGAGGAGATCTTGGGCCGGCGTCAAGCCCGGGCATGATGCCCCCTGATATTAGGAGGAAGTCCTAATGGCCAAGAAGAAGTTTGAGCGCAAGAAGCCGCACGTGAACGTAGGGACGATCGGTCACATCGACCATGGGAAGACGACCTTGACCGCGGCCATTACCAAGCATTTGGCCAAGAAGGGGTTGGCCCAGTACGTGCCCTTCGACCAGATCGACAAGGCGCCGGAGGAGAAGGAGCGAGGCATCACCATCGCCCTGGCGCACGTGGAATACGAGACGGAGAAGCGCCACTATGCGCACGTGGACTGTCCGGGGCATGCGGATTATATCAAGAATATGATTACCGGGGCGGCCCAGATGGACGGGGCCATCCTGGTGGTGGGGGCGGACGACGGCCCCATGCCCCAGACCCGGGAGCACATCCTGCTGGCCCGGCAGGTGGGGGTGCCGTTCATCGTGGTCTTCCTGAACAAGGTGGACCTGGTGGACGACCCGGAGCTCATCGAGCTGGTGGAACTGGAGCTCAGGGAACTGCTCTCCAAGTACGACTTTCCCGGGGACGACATACCCATCATCAGGGGTTCGGCCCTGAAGGCCCTGGAGTCGGATGACTTAAAGTCTCCGGAGGTGGCGCCGATCTTTGCCCTGATGGAGGCCCTGGACGGCTACATTCCGGAGCCGGTGCGGGACGTCGACAAGCCCTTTTTGATGCCCGTGGAGGACGTCTTTACCATCTCGGGCCGGGGCACGGTGGTCACCGGCCGGGTGGAGCGGGGTAAGGTCAAGGTGGGGGAGGAAGTCGAGATCGTGGGATTCGCCCCGACCCAGAAGACGGTGTGCACCGGGGTGGAGATGTTCCGGAAGACCCTGGACTATGGGCAGGCGGGAGACAACGTCGGGCTGCTGCTGCGGGGCATCAAGAAGGAAGAGGTGGAGCGGGGCCAGGTGGTGGCCAAGCCGGGATCGATCACGCCGCACACCAAGTTCAAGGCCGAGGTCTACGTACTCACCAAGGAGGAGGGTGGCCGCCACACGCCATTTTTCTCCGGTTACCGGCCGCAGTTTTATTTGCGGACCACCGACGTCACCGGGGTGGCGACCCTGCCCGAAGGGGTGGAGATGGTGATGCCCGGGGACAACGTCGCCCTGGAAGTGACCCTGATTACCCCGGTGGCCCTGGAAGACGGGCTGCGCTTCGCCATCCGGGAAGGTGGCCGCACCGTGGGCGCCGGCGTGGTAAGCCAGATTTTGGAATAAGGGGAACCGATGATCACACCCAAGATTCGCATCCGTCTGCGATCCTACGATTACAAGCTGCTGGACAAGTCGGTCTTGGAGATCGTAGAGACGGCCCGCAGCACGGGCGCCAGGGTGGCGGGTCCCATCCCGTTGCCCACGGAGATCAACAAATACACGGTGCTGCGTTCGCCCCACATCGACAAAAAGTCCCGGGAGCAGTTCGAGATGCGCACCTATAAAAGACTCCTGGACATCCTGGAGCCGACCCAGCAGACCATGGACGCCATCAGCAAGCTGGACCTGGCGGCCGGGGTGGATGTGGAGATTAAGGTATAAAGGCGGTTTTGCGGTTTTCGGTTTTCCCAAGGGAAAAAGAATTTTAGAAGCCAGAACAGCAGAAGGTATCCAGGTTGCGGTTTATCTCTTTTCTGTAGTTCATGAACCCAGAAGACAGATAAACAGCAAACAGCAAACAGAGGTTGACCATGCCCGGGGGATTATTTGGCAAGAAATTGGGGATGACCCAGATCTTCGATTCCGATGGCCTGGCAGTGCCGGTCACGGTCATCGAAGCCGGCCCTTGCTTTGTGGTGCAGGAAAAGACCGGCGCCAAGGAGGGCTACCAGGCGGTGCAGGTGGGCTTTGAGCGGCGCCCCCTGGAGAAGCTGAACAAGCCGGAAAAGGGTCATTTGCAAAAGCACGGCGCCAAAAGCGGCTTCAGGTATCTCCGGGAGGTGCGCCTGCCAGAGGCGGGTTCCTTTACCGAGGGCCAGGAGATCACCGTGGAGCAGTTTGTCGTCGGGGATCTGGTGAACATTACCGGCACCAGCAAGGGTCGAGGCTTTGCCGGCACCATAAAGCGTTATAACTTCCATCGCGGCCCCATGAGCCATGGCTCCATGAACCACCGGGCCCCCGGCTCCATCGGCGCCAGCGCTTATCCCTCCCGGGTCGTTCCGGGCAAGAAGCTGCCGGGGCAGATGGGCAACGCCCGGGTGACCCTGAAGAACCTGGAAGTGATCGACGTGCGCCCGGAAGACCATCTGCTGCTGGTAAGAGGCGCGGTGCCCGGCCCCCCGCGGGGCCTGCTGTTCATTCGGAAGGTTGGCTGAAACCATGCCCACAGTGGACATCTACAATATTCAAAAGGAAAAGGTCGGGGAACTGGACCTCAAAGATAGCATCTTTGGGGTGGCGGTGCGGGGCGACGTGCTCCACGAAGTGGTGACCTGGCAGCGGGCTTGCCGCCGGAGCGGCACCGCCTCCACCAAGACCCGGGGGGAAGTGCGCGGCGGCGGCCGCAAGCCCTGGCGCCAGAAAGGCAGCGGCCGGGCCCGGGCCGGCAGCAATCGCTCCCCGGTCTGGAAGGGGGGCGGCACCACCTTCGGCCCCAGACCCCGGAGCTACGCCTACACCTTGCCCAAGAAGGTGCGGCGGCTGGCCCTGAAGATGGCCTTGAGCAGCAAGCTGGAGAACGGCCAACTGCTGGTGCTGGATGATTATCCGCACCGCCAGCCCAAGACCCGGGATTTTATCGCGGTGCTGAAGACCTTCGAGATCGGCAAGGCGCTGTTCATCTCCCCCGAAGGGAACCAGGCCCTGGAGTTGAGCGCCCGGAACGTGCCGGGGGTCCAGGTGATGCTGCCGTTGGGCCTGAACGTTTATGACATCCTGAAGTACGACCACCTGGTGCTGTTTTCCCCGGCGCTGGCGGCCATCGAAGCGAGGTTGGCCAAATGAAGCCTTATTATCAGCTCATTAAGGGGCCCATCATTACGGAAAAGACCCATTCCCTGAAGGAGGCGGCCAACAAGCTGACCCTCAAGGTGGATGTCAAGGCCAACAAGATCGAGATCCGCAAGGCCATCGAGGACCTCTTCAAGGTGAAGGTGCTGGGGGTGAACACCATCCAGATGCAAGGCAAAAAGAAACAGGTGGGAAAGAAAGAAGGGGTGCGTTCCCATTGGAAAAAGGCCATCGTCACCCTGGCTCCCGGAGAAAAGATTCCCGGTTACGAAGGGCTGTAAGAATAGTGGTAAGTGGTCAGTAAAGATTTAAAAAACTTAATAATTGTTCTTAAATAATAAGAGGAAGATCTAGAAATGGCTCTGATTTCCCGGAAGCCAACCTCCGCCGGGCGGCGGCATCAGACGGCCCTGGATTTTGCCGAGATCAGCCGCGGCGCCCCGGAGAAGAGCCTGGTAAGGACCTTGAAAAAGACCGGGGGCCGCAACAGCTACGGCCGGGTCACCTGCCGCCACCGGGGCGGCGGGCATAAACGGCGCTACCGGCTCATCGACTTCAAACGCAATAAGCTGGGGGTGGCGGCCAAGGTGGCGGCCATCGAATACGATCCCAACCGCACCACCCGTATTGCCCTGCTCCATTATCTCGACGGGGAGAAGAGCTATATTCTGGCTCCCCAGGGTTTGCAGGTGGGCGACCTGGTGGTGGCCGGCCCCGAGGCCGACATCAAGCCGGGCAATTCCATGGCCCTGGCCAATATTCCCACCGGCACCCTGGTGCACAACGTGGAGATGAAGCCCGGCAAGGGCGGGCAGCTGGCCCGGGCCGCGGGCGCCTACGCCCAGTTGATGGCCAGGGAAGGGAAGAACGCCCATCTGAAGCTGCCTTCCGGGGAAGTGCGCATGGTCTCGGTGGATTGCCGGGCCACCATCGGCCAGTTGAGCAATGCGGAACAGGAAAATGTCGCCCTGGGCAAGGCCGGGCGCAAACGCTGGCTGGGGAAGCGGCCCCACGTGCGAGGCGTAGCCATGAACCCGGTGGACCATCCCATGGGCGGCGGCGAAGGCAAGTCCTCGGGGGGCCGGCATCCGGTGACCCCGTGGGGGGTGCCCACCAAGGGGTTCAAGACCCGCAAAAAGCCCAAGGACAGCGACCGCAGCATCATCAAACACCGGTCTAAGAAGTAGAGGGGAGAGACGTGGCCCGTTCACTGAATAAGGGACCCTATGTGCAGGACAGCCTGGAGGCCAAGGTGCATAAGGCCCGGGAGACCCAGGACCGCCGGGTGATCAAGACCTGGTCCCGGCGTTCCACCATCACCCCGGACTTTATCGGCCTGACCCTGGCGGTGCACAACGGCAAGAAGTTCATCCCGGTGTACGTCACCGAGAACATGGTGGGGCACAAGCTGGGGGAGTTCTCCCCCACCCGCCATTTTGGCGGCCACGCCGGGGATCGCAAATCTAAAGTGGGTAAGAAATAGTCATGGAGATCACAGCCCGGGCTAAATTTTTGCGCATCTCCCCGCTAAAACTGCGATTGGTGGCCCAACTGCTGCCGGGCAAGAAGGTGGGTGAGGCCCTTTCCATGCTGCAGTTTATGCCGCAGCGGGGCGCCAGGCTGGTGCGCAAGGTGATGGTGGCCGCGGTGGCCAATGCCGAACAACGCTCCCAGGTGGATGTGGACACCCTGGTGGTCAAAGGGGTCCAGATAGACGGCGGTCCCAGCCTGAAGCGCTTTCAGGCCAGGGCCATGGGGCGGGTTAACCGCATCCTCAAGAGAAGCAGCCACATTACCGTGGTCCTCAAGGAAGGGCCCGGGAAATGAAGAGTAGCCAGTAGCCAGAGGGGTCACTTGGGTTTTCCGATTAAGTAACTGACTACTGACTACTGGCAACTGAAATAAGGAGGCAGGGATTGGGCCAAAAAGTTCACCCCATCGGTTTTCGCCTGGGGAGCTTCCGAAAATGGGATTCCGTGTGGTTCGCCCGGAAGGATTTCGCTTCTCTGGTGCTGGAGGACCGCAAGATTCGGGTATTCATCAAGGCGGATCGGGAGCTCAAGGGGTCGGGGATCGCCGGGGTTGATATTAAAAGGGCGGCCAACAAGCTGACCATCAAGATCCATACCTCGCGGCCGGGGATGGTCATCGGCCAGAAGGGCAAGAAGATCGAAGACCTGCGCCGCCGCCTGGAGAAAGAGGTGGGCCGGGAAATGGTGATTGACGTCCAGGAGGTGCGGAAACCGGAGATCAATGCCCAGTTGGTGGCGGAAAACATCGCCCAGCAATTGGAGCGCCGGGTCTCCTTCCGGCGGGCCATGAAAAAGTCGGTGGGCCAGGCCTTGAAGTTCGGCGCCAAGGGCATCAAGATCCGCTGCAAGGGCCGCCTGGCCGGGGCGGAAATCGCCCGGCAGGAATGGTACCGGGAAGGGCGGGTGCCGCTGCACACTTTGCGGGCCTTAATCGATTACGGTTTCGCCGAGGCCATGACCACCTACGGGATCATCGGGGTAAAGACCTGGATCTTCCACGGCGAAGTCCTGGGCGCGGAAGAAGGCATGAGCTTTGAAAAAAGGTAAGCAGTAGGCGGCTCTCTCCACCGGTAAGGGAGAGGGAACCTTAGGATAGCGTGAGGCATTATGACCTGGTCCAGGTGGAAAAAATTCTTAGCTACTGACCCAAACCAATGGGCCATGGTTCCCTTAAGAATCGCCCTGGGGGTAATCTTTATCGCCCATGGCGGCCAGAAGCTCTTTGGCTGGTGGGGTGGGCACGGGCTTTCGGGTACGGCGACGCTTTTTGCCGGGAAGTTCGGCCTGGCCCCGGGATGGTTGTGGGCCGGGCTGGCCGGGGGGGGCGAGTTCGGAGGCGGGCTGCTGCTGATACTCGGACTTTTCACGCGGTTGGGCGCCTTCTTCATCTGCATGGTGATGTTGGTGGCGATCTTTAAGGTCCATCTGGGCAGCTTTTTTATGCCCACAGGGATGGAATATCCCTGGTCCTTATTAGCCGCCGCCGTGGCGCTGCTGATTGCCGGGGGCGGCAAATTTTCCCTGGATGCCAGGCTGCAGGCTGAATGACTTAACTGGAGAATCAATTAACAGGATAGAAAAATGCTGGCTCCGAAACGAGTAAAACATCGCAAGGTGATGAAGGGGCGCCGGCGGGGCCTGGCCACCCGGGGCAATTTTATCGCCTTCGGGGATTACGGTCTGATGGCCACGGAATGCGGTTGGATCACTGCCCAACAGATCGAGGCGGCCCGGATCGCCATCACCCGCCACGTGAAACGGGGCGGTCAGGTGTGGATCCGGGTATTTCCCGATAAACCCTTCACCAAGAAGCCGGCGGAGACCAGGATGGGCAAAGGCAAAGGCTCACCCGAGGGCTGGGTGGCGGTGGTGCGTCCGGGCCTGGTCCTCTACGAGATGGCGGGGGTGGAGCGGGCGGTGGCTATGGAGGCCATGCGCCTGGCGGCCCACAAGTTGCCGTTGCGCACCAAATTTATGGAGCGGGCCGCAGCCGCCGCCCCGTTGGCCGCGGTCGCGGCCGCCGAGACGGAGGCGGAGTCATGAAGGCCGCCGACCTGAGGGACCTGAGCACCGAGGAGCTGGAGGCCAAGCTGAAAGAGGTCTCGGAGGAGCTATTCAACCTGGGTTTTCAGCACAGCCGGCAGCAGTTGGACAATACCGCCCGGTTAGGCCAGGCCCGGAAAGACCTGGCCCGGATCAAAACGGAACTCAGGGCCAAAACTGGAACCAAGCAATAGCCGGGAAGGTATAGGTATATATGGAAACAGCGCGGGGTATCCGGAAGACCCAGGTAGGCATGGTGGTCGGCGACAAGATGGACAAAACCGTGGTGGTGGAGGTGAAGCGCCTGGTGGCCCATCCCCGCTATCACAAGATCATCCGGCGCCGGGTAAAGATCAAGGCCCACGACCCCCTGAACACCTGCCAGGTGGGAGATAAAGTGCTGCTGGAAGAAACCCGGCCCATCAGCCGGGACAAGCACTGGCGGATCAAGCAGATCCTGGAAAAGGCCCAATAAGCCGCAACCGCCTTTATGGATAGACGACCATGATTCAGGTGCACACACAGATGACGGTGGCGGACAACTCCGGGGCCAAGAAGGTCTTCTGCATCCGCGTCCTGGGAGGTACCCGCAGACGGTACGCCCGGGTGGGGGATATTATCGTGGTGTCGGTTAAGGAAGCCTTGCCGCACTCCAAGGTCAAGAAGGGCGACGTGATGCGGGCGGTGGTGGTGCGCACCGTCAAGGAAATGCGGCGCGCCGACGGCTCCTACATCAAATTTGACGACAACTCCGCGGTGCTCATCAACCCGGCGGGCGATCCCATCGGCACCCGCATCTTCGGACCGGTGGCCCGGGAGCTGCGGGCTAAACGGTTCATGAAGATCATCTCCCTGGCGCCGGAGGTGCTGTGATGGCCAAGTCCCGGAAACTCAAGCCGCCCGCGCTCAGGATCCGCCTGAAAAAGAACGACCTGGTGGAGGTGATCGCCGGCAAGGAACAGGGCAAGACCGGCAAGATCCTCAAGGTTATGCGGGAATCCAACAAGGTGCTGCTGGAAAAGATCAACATGATCAAGCGGCACACCCGCCCCAGCCCCACCACCGGGCAGGGGGGCATTGTCGAAAAAGAGGGGCCGATCCACGTCTCCAAGGTGAAGCTGGTTTGCCCCAAATGCGCTACAGCCACTCGCTTCGGCCTGGGCAAAACCGGCGAAGGTAAAAAGGTGCGGGTCTGCCTGAAATGCAAGGAATTGATTGATGGTTGAAAAAGAGAAGAAACCGAAGGCCAAGCCGGCGGCGGCGGGGACGGGCGAGGCCAAGGCCGCGGCCAAGGCCAAAGGCGAGCCCAAGGGCGAGGCCAAGGCCAAAGGCGAGGCCAAGGCTGCGGCCAAGGTCCAAGGCGAAACCAAGGCCGAGGCTAAGCCCAAGGGCGAGGCTAAGGCCAAAGGCGAGGTCAAGGCTGCGGCCAAGGTCAAAGGCCAGGGCAAGGCCGAGGCCAAGGCGGCGCCGGCGGCGGAGGTTAAAGAGGCGGCCCCGGCCGAAAAGTTTGCGGTCCGGCTGTGGGATTATTACCGGACCGAGTGTGTGCCCCGCATGATGCAGGAGTTTCGCTACGGTAGCCCCATGCAGGCGCCCCGGGTAGAGAAGATCGTCATCAACCTGGGTTTGGGAGAGGCGATCCAGAACATCAAGCTGCTGGAGTCGGCCAGCGCTGAACTCACCGCCATCGCCGGACAGAAGCCGGTGGTGACCCGGGCCAAGAAATCCATCGCGGCCTTCAAGCTGCGGGAGGGGATGCCCATCGGCTGCATGGTGACCCTGCGCCGGGAGCGGATGTATTTCTTCCTGGATAAACTGGTGAACGTGGTGCTCCCCAGGGTGCGAGACTTCCGGGGGGTATCGGAGAAGGCCTTCGACGGGCGGGGTAACTATACCTTGGGCATCCGGGAGCAGATCATCTTCCCGGAGATCGATTACGACAAGATCGACAAGGTCAAGGGAATGAACATCACCATCGTCACCAATGCCCGCACCGACGAAGAAGGCAAGTTTCTCTTGAAACTATTGGGTATGCCCTTCAAGAGATAAAGGCGGGGGCGATTTAAAGCCCGCCCCTGCGGAGACGCGAATGGCCAAGAAATCATTGATAGCCAAGGCAAAGCGCCCCACCAAGTTTGCAGTGCAAAAATACCATCGCTGCCCTTTGTGCGGTCGTCCCCGGGCCTTTCTGCGGCGGTTCGGCGTTTGCCGCATCTGCTTCCGTAATATGGCCCTCAGGGGAGAGATCCCCGGGGTGACGAAATCGAGCTGGTAGCCAAAGATGAGCATGACCGATCCCATCGCCGACATGTTGACCCGGATTCGCAACGCCGGGGTGGCCCGTTTCGATAAGGTGGATATCCCGGCGTCCCGCATGAAGATCAGCCTGGCCCGCATCCTCAAAGAGGAGGGCTTCATCAAGAACTACAAGGTGATCAAGGACAATCGCCAGGGCCTCCTCCGGGTCTATCTCAAATATTCCGAACACCAGATACCGCTGATTCAGGGCTTGCGGCGGGTAAGCAAACCCGGGTGCCGGGTATACCGCGGCCACTCCGAGCTGCCTAAGGTCCAGGGGGGCCTGGGGATGGCGGTGGTCTCCACCTCCCAGGGCGTGGTGACCGACCGCCAGGCCCGGAAACTGCAAGTGGGCGGAGAAATTCTCTGCGAGATCTGGTAAGGGTAAATACATGAGCCGCATCGGTAAAAAACCTGTGCCTTTGTCCCCGGGGGTGAAGGCGGCGCTTAAAGACGGGAGGTTGACGGTCACCGGCCCCCTGGGCACCTTGGACCAACTGATGCCGCCCCGGATCCACATCGACATCGGGGCCAAGGAGATCACCCTGACCCCCCAGGACGACTCCCGTTTGAGCCGCTCTTATTGGGGGCTGGCCCGAACCCTGACGGCTAACATGGTCATCGGGGTCAGCGAGGGTTTTACCCGGGTGCTGGAGCTGGTGGGCACCGGGTACAAGGTGGAGAGCAAGGGCAGCGCCCTGGTCTTCAACGTGGGTTATTCCAACCCGGTGAATTTTCCCCTGCCCGAAGGGATCAGCGCCAAGGTGGAAAAGGCCACCCGCATCGAATTGAAGGGCTACAACAAGGAGACCTTGGGCAGGACCTGTGCGGTGCTCCGGGCCTTGCGGCCGCCGGACGCCTATAAAGGCAAGGGGATCAAATATGCGGGTGAAGTATTGCGGCGCAAAGTGGGCAAGTCCGGCGCCCGCTAAGTGGAGGAGGTAAGAAGAAGATGAACTCCAAACTGGCGGCAAGGCTGAAACGGCGGCAGCGCATCCGGCGGAAGATCAGCGGCAGCGAGGCCCGGCCGCGGCTCTCGGTGTTTCGCAGCTCCCGGCATATCTACACCCAGATTATCGACGACGGCCGGGGCCGGACCTTGGTGGCGGCTTCCACCCTGAGCGCCGAACTCAAAGAGAGACTGGCCGGTTTGAAGAAGTCCGAGGCCGCCAAGGAAGTGGGCAAGCTCTTGGCAGCCAGGGCCAAAGAGAAAGGTATCTCTTCGGTGGTCTTCGACCGCAGCGGTTTTCTCTACCACGGGCGGGTAAAGGCCGTGGCCGAGAGCTGCCGGGAACACGGGTTGGTATTTTAGCAAGCAGTTGCCAACTGGCAACTGTCAGCAAGACAAAATAAAAGAATTTTTAAATAGCTGAAAGCTGAAAGCTGACAGCTTCTCCCCGGAGGTAAGCTTGTTCGAGTCAGAGGCACCGGAACAACAATTGACCGACAAAGTAGTGAACATCGCCCGGGTCGCCAAGGTGGTGAAGGGGGGGCGCCGCTTCCGCTTCAGCGCCATTGTGGTGGTGGGTGACGGCCAGGGCCGGGTGGGCGCCGGTTTGGGGAAGGCCCACGAAGTGCCGGAGGCCATCCGCAAGGCGGTGGAACAGGCCAAGAAGTCCATGATCCAGGTCCCCATCCTCAACAGCACCATCCCCTATGCGGTGCTGGGACGATACGGCGCCGGCCAGGTTCTGCTGAAACCGGCCTCGGAAGGCACCGGGGTCATTGCCGGGGGTCCGGTGCGGGCCGTGGTGGAAGTGGCGGGCATCAAGAACGTCCTCACCAAGTGCCTGGGGTCCAACAACCCCCACAACGCCGTGAAGGCCACCATGATGGCCCTGAAGCAACTGTCCTCTCCGGAGGAAGTGGCCAGCCGGCGCAACCGTTCCCTGGCGGAGATATTGGGATAGACTGAAAACTGAAACCTGAGAGCTAATCTATGTTTCTGGAAATAACCCTGAAAAAGAGTCCCATCGGAAGGCCGCCGCAGCACCGCAAGACCTTGCAGACCCTGGGACTGACCCGCCTACAGAAGACGGTGCGCCACCGGGAGACGCCGGCCATTGCCGGCATGGTGCGGCAGGTGAGCCATCTGGTGGAAGTGCGCCAGATCCCGGAAGGAGAGTAGCAGATGCGACTGTCAGAACTGCAGCCCAGTCCGGGGTCCAAGCATAAGAAGAAGCGGGTCGGCCGCGGCCCGGGTTCCGGTTGGGGCAAGACTGCGGGCCGGGGCCACAAAGGCCAGAACTCCCGGGCCGGCGGGCCCAAAGGCCCTGGTTTCGAGGGTGGCCAGATGCCGTTGACCCGGCGGATCCCCAAGCGGGGCTTCACCAACATCTTCCGGCAGCCCTGGGCCATTGTCAATCTGCGGGATTTGAACCGCTTCGCCCCGGACAGCGTGGTGGATGAGGCGGTCCTGAAAGAGGCCGGCCTGGTGGCCGCCAAGACCAGGCGGGTAAAGCTCCTGGCCCAGGGTGAGGTGACCGTGCCCCTGACCGTCAAAGTGCAGGCAGCCAGCGCCCAGGCCAGGGCGCGTATCGAAGCAGCCGGAGGGCGGGTGGAGGTCCTCTAATTGTCAGCCTTCTCCAGCATAGCCAAGATTCCCGAGTTGAAGCGGCGCATCCTCTTTACCCTGATGATGCTGGCCGTCTATCGCCTGGGCTGCCATATTCCCACGCCGGGGATCGACCCCACAGCCCTGATGGCCTTCTTCGCGGCGCAGCGGGGCACCATCTTCGGACTGTTCGACATGTTCTCCGGCGGCGCCCTGCAGAAGTTTGCGGTCTTCGCCCTGGGGATCATGCCTTACATCAGCGCCTCCATCATCATCGAACTTCTCAAGGTGGTGCTGCCGTCGATAGAGAAGCTGTATAAAGAAGGGGAGGCGGGCCAGAAGAAGATCAAGCAGTATACCCGATACGGGACGGTGTTAATTTGCGCGGTCCAGGGTCTGGGGATCGCCTGGGGCTTGGAGCAGATGACGGGGGGGGCCAACCATATGCCGGTGGTGCTGCACCCCGGTTGGGGCTTCCGGCTGCTGACGGTGCTCACCCTCACTGCGGGCACCACCTTCATCATGTGGCTGGGGGAAATGATCACCGAACGGGGCATCGGCAACGGCATCTCCCTGATTATCTTCGCGGGCATCGTGGCGAGGCTCCCCTCCGCGATTATCAGTACCTTCCAACTGATCGGCGCCGGGGAGATTTATCCGATTTTCATGGTGCTGCTGGTGGTCGCCATGATCGCGGTGGTGGGCTTCATCGTCTTTGTGGAGCGGGGCCAACGCCGCATTCAGGTGCAGTACGCCCGGCGGGTGGTCGGCCGCCGCATGATGGGTGGCACCACCACCCACCTGCCTCTGAAGGTGAACACCTCCGGGGTCATCCCGCCCATTTTCGCCTCGTCGCTCCTGATGTTTCCGGCCACCATCAAGAGCTTTGTGCACGTGGATTGGGTCCAACGCGCCATGGATACCGTGAGTCCCGGGGGGATGCTGCACGACCTGGTTTATGTGGTCCTCATCGTGTTCTTCTGCTATTTCTACACCGCGGTGACCTTCAACCCGGTGGACGTGGCGGAAAATTTGAAGAAATGGGGCGGTTATGTCCCGGGGTTACGGCCCGGGAAACCCACCTCGGAATATATCGACCGGATTCTCACCCGCATCACCCTGGGCGGCGCGGCGTACATCTCGGCGGTCTGCGTGTTGCCCAGTATCTTGATTCGCAAGTTCAACGTACCCTTTTATTTCGGGGGCACGGCCCTGTTGATCGTGGTGGGGGTGGCCATGGATACCATGGGCCAGATCGAATCGCATTTGCTCACCCGCCATTACGAGGGTTTCATGAAAAAACGCATGGGCCGGGTGAGACGCTGATCTGAGAAGAAGGAGAGAGCTATGAATCTGATTCTATTGGGCGGTCCGGGGGCCGGAAAAGGCACCCAGGCGAAGAAACTCATCGACAAATACGGGATTCCCCAGATTTCCACGGGTGACATCCTGCGCGCCGCGGTCAAAGCAGGCACCGAAATGGGGCGGAAGGCCAAGGAATATATGGATGCCGGCAAACTGGTGCCGGATGCAGTGGTCATCGGCATCATCAAGGACCGCCTGGCGCAGCCGGACTGCCAGAAAGGCTTTATCCTGGACGGCTTCCCCCGCACGGTGCCCCAGGCCGAGGCCCTGGACACGGTGCTGATGGGCCTGGGCAGTAAGATCGACCACGTAATCTCCATAGACGTGGACGAAGAGGCCCTGGTAGCCCGGCTCACCGGCCGGCGCACCTGCAAAAACGCGGCTTGCGGCCAGATGTTCCATATCAAGTTCACTCCGCCCAAGCAGGAGAAGGTGTGCGACAAGTGCGGCAGCGAACTCTACCAGCGGGATGATGACAACGAGACCACGGTGCGCTCCCGCCTGGCCACTTATAATCAGGCCACCAAGCCCCTGATCGATTATTACACCAAAGAGGGGCTGGTGCGGCCCATCGCCGGGGTGGGAAGCATCGAGGACATCTTTAACAAGATCGTCACCATCCTCGGACACCCCCGGAGCGTCGCGTTGAGCGGCTGCAAGTGCTGCTGAGCGGCGGTAAGAAAACGGTTTAAGGTATCGCACCGATTTATGATTCTGCTGAAATCTTCCCAGGAGCTTGCCAAGATGGAGGTGGCCAACCGCATCGTGGCGGAAATCCTGGCGGGGGTTCAAGAACGGGTGCGACCCGGGGTGGAAACCCGGGAACTGGACGAACTGGCGGAAGAGATGTGCCGCAGCCGGAAGGTGGAGCCGGCCTTCAAGGGCTACCGGGGTTATCCCAGCTCCATCTGTGTCTCGGTAAATGAAGAGATCGTCCATGGGATTCCGGGAGCCAGGCGCATCCAGGCCGGGGATTTGGTGAGCCTGGACTTCGGGGTGAAATACCAGGGCTATTATGGAGATGCGGCCCTGACCCTGGCCGTGGGGGAAGTGGATCCCCGGGCCCGGGCCTTGGTGGCGGCCACCGAGCAGGCCCTCTACGCCGGGATCAGCGAGGCGAAGGTGGGGCGGCACCTCACGGACATCTCCCACGCGGTGCAGGCCAGGGTGGAGGGCGCCGGCTTCGGGGTGATCCGGGAATTCGTGGGCCACGGCATCGGCCGCTCGCTCCATGAAGACCCCCAGATCCCCAATTTCGGGCCGGCGGGACGGGGGCCGCGGCTGCAGGCGGGTATGACCCTGGCCATCGAACCCATGACCTGCATGGGGGCCTGGCAGGTGCGCATCCTGGAGGACGGCTGGACCGCGGTGACCCAGGACGGCTCCTGTGCCGCCCATTTTGAGCACACCGTGGCGGTAACTGCTCAGGGACCCTTGATCTTGAGCCGCCTGTAGAGGCGGAGGCGAGCCCTTGATTTTGCGGGGATAATGGATTATCCTAGAGTAACTTCTTGAAATAACTATAAAGATAAGGTAGATGTCCAAAGAAGACGCCATCGAAGTCGAAGGGACGGTAATCGAGCCCTTGCCCAATGCCATGTTTCGGGTGGAGCTGCCCAACGGGCACAAGGTGCTGGCTCACATTTCCGGGAAGATGCGGATGCATTACATCAAGATTCTCCCGGGGGATAAAGTCATCATAGAATTGTCGCCCTACGACTTGAGTCGGGGGCGCATCGTCTACCGGGTCAGATAGGAGCCCAAGATGAAAGTCAGGTCGTCAGTTAAACGCATGTGCGCCAAATGCAAGATTATTCGCCGGAAACGCGTGGTGCGGGTGATCTGCAAGGATAATCCCAAACACAAGCAGCGCCAGGGTTAACAGGGAGGAGAACAATTGGCCAGGATCGCAGGGATCGACCTGCCCCGGAACAAGCGGATCGAGATCGCCCTTACCTATATTTTCGGCATTGGCCGCAGCACCGCCATCCGGGTGCTCCGAGAGGCCAAGGTGGACGGTGGCGCCAAGACGGGTGAATTGACTGACGTCGAAATCACCAGCATCCGCGAGGCGATTGACCGTGCCTGTAAAGTGGAGGGCGACCTGCGCCGGGAAGTCTCGATGAACATCAAGCGCCTGATGGATCTGGGATGTTACCGGGGCTTGCGGCACCGCCGGGGATTGCCGGTCCGGGGCCAGCGCACCCACACCAATGCCCGCACCCGCAAAGGCCCGCGGCGCAGTGTGGTGGGCAAACGGAAGAAGGCCTAAGGAGGCAGGATGGCCAAAGCGCAGGTTCGCACCAAGAAAAAGAAAGAGCGGAAGAATATTCCCGTGGGGGTGGCTCACATCAAGGCCACCTTCAACAACACCCTGGTGACCATCACCGATCCCGCGGGTAACGTGATCTCCTGGTCGTCTTCCGGGGTTCAGGGTTTCAAGGGCTCCCGCAAGGGCACGCCCTTTGCCGCCCAGTTGGCGGCCCAGGACGCGGCCAAGAAGGCCATGGAACACGGCCTGCGCAACGTGGATGTCTACGTCAAAGGGCCGGGGGCAGGCCGGGAGGCGGCTCTCCGGGCCTTGCAGGCCGCGGGTTTGTCCATCAACCTGATTAGGGATGTCAGCCCCATTCCCCACAACGGCTGTCGTCCTCCGAAACGCCGCCGGGTATAACGAAGAGGTGACCGAAATTGGCTAGATATTTGGGACCGGTTTGCCGGCTTTGCCGCCGGGAAGGCATGCAGCTCTACCTTAAAGGAGACCGCTGTTACACGGATAAGTGCGCCATCGAGCGGCGGCACTATCCGCCGGGACAGCACGGCCAGCGGCGGAGCAAGGTAACCGACTACGGCACCCAGCTCCGGGAAAAGCAAAAGGTGAGACGTATCTATGGGGTGCTGGAGAAACAATTCAGCGGTTATTTCAAGAAGGCCGAACGGCAGAAAGGGGTGACCGGGACCAACCTATTGGTCTTGCTGGAGCGGCGCCTGGACAACGTGGTGTATCGGTTGGGTTTCGCCAACTCTCGTTCCCAAGCCCGGCAGTTGGTGCGGCACAACCTCATGCTGGTCAACGGCGCCAAGGTGAATCTGCCCTCGTATCTGGTGCGCAAAGGCGACCTGGTGAAGGCCACGGAGAAGGGCCGCAACCTGCCGCTGATCCGGGATGCCATGGAAGCGGTGGCCCGGCGAGGCTGCCCCTCCTGGCTGGAGTTCAACAAGGAAGAGGCCCAGGGCCGGGTAATCTTGTTCCCCAACCGGGAAGAAGTCACCATGCCCATTCAAGAACATCTCATTGTGGAGCTTTATTCCAAATAGAGAATCATGATCCTTTATGGCTCGGAGATCGACTCCCCCGGCCGAGAAGTGAGGACTGGAGCTGCCGTCGGTTTTTCCGGTGGCAGCCGGGGTTAAGAGTCAGGGAATCCGGGTAATCAGAACGAGGCACCATGATCCACAAAAACTGGAGCGACATCATCAAGCCCAAACGCCTGGAAGTGGATAGCGAGAGCCACAGGCGGGACTACGGCAAATTCACGGCTGAGCCCCTGGAACGCGGCTTCGGCACCACCCTGGGAAACGCGCTGCGGCGGGTCTTGCTGTCCTCCCTGCGGGGGGCGGCCATTACCGCGGTGCGCATCAAGGATGTCCATCACGAGTTTTCCGCGATCACCGGGGTGCGGGAGGATGTCACGGAAATCCTCCTCAACCTGAAGCAGGTGCGGCTGAAGCTGCTCGCCGACGGCGTCCGGGTCCTGCACCTGGATGCCACGGGGGAACGGGAGGTCAAGGCCGGCGATATTAAATCGGATGGGATGGTGGAAATCCTCAACCCCGAGAACCATATCGCCTCCCTGTCCGGGGACGGCCAACTGAGCCTGGAAATGACGGTCAAGGGCGGCAAGGGTTTTGTGCCGGCGGAAGCCAATAAGGAAGAGGATCAGCCCATCGGCTACATCCCGCTGGACGCCAGCTTTTCCCCCATCCGCAAGGTGAATTACGTGGTCACCCAGGCCCGGGTGGGTCAGCGCACCGACTATGACAAGCTGACCCTGGAGGTCACCACCGACGGCAGCCTCACCCCGGAGAACGCGGTGGCCTATGCCGCTAAAATTCTCAAAGAGCATCTCATCATGTTCATTAACTTCGAAGAGGAACCCAGCGGACTGGAGGAGAAGGCCATGGAGGAACTCCCCGTCCTGAATGAGAACCTCTACCGCAGCGTTAATGAACTGGAGTTGTCGGTGCGCGCCGCCAATTGCCTGCGCAACGCCAACATCCGCTTTATCGGCGAACTGGTGCAAAAGACTGAGCAGGAGATGCTGAAGACCAAGAATTTCGGCCGCAAGTCCTTGAATGAGATTAAAGAGATCCTCCAGGAGATGGGGTTGCACCTGGGGATGAAGTTGGAAACCTTCATGCCTCCGGATCAGATGCCGGAAAGGAAGGAAGAAGTCGCATGAGGCACTTAAAAGCCGGCCGGCGCCTCGCCCGCACCACGGAGCATCGCCAGGCCATGCTGCGCAATCTGATCACCGCCCTGCTGGAGCAGGAGCGGATAGAGACCACCCGGGCCAAGGCCAAGGAGACGCGTCAGTGGGCCGAGAAGGTCATTACCCTGGCCAAAAGGGGTGACCTGCACGCCCGACGCCTGACCCAGGCGGTGGTGCGTTCCAAAAAGGTGGTGGCCAAGCTCTTTGGAGAACTGAAGGAGCGTTACCAGGAGCGCCCCGGCGGCTATACCCGCATCATTTCCTTGGGGGTGCGGCTCGGCGACGCCGCGCCCATGTCCATCCTGGAGCTGGTGGATCGTCCGGAGAAGCTGCCCAAGGCCAAGGGCAAGACCAAGGCCAAGACCAAGCCCGAGACCAAGACCGGGACCAAGGCCAAGAGCGAGACCAAGGCTAAAAAGGCCACGGCCAGCTAAACTGCTCTCACCCCGGGGGCAAGGAGACTTGTCCCCTTAACCCTGCAGCGCCCCCTTTCCTGCCGATCTTGCGTCTGCCGCCCCGGCCGCGGGCCTGAAAAAATGCCTCGATTATCTCCTTGATAATACAAGGCTAAGCGGGCTGCCGCGGGTAAGCGCGAGAAAAAGTGTTTGACAACCGGGTTTAAATATATTAAGGTCAGCCCAAAATAAATAGGTAACTTTACCTAATCATCTGTAGGTAATTTTGCCTAGTAGTCATGCAGGCTCTTTTTCAAAGATGCCAATTGTCCGGGGCTGATGATCCAGCTAGCCCCCTCCGGATGGTCCCATCACCAAGGAGGTTCTGGATGGCAAAGCGGATAATTGTGAGCACGGTAATCACCCTGGCCTTAGCTTTCTCTCCCAGCCTGGCATTTTCACTACCCACAAAAAACGTCAACAAGAAGAAGCCCTCCTCGTCCAATGCCCAGAAAGAGGAGAGCCGAAAAAGCAAATCCACCAAAAAATCTAATTACAGCAGCAGGCATCCCCGGCAGGATGGCGGCGAGGTCGTGGAATCTTCCATGGTGCCGCATTCCGGCGCCCCGGTTTACGAAACCCCCCCGCTGATGAAGGTCACCCCCCAAAGGGATGGCGGTTTTCTCCTGGAACCCTTAGAGCCCAAGAAAAACGGGGCTGCTTTCAGCAAGCCTTCCTCCAATACGGAAGTGACCCGGGACCAAAGCTCCGTGCAGCAGGGTCACCAATACAACCGGTTTGAGCCCTGGGATTTCTCGGATCTGATTCTGGCCCAGGCCAGCTACTACCGGAACACCCCCTATGCCCACGGCGGCTCTTTACAGACCGGCAATGCCACTGATTGCTCCGGGTTTGTCCAATACATTTACAAAGGTTTTAAGATCAATCTGCCCCGATCCAGCGCCGAGCAGGCCCAGGTGGGCAAGGTCGTGACCCAAGATATGGATTTCTCCAAGTTGCTTCCCGGGGATCTGCTATTCTTCCGGCGGGGCGGCCAAGTGGGACACGCCGGCATCTACCTGGGGGGAGGGAAGATGATTCACGCCTCCAATCCCCGCAACGGGGTGACGGTCACGGATTTGCGCCAGCCTTACTATGAAGGTACCTTCGTGGTGGCCAAACGCGTCTTCGAGGTCCAGTACCCCAAGTAACAAATCCTCACTGAGGGCCGGCCCTTCCCAGCCGGCGGCCATTGATTCCAGCCCCTGAATTCTCTGTCAGGAAATGAGGAGGCGCTCGTCTTTCTCCGGCGGAGAGGTACGCGAGGCAGGGGTCTGGTCACTGCATGGGCCGGGAGGCGGGAGCCCTGCTCCCAGGAATTATCTTGCCCTGGAGCAACTTTTGCGTTATTTTGTATGACAGTAATTTCAACTAAAGGATTTGCTGGCGCCGGCGAAAGGCCGGCCCCAGTGGCGAAACCGGTTCCGGTCACCGGGATTTTGGATGTTTCATAGAGGGGGGAAATGGCCAAGGTGGGGAGCCCTGATGCGTGGGAGACCCGGCTCCAAGAGAAGCACCCCATGCTGCGATATTTCACCGACCGGTCTTTCGGGGTGGAGATCGAGACCTTTGGGCTGCAATATTCCATCTCCACCGGCGACCGTCAGGTAATTCCACCTTACCAGATCATGAACTGCGCCCCGGATGGGAGGCGGCTGCCCCAAGTTTTTCAAGAGCAGGACCTGGTCCTGAACGGCTTCTCCCCCGAGGAACCGGCTTACCAGGCCTGGTCTTTCGTCCTGGACGACACCATTAAGGGGGCTGGCGGCAGCGAACTGGTGAGCCCCATTCTTTCCGGCCTCCGGGGCCTGGCCCAGGTTTACCGGGCGCTGTTATTGCTCCAGGAGTTTCCCGAAATCCTGGTCAACGAAACTTGCGGTTTCCATGTACATCACGGAGTGGAGCGGACCGTCTACGGCAATCGGGAACTCTTTCAGTTGCTGCGGATCATTTCCATCTTTGAGGGCTATATTTACCAGCTATTGCCGGAAGAGCGGCGCCAGGCCGAGACCTGCCGGCCCCTGGAGGTGGACCTCTACGATTGGTACCGGCGGGAGGGCTGTGACCAGCCGATCCCCCGGGTGCGCAGCCTCTGGTATTCCCCGGAGAACCGGGATGACCTCAAGACCCCGCGGCGCCGCAAGCACCATCCCACGCGCTACCACGGCCTCAACCTGCACTCCTACTGGTACCGGAGCACCATCGAGTTTCGCTATTATCCTTCGGTCATCCAGGAGCCGGAAGAATTGATGCAGTGGATCATCTTCAGCCAGTTCCTGGTGGAGTGGAGCCAGGGGCGGCGGCCGATCCTGGAGTACGTCCAGCAGCCCAATAAATGGTTCAACACCTTATATAAGATCTATCTCGTCGCCGGGATGCTCTCCCATATCCGCTTCCCGACGCCGGCCAGGGAAGAGGAACAGTACCCATCATGACCAGCGGCGGCATCCAAACCCATGACTTTCTCAGGCGGCTCAAGCAGGTGGAAGAGAGCAGCCTGCCTCCTCTGCTCCTGGAACTGGCCCGGGTGATGGAGGCGATGATCCGGGAGATCGACAGCCCGCAACTGGAAGATATCAGGAAACTCCAGGGCGCGATGCGGCGCCTGATCGGGGACGCCGCCGGACTGCGGACCGTTTGTGGCGCGGCCGGGGAGTTTTGCGGCCAGTGTCCCTTTGGGGCCTATCTGCCTTCCGGGTTCCCTTACGCCTCGGAAAAACAGGCCTTGTGTCTTCCCTGGATTGCGGTGGTGCATCCCATCCCGGAGGAAGCCCCGGCCGCGGAGGGTTAAGCGGTCCTCTGGGACTGCTTTCAGCCTCGTTTAATGTCCGGCTGCTAACCATTTTCTTAGCGGGCCGTTATGGCTTAATTTTAAAACATTTTCTACAATATTGTTGAGAGTTAGTCGGCTCAGGTCCGAGGGCAGCTTGCCCTCATGGATGGTTCCAGCCGCCCGGCGCGCGGCCACCCGGGCGGTGGCTGAAGAGAGGGGCTGATGGTTAACGACCTGGCCATTCTGATGTATCTGGCGGCGGGATCGGTCCAACTCAGCGCGGCGTATTACGCCCTGAGGCTGGTCCGGATCACCGGCAGAAGTCCGGCCTGGCTGTTAATCTCCGCGGCCTTCTGCCTCATGGCGCTGCGCCGCGTTATCCTGCTAGTTTACTACCTGGCTGGCAGCCAGGCCATCCCCTTTTCCTTTTGGGAGGACGGCCTAACCCTGGCGATTTCGTTGGCGCTGCTGGCCGGTGTCCTCTACATTTCCCCCCTGGTGCTGGCCATCAAGCGCGCCGCGGCCCTACAGCGCTCCAAAGCAGAGTTGGAGGCCGAACGGCAGCGGCTCTATGCCATGTTGGACGGGCTGCCGGCCATGGTGAACGTGACGGGGCCGGATTTTTCCTTCCGTTTCGGCAACCGCTTCTTCCGAGAGAACTATGGGGATTGGGAGGGGAAAAGCTGCTTTGAGCTGCTGGCGTGCAGGACAGAGCCTTGCGCCGCCTGCCCAGCCCTTAAGGTATTCGAAACCGGTGCTTCCGTGGAAATGGAATGGACCGATGCGCCGCGCCAGCGAACCTACCAGATGCACTATTATCCCTTGACGGACCCGGACGGCACTCCTCTGGCCCTGACCCTGGGCATCGATATCACCGGACGCAAGCAGGCTGAGGATAAGCTGAAGGAGCAGGAGCGGGAATACCGGCTGCTGGTGCGCGCCATCCCGGCGGTGGTCTTTAAGGGTTATGCCGATTCGTCCATCGACTTCTTCGATAACGAGATTGAAACACTTACCGGATATCAGAAGGAGGAATTCGCCTCCCGCCGCCTAAAATGGTCCGATCTCATCCTGGAGGAGGATCTGGACGGCGAGTACAAAGAGGTATTTATCAAGGCCTTGAAGGAAGACGGCCGATTTATCCGGGAATACCGCATCCGCACGAAGGATGGCCGGATTCTGTGGATCGAGGGCCGGGGCCAGATAGTCTTCCGGCCGGACGGCCAGATCGACCATGTGACCGGGGTGTTATACGACGTCAGTGAGCGTCGGGCCACCCGGGAGGCCTTGCTCCTGAGCGAGTCCCGGCTGGCCAAGGCGCAGCAGTTGGCCCACGTGGCGTACTGGGAATTGAATCCCCAGTCCGGCGAAATGATCTGGTCCGAAGAATTATACCGCATCTGCGGGGTGGATAAGGGGAGCTTCGTTCCCTCGCTGGAAGCGGGCTTGAGCCTGGCGCACCCGGAGGATGAGGCCCGGGTAAGAGACGGCTTCCAGCGGACCCTGGCTGGAGAACGGCCTTTTTCTCAGGTCAGCCGCATTGTCCGGCCCGACGGCGCCATTCGTTATCTCCATACCCAGGCGGAAGTCGTCCGGGACGGGCAAGGCAGACCGTGGCGCCTGGTGGGGGCAGTCCAGGACATCACCGAACGCCGGATTGCGGAAATGCGGCTGCGGGAAAGTGAGGCGCGCTTCCGGGCCATCTTCGAGCGGGCCGCCCTGGGCATCGCCCTCATCGACCTGCAAGGGCGCTTCCTCAGCGCCAATAAGGTCTTTCAGGAGATGCTGGGTTATGGGGAGGAAGAATTGCGGGGCAAGCTCGTTACGGAGCGTTCCCATGCCGATGATCGGAAGATGACCCTGCAACTTTTCCGGGAAGTGGCCTCCGGCCGGCGGGAGAGCTACCAGATGGAAAAGCGCTACCAGCGGAAAAACGGCCAATATTTCTGGGGCCGGGTGACCGCCTCCCTGGTGCAGGACTCCGAGGGCCAACCCTTATATGTGGCGGGGATGATGGAGGACATCACCCAGAGAAAAGAGGCGGAGACGCGGTTGCAAGAGTCGGAGGAGAAATTACGCCACCTGGCCTCCCAGTTAATGTCCGCGCAGGAGGACGAGCGCAAGCGGATCTCCCGGGAACTGCACGATGAACTGGGGCAGGCCTTGCTGGTCTTGAAACTGCAGGCCAGGGAGATCGCCAAGGGGTTGCCCCCGGAAGAGCAACGCCTCCAGGAGGAATGCCAGGGGATTCTGACCAATTTGGACCAGGTAGTGGACAAGGTCCGGCGCCTCTCCCATGACCTGAGCCCCATGATCCTGGAGGACCTGGGCCTGTCCGCGGCCTTGCAACATCTGATTCGAGAATTCAGCAAACATAATCGCCTCGAATGCGACTTCCAGGAAATTGACATTGATGACCTGTTTACCCTGGAGGCGCAGGTCGCCATCTACCGGATCTTCCAGGAATGTCTTACCAATATCGGCAAGCATTCCCAGGCCACCAAGCTGAAGGTGGCCATCGACCGGGGGCCTGACCGGGTCTCTTTTCTCATCCAGGACAACGGCAAGGGGTATTCACCGGAGGAGCGGCGCCGGGGCCGGGGTCTGGGACTGGTGGCCATGGAGGAACGGGCCCGGATGATGGGCGGGGACCTGCTGGTGCAAAGCTGGGAGGGCCAAGGCGCCAGTATCTCCTTCGAGATTCCTTATTCTTCCCAGAAGCGTCAAAAGCTACTCCAGAAGCATTAGAACTTATTCCAACCCCCAATTTTGCCCAAAAATGTCATTCTGAGCGCAGCGAAGAATCTCGTATTTTTATGGACTGGAGATCCTTCACTTCGTTCAGGATGACAGTGAAATCAGGTTTTGCAATAGCTTCTAGTAATTTCAGGGCTGAGCCGGAGTTTTCAGAAGGGAGCCCAAGATAATCGAGGCTTTAGAAATAGCCCCTGGTGTCATGTCTCAGATTTTCCTTTAATAAAAAGTGTCCTTCATCTTTAAGCCATTAAAAAATATCCGCAACCTTCAGCTTGCGAAATCCTTAATAAAAATGAATGCTGCCCCTGGCCCATGCGTCCGTCCCCCTGACAATTATGATTGTGCGCCGCTGCCTGGAGCAACTTCTAAAACGAACATTCCAAGCCGGCAGTGGCTCCGTGAAAAAACACGCCGGAGCTTTTAACGCCCAGTGCGTGCACGATATCCGGCGGAGTAGTATAAGTTTGCTGGATCTGTCCAGGCGCTAAAGCAACGCCTTCGAGCCAGAGAGCTTCGTAACCGGCCTTCAGCGCCAGCCTCTGGTTAACCTGATATTTGCACTGTAAGCCGATTTCGCCAACGAAGGCGGCCTGGTTAGTGGTGGCGGTCGACGGTCTCACGATCTTAAAGATGCTGACTCCGGTTGACTCTTCCATGTTGTTGAGATAAGCCCCGGCCTTTATCAGTCCGTTAATCGAAAAGGCGCCACGCCCCCAGATTTTTCCATCGGCGCCGATCTGGAGACCAAAAAGATTGTTAGTCGTACTGGTATTCCAGAAAGGCGGAAACCTTTCTGGGGGTATTAATGAACCCTGAAGATTTTCAGACAGGTTGACCCAACGGAATCCACCCAGCAAGGTTAGGCGGCTATAAGGATGCCAGCGCACGTTGAGCTCTGCATTATAAAGGTTGGTATCGTAGTCCCAGGCCATTGCCTGGTATGAATGATCTTGAGTTTGGAGAAAGCCGCCGGGAGCCCTCATCACCAGCCAGTCCGGCGGATTGTCGGGCCCCACGCTTCTGGTGGTGCTCCAGCCGGCGGTCTGAAAATACAACACTTCCAAATCGTAGCCGGAATCACCGTGGCGAATCACGGCTATTCTCGGTCCAGGGGAAAAGCCTTGTCGAAAATTGTTGCTGTTGAGAGCTTCCGTGCCGGGGGCGGTGGCCAGGTTGGGGAGCGGCACGGTGCCCGGCACTCGGGAAACGAGGGTTCGATTGGCGTTGCCGATTCGGTCCAAGATGATGGCCTCGGCTGAGATAGTCCAGCGCGGCGGGGTAGGCTGCGACTGGTCAACCGGCGCCTGGGAAAACGACGGGGGCGAACCTTCACCATTCGCGGATTTGCCGGTTGAATTCCCTTGATCTCCCGCTGAGGCAGTTATCGACAGGAATAGCATGGCGACCAGAACACAGAGGAAATAGATGGCGATCAACCGATGTCTAGTACGAAACGAGCTAAACAGAGGGCTCATGGTTTTACCTTTCAACTGTTTGGCCGAGCAAAATCTCGCAAACGGTCCTCTGCTCAAGGCCAATTCTTCTCGCAGGTGGCAAAATAGCACAAATTTGGGCGGAAAGTCACTACCCAAATTTCCGGCATACCAATTTCTCGGCGACCGGATGCTAACTGGCTGGGTAGCCTAAGGACCTTAGGCCGGCGCTGCCCGAAAATGGTATGCCAGAGGAAAGGCGGAGCCACATGGACATACCATCTCCAGGCATGATGAGAAACCCA
Source organism: uncultured delta proteobacterium (assembly GCA_963812655.1). GTDB lineage: Bacteria > Desulfobacterota > Desulfobaccia > Desulfobaccales > 0-14-0-80-60-11 > JAPLJC01. The sequence goes on along the minus strand of CAWEWX010000037.1, from coordinate 34,073 downwards.
GGCGCGCACTTTCCTCTCGTTCCCAAGTTCCAGCTTGGGAACGCACCTATGGCGCCAAGCTCCGCTTGGCGAGAGCCAAATCCTTAATCAAAAGAACGCAGGCTAAAGCCTGCGGCTACAAGAACATAAAACATGACACTATGAGGGCAGGGCGCTTCCCAGGAAGGCGTGCAGGTTCCGGAGCAGGAGGGCGGCGTTGGGGGCCGGCAGGTCCCAGAGGACCAGAAGCATGGCCCCCACCACCCCCTGGCCCCAGGAGCAGCTGCACTTGACGGTGGCCGGCAGTTTCGGCGGGCCCAGGATGGCGGTGAGAGCCGCTATCCATTCCCGGCCTAGGGTGGAGGCGGCCACGTTCAGGGAGATCTGGTCGGCATAAAGAATTAGGGAGAACTCCACCTCCTCGGGGTCGCCCGCGGGCCCGGCGCCCCGGGCCCGCCCTTCCAGGAACGCCACCTTGCGGCGCTGTTCCTGACGGTCCAGGATTATTTGCCATTTTGGGGACATGGGATAAAGAAAAGCGGTCAGCTTTTTATAGTGAGCAGTGAGCAGTGACAAACTAAACCTATCTCTACCATAATAGACCAGGGAAAATCATGTGAAAGATCGAAGAAAATATCAACCAGAAATATGATTCTTTTTAGCTGACAGCTGATAGCTGACGGCTTTCTTTCACATCAACTTTTTCAGGCGGGCGGCAAAGCCGGGAAGTTTGAGGGCTTCCTCCGCCCTTCCCAAGCCCAAGAGGGCGAAGCCTTTGCCGGTCAGGGCCTCGTCCAGGTCCGGGGCGTGTTTCAGAATCTTCTCGAAGCAGACCAGGGCCTCGTCGTAGTGCTGCAATTCGGTGAGGGTGGTGCCTTTATAGACCAGGGCTTCCACGTTGCCCGGGTCCAGTTGCAGGGCGATATTGTAACATTCCAGGGCCTTTTCCGGGCGGCCGGCATCCGCCAGCATCCGGGCCCCGTCCAGGTAAGGCTGGCGGTGGTCCTCCTCCACCGACTTGCGGGTCTCCAGATAGGCGTTGAGCACGTGGGCCTCGCCGTCGGAGAAGGCGGGCTGGCCGTGGCCCGGCAGCAGGAAATCTACCTGGTAAGGCAGCAGGCGGCCCAGGGAGTCGATGAGTTGGTCCATGCTCCCCAGACCCTTATCCGCGTCAGACAAGATATTTTCCCCGGGAGAGCTGGGAAAGACCGTATCCCCGGAGAAGAGGAGGCGGCGTTGGGGTTCGTAGATGCAGATGTCGCCCCGGGTGTGGCCTGGGGTGTGGATCACCTCCAGGAGATGGTTTCCCACCTGGAGGCGCTCGCCGCCCCGGAGGATCACCACCTGGTCCGCCCGGCCGGCCTTCTCCATGATCTGCATGAAGGGCACGTTGCGGAAATTGATGTAGGGCAGGGTGTCGATGTGCCCGTAGACCTTGGGGTTGCACCAGTCGAAGAGCTCTCCCATGCCCCCTATGTGGTCGAAGTGGCAGTGGGTGATGAAAAGCTGTTCCAGGAGGGAGAGATCAAAGACTTCGCTAAGTTCATGGAGCATCCCGTAGAAGTTGCCGGCGTCTATGAGGGTGCGGCCTTCATTGAGGACATAGACATTGCAGCTCATGCCCATTTCTTCAACCCACCAGATGCCCGCCAGCAAAGGGTCATATTCGCCCAGATCGATCATGGGTCCTCCCGCTAAGGTGATAACTATCGGTATTAATTCTCTATTTTAGCCCATTAGGGCAAGGCCCATCCTATAATCTCCCCCAGCCGCTGGATCATCTCCCCACGCCCGGCTGGCGGGAAATGCCACTCCACCAACAGCAGGGCGCCTTCCTCGTCGAGCTGGCTGCCGCCCACCTGCACCCGGGGCGGGGCCGCCGGTTGACCCAGGAGTCCGGCCAGATATTGCAAAAGCCGCTCCCCATCAAAATCCCGGCTCACCTCCAGGGAGAGATAATCAGGACCGGCCACCGCGTAAAAAAAGAGCGGATCGTGATAAGGGCGCGCGTACGGGGGATGAGCCTGGCCTTCCAGGATGAGGCGCTGGGAGCGGGCTTCCTGGCGCAGGACGGTGAACTGCCAATTTTCCGGCAACGCGGCTTCCTTTGCGGTATTGGCTACGATTCTAACCGGTTTTCCGGGGGGTGTCAAATGGCCGGCCTCGAGGCGGCGGCGTGCCCAGGACCATCGCGCCTTTTTTCCACTAGGGCGGCGGCAGACCTCTTGACAGCGATTGGCAGAGACAATAAACTTTAGCATTCTACGTGATTCCCCAAGATTTCCTGGAAAAATATACGATTAAGCTAAGGTGATAAAGATGAAAATGTATCTAATGACTCCGGGCCCCACCCCGGTGGCCCCGGAAACCCAGTTGGCCATGGCCCAGCCCATCATTCATCATCGCTCCCCCCAGTTCATGGAGATCCTGGGCCAGGTGCGGGAAGATCTGAAATACCTGTTCCAGACGGAACAGGAAGTGCTGATCTTTTGCGCCACCGGCACCGGCGCCATGGAGGGGGCGGTGGCCAATATCCTGAGCGCCGGCGACACCGCCCTGGTGGTGGACGGCGGCAAGTTCGGGGAACGCTGGACCGAGCTGTGCGCGGTTTACGGGGTCAAGGCGGAGCGCCTGGCGGTGGAGTGGGGCCATGCGGTGGACCCCCAGATGGTGGCCAGGATGCTGGACGCCAACCCGGCCATCAAGGCGGTCTTGGTCCAGGCCAACGAAACCTCAACCGCGGTGGCCCACCCGGTGCAGGAGCTGGCGGCAGTGACCCGGACCCGGCCGGGAACCGTCCTGGTGGTGGACGCCATTTCGGCCCTGGGGGGCTATCCGCTGCCCATGGACGCCTGGGGCATCGACCTGCTGGTGGCCGGCTCGCAAAAGGCCATGATGCTGCCGCCGGGGTTGGCCTTTGCCGCTCTCAGCCCCAAGGCCTGGGAGATGGCCAAGACCTCCAATCTCCCCAAATACTACTTCGATTTTGCCAAGCAGCTCAAATCCCAGGCCAAGAACCAGACCCCCTATACCTCGCCGGTGTCTCTGATCATGGGCCTTAAGGAAGTGCTCGTCAAGATTCGCGGGCTGGGGCTGGAACGCATCTTCGCCCACAACCGGCGGCTGTCCCTGGCCACCAAGGCGGCCATGCAGGCCATGGGGCTGAAGCTCTATTCCAAGGATAACCCTTCGGATGTCCTCACCGCGGTGGAGTCTCCGGTGGACGGCCAGAAGGTGGTGGCCGAACTGCGGAAAAAGGGAATCTGGATCGCCGGTGGGCAGGCCCAGGCCAAAGGCAAGATCTTCCGCATCGCCCACATGGGCTTCATAGACACCGTGGACCTGCTGGGCACCATCGGCGGCCTGGAGGAGGTGCTCAACCAGTTGGGATTCCGGGTGGCGCCGGGCGCCGGGCTCAAGGCGGCCCAAGAGATCTTGAGCAAGGAGGCAGCGGTATGAAGGTCCTGATCAGCGACAACTTGCATGCCGCCGGCGTTGCGGTCCTGGAGGCCCAGCCCAACATCGAGGTGGTGAACCGGCCGGGACTGGCCCCCGAGGCGCTTCAGGAGGCCATCAAGGATGCCGACGCCCTGGTGATCCGCAGCGCCACCAAGGTGACCGCGGATCTCATAGCCGGCGCCCCCCGGCTGAAGGTGGTGGGCCGGGCCGGCACCGGCCTGGACAACGTGGACATTCCCGCGGCCAGCAAAAGGGGCATCGTGGTGATGAACACCCCCGGGGGCAACACCATCACCACCGCGGAACATGCCCTCTCGCTGATGATGGCCCTGGCCCGCAACATCCCCCAGGCGGCCCAATCCATGCGGGACGGCAAATGGGAAAAGAAGAAGTTCCAGGGCACCGAGCTTTTCAACAAGACCCTGGGAATTATCGGCATGGGGCGCATCGGCTCCGTGGTGGCGCAACGGGCCCTGGGGCTGAAGATGCGGGTCCTGGCCTACGACCCCTTTATTACCAAGGAGGTGGCCGCCAATCTAGGGGTGGAGCTGGTGGCCCTGGACGAGCTGATGGCCCGGGCCGACTTCATCACCCTGCACACCCCCAAGACCAAGGACACCGCCAGACTTTTGAACCGGCAGGCCTTCAAAAAGATGAAGCCCGGGGTACGCATCATTAACTGCGCCCGGGGCGGCCTCATTGACGAAGAGGCCCTGCTGCAGGCCCTGAAGGAAGGCAAGGTGGCCGGCGCCGCCCTGGATGTCTTTGAAACGGAACCGCCGCCGGCGGTTTTTCCGTTGCGGGAGCTGTCCCAGGTCATCTGCACCCCCCACCTGGGGGCCTCCACGGAAGAGGCCCAGGCCAACGTGGCGGTGGCCATCTGCGAACAGATCGTGGAACTGCTGCTCTACGGCACCATCACCAACGCGGTGAACGCCCCCTCCGTGACCCAGGAGACCCTGGCCAAATTGAAACCCTACCTGACTCTGGCCGAGGCCCTGGGCTCCTTCCAGGCGCAGGTCAGCGAGGGGGCCATCTCCTCGGTGTCCATCGCCTATGTGGGCGAGGTGGCCAAACTGGACACCAAGCCCCTGACTCATTCCCTGCTCAAGGGGTTGCTCTCCCCGGTGATGCGCGACGAGGTGAATTACGTCAACGCCCCGGCCATGGCCGAGGCCCGGGGGATTCACATCAGCGAGGAGAAGGCGGCCTCCGCCGAAGACTTCTCCACCCTCATCCGGTTGACGGTGGTGGCCAATAACGAAGAGAACACCGTGGCCGGCACTATTTTCGGAAAATATGAACCCCGCTTAGTGCGGATCAACAAGTTTCGCCTGGAGGCCACCCCCGAGGGCCACATGCTGTTCATTTACAACACCGACCGCCCGGGGGTCATCGGCGCCATCGGCAGCGCCATCGGCAAGCACCGGATCAATATCTCCCGGATGACCGTAGGTCAGGAGCGGGAGCGGGGCCAGAATATCATCCTGCTCACCACCGACACCCCGGTCACTCCGGAATGTCTTGAAGACTTGCGGGCCCTGGAGCACGTGGCCGAAGCCATCCAGTTGGAGTTGTAGCCGATCTTGGACAAGACCTCAGGGTGGAGGTGGCCATGCCGGATTCCGAAGATAAGGGTTATACCGTCAAGGATCGGCGTTTTCACCAGTTGAGTGAGGAAGAGAAGGCCAGGGAGCAGGAGGCCAGGAGCTCCCAGGAGCGGGCCTTTCAAGAGGCGGCCCAAAAGGCCGCCGGCGGGGCCGCCAGCCCGGAAATCACCTTCTCTTCCCTGGTCTTCTCCCTCAGTTCCACGGCTTTCATGCATCTGGGAGCCATTCCCGACCCCAACAGCGGGAAGCAGGAAAAGAACCTGCCTTTGGCTAAACAGGCCATTGACCTCCTGGGGGTGCTCCGGGAAAAGACCCGGAACAACCTGGACCAGGAGGAGGAGAACCTGTTTGAACATCTGCTGTATGACTTGCGCCTGGCATACATCAAGGAGGTGGGCTAATTAGGGGAGCGGGGGGAGGAGTGCGGCTGCACTGCCCGGCCAAGGTCAACCTCTATCTCCGGGTTTTGGGGCGGCGGACCGATGGTTACCACGAGCTGGTGACCGTGATGCAGCCGCTGAGCCTGGGGGACCAACTGACGGTCACCCCCGGGGGCGACAGCCTGCGCTTCATTTGTGACCGCCCGGACGCGCCCCAGGGGCCGGAAAACCTGGTGTGGCGGGCGGCCCAGGCTTTCCAGGAGGAGACCGGGATACGGGTGGCGGCGCTCCTGGAGTTGCGCAAAAGGATTCCGGTGGCCGCGGGTCTGGGGGGCGGCTCCAGTGACGCAGCCGGCGCCTTGCAAGCCCTGAACCTCCTGTACGGCTCCCCCCTGGAGGGGCCGCGGCTGCACTCTCTGGCCTGCCGCTTGGGGGCCGACGTGCCGTTTTTCCTGGGGCGGGGGGCGGCGGTGGGCCGGGGCATCGGCGCCGACCTCAGCCCCCTGAGTCTGCCGCCATACAACTATCTGCTGCTCAATCCCGGCGTGGCCCTTTCCACCCGCTGGGTTTATGAAAACTTGGACCTGGCCAAATTGCCCGAGGCGCCGCTGCCCCCGTCCTGGGACCCGGAGCATCCGGAGCGCTGGGTCCATAACGATCTGAGCGAAGTGGCCGTCCGCCGCTTCCCGGAGCTGGCCGAACTGCAGGCCCGCCTCAGGCAAGCGGGGGCAATCACCCAGTCCGTCTCCGGCAGCGGCCCCACCGTCTTTGGGCTCTTCGCCACCTGGGAGGCGGCCCGGGAAGCGGCCCGGGTCCTGCGCCGGTCTTTTCCGGGTTGGCTGGCCGCCACCCAGGGTCTTACCGGCAGGGAAACCGACAACGCCAGGGAGCGTCGTCTATGGATGACCTGAAAATCTTTAGCGGCAACGCCAACCGACCTCTGGCGGAAAAGATCTGCAACCACCTGGGAATTCCCCTGGGGCAGGCCACGGTGGGACGCTTCTCCGACGGCGAGATCTCGGTGGAGTTCCAGGAGAACGTCCGCGGGAAAGACGTTTACATCATCCAGCCCACCGCCATGCCCTGCAATGAGAACCTCATGGAATTGCTGGTCATGATGGACGCTTTGAAGAGGGCCTCGACTCGCTGCATCACCGCGGTGGTGACCTATTTCGCTTATGCCCGCCAGGACCGGAAGACCGCGCCGCGGACCCCCATTTCCGCCAAGCTGGTGGCCGATCTCATCACCACCGCCGGGGCCAACCGGATGCTTACCATGGATCTCCATTCGGGCCAGATCCAGGGATTTTTCGACATCCCCGTGGACCATCTGTACGCGGCGCCGTTGACCCTGGAGTATATCCGGGAGAATTTTAGCTCGGACGTGGTGGTGGTCTCGCCGGACTCCGGCGGGGTGGAGCGGGCCCGGGCCTTTGCCAAACGCCTCAACACCTCTCTGGCCATCATCGACAAACGCCGGGACGCCACCGGCATCAAGGCCATGACCCTCATCGGCAATGTCTGGGGCAAGGAGGCCATCATCCTGGACGACATGATCACCACCGGGGCCACCCTGACCATGGCCGCGGAACTGCTGATCCGCCATGGGGTGCGTACCGTCCACGCCTGCGTCACTCACCCGGTCATGTCCCACCCTGCGGTGAGCAACATCCGGGGCTCTTTGGTCCAGTCCCTGGCGGTAACCGACACCATTCCCCTGAGCCCGGAGGCTGCGGCCCTGGAAAAGATCCGGATTTTATCGGTGGCCCCTCTCCTGGGGGAAGCCATCAAGCGCATCCACAACTTTGATTCAGTCAGTTCTTTGTTTGTGTAAAGAGCGGTCAGCAATTGAAGCTATCAGCTTTCAGCAATCAGCTAAAAATAATCATATTTTTGGTTGATATGCTCTCCGATCTTTAACATGATTTTCCCTATCTTATTATGGTAGAGATAGGTTTAGTTTGTCACTGCTTACTGCTTACTATAAAAAGCTGACTGTGGCTAGCTAAAAACTGATATGCGCCTCATCATTGGTTTGGGGAATCCCGGCCGGGAGTATGCCTGGACCAGGCACAACCTGGGCTGGCAGGTGGTGGCCTACCTGGCGGAATACTGGGGAATTCCCCTGAATAAGAAGGGCCTGGAGTCGGTTTGGGGCCAGGGCAGGGTAGGGGAGGAGAGGGTGGTCCTGGCCCAACCCGCCACCTACATGAACCTCAGCGGCCAGGCGGTTTCCCTCTTGCTCTCCTACTTCAAACTCACCCCGGACCGCCTGGTGGTGATTCACGATGACCTGGACCTGCCGCGGTGGCGCCTCAAGATCGTGGAGCGGGGCGGCGCCGGCGGTCACCGGGGGGTGCTCTCCATCATCAGCCGGCTGCACAGCGAGGAATTCCTCCGGGTGAAGCTGGGCATCGACCGGCCGCCGGAGGCGATGTCCGGGGAGGGCTATGTTTTGTCCCATTTCCCGGCGGCAGAGGCGGAAAACGTGGCCCGCTTCATCGAGCGAGCCGGCCGGGCGGTGGATACCCTGGTCCGGGAGGGGCTGGCCGCGGCCCAGAATCTCTTCCACGGCGAGCCCCTGGATTTGGCCGAATAGATTTTTGGTGGCACCTCGCGGCCTTTAGGGCGCCACCCAAATAAAAATGACCTGATTACTCAGTACTTGAATTCTTAAATATGGTAACGTTTCTTGTCTATCCCCCCTCACCCCAGCCCTCTCCCCCCGCCGGGGGGAGAGGGAGCATTCCAAGCCTTGGCTCTTTATCCCCTCTCCCCCTCGAGGGGGAGAGGGTTAGGGTGAGGGGGAATTAATCACTTGTTCCCGAGGTTAATAAATACGTTAGCGGATTTATGAAATCGGGTACGTTGGGCCTATTCCAATAGAGAATACACATCCCGTACTCAATTGGCCTAATTAATCATACTGGATTTATGCACAGGCGAGACGCCTGCGCCACCAAAATCTTTCAGAATGCGCCTCCTGTTCATCTCCACCAACCGCTGCCGCCTCGTCTTTCTGCCGTTGCCCCTGGGCCTGGCGGCGGTGCTGGCCGCGGTGGGCGAAGCCCATGAAGTCAGGGTCCTGGATTTCATGTTTGCCGAGGATCCCCTGGCCCAGGTGGACCGGGCGGTGGCGGAGTTTCGCCCGGAAGTCATCGGCATCTCGGTGAGAAACATTGACAATCAGGACAGCCGCCTGCCGGAAATCTATTTCCCCGAGGTAAAAGACCTGGTGCAGCACTTGCGGGGAGTCAGCCAGGCCCCGGTGGTCCTGGGAGGGGCCGGCTTTTCGGTGGCGCCCCTGGAATTCATGGAGTTTACCGGGGCCGATTTCGGCATGGTGGGCGAAGGGGAATTTTTTGTCAGGTTCTTGCAGGTCTATCCGGAAAAGGCCTGGGGCCAGGTTCCAGGCTTGATCTGGCGCCAGGACCGCGGCCTCAAGCTGAATCAGCCGCGGCCCATCCCGCAGCTCGATTTGCTGCCGGGCCCGGCCCTGGAATATTTTACCCCGGGCCGCTATCAGGAGACCCCGGGAAGCGCCGGGCTGCCAGGCATGATCCCGGTGCAGAGCCGCCGGGGCTGCCCCATGCGGTGCATCTACTGCAGTACCCCGCTCCTGGAAGGGACCCAGACCCGGGCCTGGGCTCTGGAGCAAGTGGCCTCCTGGCTGGCGGCCTGGCATGAGAAGTGGGGCCTGACCCGCTTCTATTTCGTGGATAATATCTTTAACTGTCCTGTAGATTACGGCCGGCGCCTCTGCCGGGCCATCGCCGCACTGCGGCTCCCCCTGGAATGGGTCTGCTTGATTAATCCGGCCTTTCCGGATCAGCAACTGTTCGAGCTCATCCGGGCGGCGGGCGGCGCCATGGTGCAAGTGGGCAACGAAAGCGGCTCGGAACTGGTGCTGAGCCGCCTGGGCAAAGGATTCGCCTTGCGGCAGGTGGAGCGCACCCTGAAACTGCTGCAAGTCACCGACTTGCCCTTCACCTGCTTCCTGCTGCTGGGCGGCCCCGGCGAAACCCGGGAGACGGTGCAGGAGAGCGTCGCCTTCCTGGAGACTTACCAACCTAAGATGGTGAACCTGAAGGCCGGCATCCGCATCCACCCCGGCCTGCCCCTGCACCGCCTGGCTCTGGCGGAGGGAGTAGTAAAACCTGAGGATAACTTATTATGGCCCAAGTTTTACCTGGCCCCGGCCATCCAAGAGTGGATCTGGGATTATCTTGGAGAAGTGAGCGCCCGGCACCCCAACTGGATCTTCTAAAGACGGTTGCGGGTTGCGGAGAATCAGCAACGAAAAAATCAAGGAGTGAACATGGCTCCCCCACCGGATGACGAGAGGGAACGCCCCAGTTGGAGAGAGATAGATCAGCGCCGGGACCGGTCCGGGGGAGCGCGTCCCCCCCGGCAACCCCGGGTTCCGAAGAAACAGGCGGAAAAGGTCCGGCTGCAGGCCTTGGCCCAGGCCGAGGCCCTGTTCCAAGGCAAACGGGCCAGGCCGGAGTATCAAAAAGACCTGCTGGCATTGGAGGCCAGGCACGGCACCAAGAAATTTGCCGCCTATGCCAGGAAGTTCCTGGAGGACTACGGCCTGCCGGGGGAGTGGGGGGCGCTGACCCGGCTGCTGGAGTATCCGGAGCCGGCGGTGGTGCAGGAGGTGCTACAAGCCATGGCGTCCCAGGCGGGGAGCCGCAGCCGGGTGGAGCAGCAGGGCTTCAAGGGCCGGCTGCAGGTCCTGGCCCTCACCAGCCCCTATGAGGAGGTGCGGCGCGCCGCGGAGGAGATCCTGTCAGGAATGGAGAATAATTAAATATGTTTTTTATATTGACAAAGATGATAATAATTATTAATTAAAAGGAGACCATGAAACCGGGTTCCACCGGTTACCCATGGCGGCCGCCGGCATGAAGCCAGCGCTCTCCGGGCATATTCCAGCAGCCGGAGCTCTCGGCACAAGGAGGTGCTCTCGTGGGAAGAAAGGATACTCCTTTGGTTTCTGCCCTGGCATCGAGTCCAGGGCCAGCCCCGCCGGAATTAGCCGCGATCATCACCCAAGACCCCGCTCTCCTTCTGATCCTGGCCCGGCTTCCGGCCTGGGCCCAGTCCGATCTCCCCATCATGCTGACCGGAGAACCGGGGACCGGGAAAGAACTGGTGGCCCGGGCCATCTTTGCCCTGAATCCCCGGCGACGGCCTTGCCAGCTAATCAATTGCGCGGCCCTGACGGAATCCCTGGCGGGCAGTGAACTCTTCGGCCACCTGCGGGGGGCCTTCACCGACGCCCGCAGCCCCCGGCTGGGCAAGTTCCGGCTGGCCCACGGCGGCACCCTGTTCCTCGACGAGATCGGCGAGTTGCCCCTGTCGGTGCAATCCAAGTTGCTGCGGGCGGTGGAGCAGGGGGAGATCGAGCCGGTGGGCGGGGATGCGGCGGTGAAGGTGGATGTGCGCCTGGTGGCCGCCACCAATCAAGATTTGCAAGAACGCATCGCCCGGGGCCGTTTCCGCCAGGACCTCTATGACCGCCTGGCGGTGCTGGAGATCCATTTGCCGCCGCTGCGAGAGCGGGGCGAAGATATTGTCCTGCTGGCCCGGCACTTCGCCCAGGAGGTGGCCCGGCGTTACGGCCACTCGGTGCCGCTGGAGTTTACCAGCGCGGCCTGGCTCTGCCTGGAAGCGCATAGCTGGCCCGGCAACGTCCGGGAACTGAAGAACGCGGTCACCCGGGCGGTCCTGCTGCACCGCGGCTGGCGCATCTGCCAGGAAGATATCCAGTTGGTTTCACGCGCCACTCCGGGGGAGCCGGGCCACAGTGGGGCCACCGGCGTCAGGGCGGCGGTTCGCCCCAGCCGGGGACGGCTGGAGGAACTCTTGGATGAGGAGCGGGGCAATATCTCCGTCCTCTCCCGGCGTCTCGGGGTCTGCACCAAGACCATGTATCGCTGGGTCAGGTCTTCTAATATTGACCTGATGAATTTCCGGAGGGGCACTCCCTTGGCCCTGTTCTGAGATTAACGGACCCCCTGGCCGGCGCTGATGGTTAAAGCAAAAAAGTGAAGCCGCCCTTCCCCCGAGGAAGGGCGGCTTTTTTCATGGAACTCGAAACCGGGCGACCCAATCACAGGCTGGAAGCCTGCGCCACTAAAGGAGATGATGGGCTCGTGCCTATCCTACATGTGGAACTGGAAACCGGGCGACCCAGCGGGTCGCCCCTACAGAACTGACCGCACCGCGATCTTGGCCAGTTCCACGATGCGGTCCGGGAAGACCCCGAAGCCGATGATCACCCCGGCCAGAGCGTAGTTCAGCAAGCGTGTGGGCAGGCTCAGGAATATCGGCCCCAGCCCGGGATCGTCCTTGAAGTAGGCGGCGTAGAGCACCCGCAGATAGTAATAGAGGGATACGGTGCCGTTCACCGCGCCGATCAACACCAGCCAAAAATAGCCGGAGTTCATGGCGGAGGTGAAGAGCAGCAGCTTCCCGGTGAAGCCGATGGAGGGTGGCACCCCCGCCAGGGCGAAGATCCCCAAGATCAGGTTCATGCTGAGCAGGGGACTGCGGCGGTAGAGGCCGCCCAACTCCACAATCTTTAAATCCCGGCCGTCTGCGGCCACCTCCGATAAGACCATGAACACCGTGAAGTTCATCACCAGGTAAGCCAGGGCGTAATAGACCGCGGCGATGTAGCCCGCCTCCTTCAGGGTCAAAATCCCCATGAGAAAGTAGCCGGCGTGGGCAATGGAGGAGTAGGCCAGCATCCGCTTAAAGTCTTTTTGGATAATGGCCACCAGGTTGCCCAGGGTCATGGAGGCGATGGAGAGGAGCATCAGGGCCTGGGTGAAGCCGTAGCCGTAGCCGGCCCCCAGGGCGGCGAAACGCAGCAGCAGGGCCACCGCCGCGGCCTTGGAGGCAGTGGCGATGAAGGCGGTGACCTGATTGGCGGCGCCCTGGTAAACGTCCGGGGCCCAAAAGTGGAAGGGAAAGACCGACAGCTTAAAGAAGAAACCGGCCATGGCCAGGAGCAGGCCGATGAGACCGATGGGGCTCTGGGTCAGTTGGGCCAGCCTCGGGGCCAGCTCCGCCAGGTAAGTGGTGCCGGTGGCCCCAAAGATGTAGCTCAGCCCGAAGAGCATGAAGCCCGAAGAGACCGCGCCGATGAACAGGTACTTGATGCCCGCCTCCACGTCGATGCCGTCTCCCCGGCGCAGGGGCACCAGGATATAGAGGGAATAGGAGGAGAGCTCCAGGGCCACGTAAATGGTGAGGAGTTCCACCGCGGAGACCAGCAGCATCATGCCGATAATGGTGGTGGTGAGAAACAGGTAAAATTCGGCCTGCTGGCGCTCCTCGATGTGGGCCAGGTTATGGGAAATGGTCAGGACCAGGAAGAAGCCCAGGGCCAGGGCGAACTTGAAGATCTGGCTGAAAAGGTCAACCCGGTAGGCGCCAAAGAACAGATTCCCCTGCTGAAAGAGGCAGGAGGCGGTGAGCAGCAGCCCCACCGCGGCCAGTCCCAGGGCGATCCGGTAGTCGGTCCTGACCTGGGGCGTTCTCCTGAGGCTAAGGCAGAAAAAGACCAGGGCCAGGCCCAAATAATAGAGTTCCGGTGCGAACAGCATCACATGCATGGTCACATTCCCTGGAGAAAGGGGATTATCGCGGTTTTAATCGTGCCCACCATCAGTTGCGGGAAGAACCCGAAGAGGAGCAGGACGCTGATGAGGATCATGCGAGGCAAACCCAGGAAGGGGCTGACGTCCTCAAAATGGATGAACTTGGGGTTCGGTGCGTTGAAGAAGGTATTCTGCACCACCCGCAAGGCGAAGAGGGCGCCCACCACCAGGGCGGCGATGGCCAGCAGGCCCTGCACCGGATAGACCTTGACCGCGGCGATAAAGACCAGCAGTTCGGCCCAGAAACTGGCCAGGCCCGGCACCCCGGCGCCGCACAGGGCCGCGGTGATGAAGAAGGCGGAGGCCACCGGCATGATCTTGGAGAAGCCCCCCAACAGGTGAATATCCCGGGTATGGGTGCGGTCATAGATAAAGCCCACCGAAGAGAAGAAGAGGGCGGTCATGACGCCGTGGGCGAACATCTGGAAGACCGCGCCGTTGAGGCCGTCCACCGTGCCGGTGGCCAGCCCCAGGCAGACGATGCCCATGTGGGACACCGAGGAATAGCCGATAACGTACTTCAAGTCCGTCTGGGCCAGGCCCACGAAGACCCCGTAAACGATGCCCACGGTGGCCAGCAGGGCCATGAGCTGGGCCCAGTATTGAAAGCCCGCAGGGCAGAGATACATGGCCACCCGCAGGATGGCGAAAGACCCCAGCTTCATGAGCACCCCGGCGTGGAGCATACTCACCGCGGTGGGGGCGGCCACGTGGCCCACCGGCGACCAGGTGTGGAACGGCCAGACCGCGGCCAGGACCCCGAAGCCGAAGAACAGCATCACAAAGGCAGACTTCTGGATCCAGGGGGAGAAGTGGGCGGCGTGCAGCCGGATCATGTCGAAGGTCTGGAGGCCCGAAGAGGAATAGAGCAGCAGGATGCCGGGGATGATGAGACCGCTGCCGGCCATCAGATACAGGGTGAGCTTCATGGCGGCGTATTCTTTGCGGGTGGAGCCCCAGACCAGGATGAGGATGTACATGGGCACCACGGCGATCTCATAGAACAGGAAGAACATAAAGAGGTCGTAGGACATGAAGACGCCGAAGACCCCGGTCACCAGGGCCAGCATCCAGATGAAGTATTCCTTGGTGCGCACCTCCAGCTCCCACATGGTGAGGACGCCGGTGAAGATGACGATGCCGGTGAGCAGCAGCATGGGGGCGTTCAGGCCCTCGACCCCTACGTGGTAGGTGATGCCGAAGGTCTTCACCCAGGGGTACTGCTCCACGAACTGCAAACCCCCCAGGGTCCGGTCATAGGCCACGAAGGTATAAATGGCCAGGCCCAGGGAGACGCCCGCGGCCATCAGGGCAACGGCCTTGATGAGGAACTTTTGATCGTCCCGCAAACAGAGGAGGACCAGCAGTCCCGCGGGCGGGGCCAGCAGCATGCAGGAGAGAATGGGAAAGGAAGCCAGGTGTTCGGTCATATCAGCGACCCATCAGGAGGTAGATCCCGACCCCGGCCAGGACCACCACCATGAAGAACAGATTGTATTGCAAAAAAGCGGTCTGGATAAAGGAGAGCACCCGGCCGCCGCCGACGGTGGAGAAGGCCACCGCGTCCACCCCGCCGTCCACCACCCGGCGGTCATTGTAAGTGAAGCACCGGGAAAAGCCGCCGTAAATCACGGTGTCGAGGAACCAGCGCCAGAAGTGGTCCATGTACCATTTCTGGATGAAAAATTCTTGCAGCCACGGCAATTTCTGGATAAATCCCTGGCACCTGGCGCCCTGGGCGCCCCAGTCGAACCAGGCCACGGCGATGCCGCCCACCCCGCAGCATAAGGCGCCGGCCATCAGGAAATAATTAAGCGCCTCGGGATGGGCTTCCGCCAATAAAAACTTCTGCAGGTAGCCCTCGCAGAAACCCAGGGTCAGGGTGAAGAGGGCCAGGACGATGAGGGGGAAGGCCATGACCCAGGGCACCCCGTGATGTTGGTCGTGGGCAGCGCTCTGCCCGTGGCCGGGATGAGGCTCCACATGGCCGGGGACCTTCCCGTAGGCGCCGGGTTTGGGAAAGAGCATGACAAAGATCACCCGGAAGGAGTAGTAGGCGGTGAGGAAGGCGCCCAAAAGCCCCATGGCCAGCCAGAACTTGTTAGGCAGTTGGGACAGGGCGGTCATCACCAGTTCTTTGCTGAAGAAGCCGGACAGGGGAGGGATGCCCGCCAGGGCCAGGGCGGCAATGGTGATACAAACCATGGGAATCGCCAGCTTCCGCCCTCCGTGGCTGGCCATGGTGAAAAAGTCGTTGGTGCCGAAGTGATGAATGAAGACCCCGGAACAGAGGAAGAGCAGGGCCTTGAAGGCGGCGTGGGTGGTGAGGTGGTAATAGCCGGCGAACATAGTGCCGGAGGCCAGTCCGGCGGCGGCCAGCCCCATGGACATGAAGCCCAGCTGGCTGATGGTGGAATAGGCCCAGACCTGTTTGATGTCGGTGGCCACCATACCGATGGTGGAGGAGATCAACAGGGTGAGGGTGGAAATGGCCAGGATCACGGTCATGGCGGTGGCCGAAGCCGCGAAGAATGGGAAGATGCGGGTCATGAGGTAGATCCCCGCGGCCACCATGGTGGCGGAGTGGAGCAGGGCCGAGACCGGGGTGGGACCTTCCATGGCGTCGGGCAGCCAGACGTGCAGGGGGAACTGGGCGCTCTTGCCCATGACCCCGCAAAAGATCAGCAAGGCCGCGGGGGTGATCAGCCAGGGCGGCATGGCTTTGGCCACCGCCGCGGCGTTGACCGTGGCGATATCCAGGTTGCCGTAAAATATGGTCAGGAACACCAGGCCCATGAAGAAGCCGATGTCGCCGAAGCGGGTGACCACAAAGGCCTTTTTCCCGGCCTCCGAGGCGGAGAATTTCTCATACCAGAAGCCGATAAGCAGGTAGGAGGCCAGGCCCACCAGCTCCCAGGCGATGTAAAGCTGCAAGAGGCCGCTGGAGATCACCAGGGTGAGCATGGCCAGGGCAAAGAGGGAGAGGTCGGCATAGTACCGCCCGAAACCCGGGTCGCCGCCCATGTATCCGATGGAGTACACCTGCACCAGCCAACTGATGGTGGCCACGATACAGAACATCACCAGGCTGGTGGGGTCCAGGAGGAAACCGAAAGGCACCTTGACCATATCCGAAACCAGCCAGTTGAAGTTGTAGATGATGGGTTTTTCCAGGCCCCCCAGCTTGAAGAAGAAGCTCCAGGCAATGATGAGAGGGATAGTGGAGGCCACCAGGGAGATGGCCAGCGAGAGGTGGGGCCGGTTCCTGGTGAAGATCATGATCAGACCAAAGGCCGTCAGCGGCAAAAATACCGTCAGAAGACAGCCCCAGAGGATCGGATCGCACGAGCCCATGTTAACCCCGCAGTTCCGTGGCTTGGTCGATATTCACGGTTTTCAGCTTGCGGTACACCGCGATAATGATACTCAGGGCGATGGCGGCTTCCGCCGCGGCCACCGCCATGATGACCAGGGTGATGATTTGGCCCACCGCCGGATGGGGCGCCAGGAAGCGGTTGAAGGCCATAAAGTTGATGCTGGCCGCGTTGAGGATAAGTTCCACCGAAATGAGCACCGCGATGAGATTGCGCCGCGCCAGCACTCCGTAAAGGCCGATGGCGAAGAGCACCAGGGCCAGATAGAGGTAAGTCTGCAATTGGTTAAAGAGCGGCATCCATCACCTCTCGAGAGTCCCGCGGCCGCGGCCGCCCCGGGCCGTGACCATGGCCCCCAGCATGGCGACCAGCAAGAGCAGGGAGATCAATTCAAAGATCAGGGAATAATTGGTCAGGAGGTAATGCCCCAGGGTGGTGACCGACCAATCGGAGCTGCGCTCCGGGGCCGGGACCCAGGTGGTCTTTTTCAGGAGCATCACCAGAAAGATGAAGACCGCCAGGGCGCCAGTCAGGGCTGCCATGATCTTCCAGGGATTCCGGGGAGGCCGGGGCAGGTATTGGGGTTCGGAAAGCATCACGGCAAAGCAGATGGCGATACAGATGGCCCCTACGTAGATGAGGATCTCCATCAGGGCCACAAAGGGGCTGTTTAAATAGACGAAGAGGCCGGCGACCCCGAACAGCGCCAGGGCCAGCCCCAAGACATTATGAAAGATCTTGCGGGCCGCCACCGCAATCAAGGCGCCCAGGATGGTCAGGGCCACCACCAGGAAAAAGGCGGCGGAGGCCAGGTTCTGCGGGCTTAACCAGGCGCTCATTCTTTGACCTCTTCAGGCGGTGATTTTGGGGGCTTGGCCTCCTCCGGGGTCTGGGCGGGTTTGGCGGCCCTGGCCTGGGCGGCCTTGGCCGCGGCTTCTTTCTCCCGGGCTTCCCGGGCGGCGGCCTCGGCCGCGGCCGCCGCGGCTATCTCTGCCGCGCTGGGAATGGGGGTGGGGGGTAAACCCGCGGCCTGCTGGCGCTCTTGCAAAAGGGTCAGGTGATCGATGACCGCATCCTCCCGGCGAAAACCCGCCAGGCGGTATTCCCGGGAATATTCCAGGGCCGTGGTGGGGCAGACCTCGACGCACAGGCCGCAGAGACTGCAATAATAGTGCTCGTGGACGTACGTGTAGGGCACCTTCTGTTTGGCCCCCGGCAGCTTGGTCCCGGCCACCGAGATGAGTTGGGAGGGGCAGATGCGGGCGCACATCTCACAGGCGATGCAGCGATGCGTCTGGGTCTCGGAATCCAGGAGCAAACGGGGATAGCCCCGATAGGCCGGGCTCATCTCGATCTTCTGCCGGGGGTATTGGACGGTGACTACGGGTTTGACGAAATAACGAATAGTTACCGCCATACCCATCAGCAGGCTCCAGAAACCCGAGGCGATCTCTTTGAAATAGGTCATCATGGCTCAGTCAACCTTCAGCGCCCCGCTCATCTCAGTTTCATTACCAGGGCGGTGATCAGCAGATTGGCGAAGGCCAGGGGAATCAAGACCTTCCAGGCCAGGGTGATCAACTGATCGAAGCGTACCCGGGGGAAGGTCCAGCGGAACCACATCATCAGAAAGATGAGGGCATAGACCTTCAGGAGAAACCAGACCACCCCGGGCAGGATGGGCCCCTGCCAGCCCCCCAGAAAAAGCACCGCGGCCACCGCCGAGGTGATGAACATGTTGGTGTATTCCGCCAGGAAGAACAGGGCAAAGCGCATGCCGGTATATTCCGTGTGGAACCCGGCCACCAGCTCCGACTCCGCTTCCGGCAGGTCGAAGGGGGCCCGGTTGGTTTCGGCGGTGGCGCAGGTAATAAAGAGGATAAAGGCCAGGGGCTGCACCAGGATGAACCAGTAGGAGCCCTGGGCCGCCACGATGTCCGAGAGCTTGAAGGAGCCCACCATCAGGATCACGCTCATCACCGTGATGAGCAGGGGGATTTCGTAAGCAATATTTTGGGCCACCGAACGGATGGCCCCGAAGACCGCGTATTTATTGTTGGAAGACCAGCCGGCCATGAGGATGGCCAGGACCGCCAGGGTGGAAAAGGCCAGGATCAGCACGATCCCCACGTTCAGGTCCTTGATGATCAGGGTACGGGAAAAGGGGATCACCAGGAAGGAGAGCAACACCGGCAGGAAGATGACGATGGGGGCCAGCCGGAAGACGGGCCGGTCCACCTCTTCCGGGGTGATCAGCTCCTTGCCCATGAGTTTCAGGGCGTCGGCCACGGTTTGCACCGCGCCGTGGGGTCCCACCTCCATGGGCCCCAGGCGGAGCTGCATGTGGGCCGAGACCTTGCGCTCCATCCAGATGAGAAACAGGGCGTTCACCGCCACCAGGGTCATGACCCCGATGAGGCCGATGATCATCCTGCCTGCTTCCGTGGCCCAATATTGCCCCAACAGTTCCATAGTCAGTAGCCAGTAGTCAGTAGCCAGTAGTCAGTAGTCAGTAGTCAGTAGTCAGTTGCCAGTTGCCAGTAAAAACAGAAACCAAAAAACAGAAAAAAGAAAACAGAAACCAGAAACCAAAAAACAGAAAACAGAAAACAGAAAACAGAAAACCGTCAGTTAGCGGTCGATTTCCGGGATCACCAGGTCCACCGAGCCCAGGATGGCCACCAGGTCGGCCACCAGGGTGTCCACCGCCACCTCGGGGAGGATGCTGAGATTGCCGAAGGACGGCACCCGGAGTTTGATGCGGTAGGGTTTGATATCGCCCTGGCTGACGATATAGCAGCCGAATTCGCCCCGGGCGCTTTCCACCGCCTGATAGACCTCACCCGCCGCGGGTTTCAGACGTTTGGGCACCTTGTCCGCCATGATGGGGCCGCCGGGGAGCTGGTCCAGGGCCTGTTCGACGATCCGCAGGCTCTGCTCCATTTCCAGGATGCGAACGAGATAGCGGTCGAAGACGTCGCCCTTGCCGCCGATGGGAATCTGGAAATCGAAGGCCGGGTAGGCGGAATAGGGCTCGCTCTTGCGGATGTCGTAGGCGATGCCGCTGCCCCGGAGGGTGGGGCCGGTGAGGCCGTATTTCACCGCCTGGTCCCGGGTGATCACCCCGACGTTTTGGGTGCGGTTGATGAAGATGACGTTCTTGGTCACCAGCGACTCGTAATCCCGGAAGCGGCCGCGCAGGCGCTTGATAAAGGCCCGGGCGCCGCTGATGAACTCCTCGTCGAGGTCCCGGGGCGCGCCGCCGAAGCGGAAGAAGCAGTAAGTGAGGCGGGAACCGGTGATCCGGTCCAGCAAGTCCAGGATATGTTCCCGGTCATCGAAGGAATAGAGGATGGGGGTGAAGGCCCCCAGGTCCAGGAGATAGGCGCCGATCCACAGCAGGTGGGAGGAGATGCGGTTGAGTTCGCATAAAATCACCCGGATGAACTCCCCCCGCTCCGGCACCGTGATGCCGGCGAGTTTTTCCACCGCCATGCAGTAGCCTTGATTGTAGGCCAGGGCGTGCAGGTAATCCACCCGGCCCATGTTGGGGAGGAACTGGTGGTAGTTGCGGTTCTCGGCCATGTGCTCGTGGCCCCGGTGGCCGTAGCCGATGACCGGTTCGGCCTTGGTGATGTACTCCCCGTCCATCTCCAGGAGCACCCGCAGGACCCCGTGGGTGCTGGGATGCTGCGGCCCCAGGTTGAGGGTATAGGTCTTTTCTTCTATTCCTAACTCAATCATGGCCCGGTTCGGCTCCAAAGTCTTTCAGCAAGGGATGGAAATCGGCGTCTTCCGGCAGCAGCAGGCGTTTCAGGTTGGGGTGTCCGGCGAACTTGATGCCGAAAAGATCGTAGACCTCCCGTTCGTACCAATCCGCCCCCGGATACACCTGGGAGATGGTGGGCGCCTGGGCCCCATGGGCCTCTTTTATAAGAGAGGCGTGCACCACGGTGCGGCACAGTTCCTCAAAGCTGGCGAAGTGATAGACCAGGGTGAAGGATTCCCGCAAGTCCACCGCGGTGAGGGATTCCAGAAAGCAGCCCTGATCCAGCATGGCCTGGGCCACGCCCGGCATCTGTCCGGGCGCCGCGGCCACCTCCAGGTGATAGCCGGTTATGGCGTAATCGCCGTCGCGCACCTCAGCCAGGTTCAAGGGGGCCAGGGCCGCTTGGAGCTTATCCTTTAACATCTCTGAACTTCCTGAGACGGCCCCGTTTGGTGATCTTCTCTTCCAGCATGAGGATGGATTCGATGATGGCCTCAGGCCGGGGCGGGCAGCCGGGAATATAGACATCCACCGGGATGATCAGGTCGGCGCCGGGGATGATGGCATACTGGTTCGGGTAGTAAAAGGGGCCGCCGGAGATGGCGCAGTTGCCCATGGCGATCACCCACTTGGGGGCCGGCATCTGCTCATAGAGGCGCACCACGGCGGGGGCCATCTTCTTGGAGATGGTGCCGGCCACGATCATCAAGTCCGATTGCCGGGGAGAGGGGCGAAAGACCCCGGCCCCGAAGCGGTCCAGGTCGAAACGGGCCATGCCCGCGGCCATCATTTCGATGGCGCAGCAGGCCAGGCCGAAGGTCAGGGGCCACAGGGAGTTGGCCCTGGCCAGGTTCAGGGCTTCTTCCAGGAGGCCGAAGCTGATTAAGGGGTCACCTGTTTTCGCTTCCAACTGAAGACTCCTCGGCGCCAGGCATAAACCAGGACCAGGGACAGAATGCCGATGAAGATGGTGATTTCCACAAAGTCCAGCCAGGCGTAGCCCTTGCCGTAAGCCAGCAAGACCGGGAAGAGGAAGAGCACGTCCACGTCAAAGGCCAGGAACAGCAGGGCGAACAGATAATAGATGACCGCCACCTGAATCCAGGCGCTGCCGATGACCGGCATCCCGCATTCATAAATGTCGTCCCGGGCGGCGCCATAACTCCGGGGGGCGATCAGGTGGGCCAGGATGATGGGGCCCAGGGCGAACAGGGCGGCCCCCACCAGGAAGACCAGGACGAAGGAGAAATCGCTCAGGGCCTGCGGGATTTCCAAAAGGCCGGCTCCTTGTGCTTTTTGGTACAACCTTGACCGTTATATCCCAGATGAAAAATCTTAGTCAAGGAGTTTATCACGGGGCCTGCCAAATTTATTCTCAGGGCGGACTTTCTGATTAACCTCCGGCAAGGTGTAGGCGTGAGGCCATGGCCTCGCGGTAATAGCTGGCAAAAACGGCGGGCCCAGCCCGCCTGTGTAGGGTGCGCCCTGCGCTGTGTAGGGTGCGCACTGCGCACCAAATAGATTTTCTAGGGCGGCCTGTGGCCGGGGGGGGGGATTTTCTAGGGCGGCCGGTGGCCGCCTGACTCATGATTAACCTCTCATTAGCGGCCAGGGATGGGGAAGTTTTGAACTATTGTCATGTTGCAGAAATATCTTAAAAAATATCCAGGGGTTATGTAGCCGCAGGCTTTAGCCTGCGCTCTCGTTTTTCCTAATTATTTCGCAAGCTAAAGCTTGCGGCTACATTTTAACTGCCTATGGATGATGGAATTATTTAATAAAGGTGTGTAGGGTGCGCACTGCGCTGTGTAGGGTGCGCATTGCGCACCAAATAGGGCGGCCGGTGGCCGCCTGACTTATGATTAACCTCTCGTTAGCGGCCAGCCGACGCCCACCATTCGCCATTAATGTTAATGGCGGGATGCGCTTCGCTTTCCCGCCCTACGGGCTCTCTGCCTGGAAAAGTGGTGAAGGATTAGGGGTGCAGGCGTCCCGCCGGTGCGGACTAGAGCGGCGGGCGAGCGATATAAGGTGCGCAGGGCGCACCCTACACGGCTGCTGGGGGCCACCGGCCCCAAATCCCCGTTTATGGCCCCTGACGCTTAACTCTTTTCAATCGCTACCCGAAGCTCCTCCACTAGTTCTTTATTAGGAGGATTTAGCTCTTGGATAATACTATGGCACTCCCAGGCAGAATCCAGGTCCCCGAGAGCTACATAGGCCAGCCCTGAATAATAGACTGCCGTGCAGTAGGTTACTTGACCGGCTTGGTCCTCCGGGTCCCCCGGCGGAGAACTGATCAAATTATATAAGGTGGCTATGGCTTTTTCCGGTTTCCCCTCCTTGAAATACCGAATCCCTTCCGCCAGCCAATGCTTTCGCATCGCTGCCTGCCCTTTTTTGGGGCAGATGGTCATGAGAAGGCGCACCCACAGCGGTTGGTCCATTTTATTGACCTCCTTTCCTGGTCCTGATTATCTGAGATTATGCGGCAGCCTGGGCCACCGCGATCAAAAAACGGCTTTGTGGGGTCATCTCCCCGAGTTTAACCCCGAGAAGCCTCCTCTTTGGTAGCCGAATTGTGGGGCGACCGCGATGATAGCATGAATTTCCATGAATTTGTCAACCAATCCGCCGAATAGAGTAATTTTTCCAGAAATTTTGACATACCGCATCCCCCCTCCAGGAGGAGGGAATAAAGCGGGCTTATTTATTAGGGTTTTCCTGAAACACTACACCAGCTTGGAAAAGTTGCTGAAGTTCCCGCGCTGCGCCCAGGCGAGACGCCTGTGCCACCAATTCTCTACAACGCGGGGGGCGGCGCTACCTGGACGGCCCCTGCCTGAGCCTGGCTTTTCTCGTTCCCAAGCTGAGCTTGGGAACGCCCTCTATTAACGCCAAGCTAGGCTCGGTAGTCATTTTCGTTCCCAAGTGCAACTTGGGAACGAGTTGAAACGAGTTGAAAAGCTGGGGCGCGGGGGCCGGGGCCTGGGAGTGGGGCGGGGGCTAGGGGCGGCGTCCCGCCGCCAGTAGCACAGGTTTAAAACCTGTGCTACCGGGAAACCCCGCCCCTACGCTAACTATAGCAAATATCAATTATTTTGATTCAAGCCGCGTCTAACTAGCAGGGAGCGACTCCGGTAGCTTCTTTTTCTCGTTCCCAAGCTGAGCTTGGGAACGCCCTCTCTTAACGCCAAGCTAAGCTTGGGAGTCATTTTCGTTCCCAAGTGCAACTTGGGAACGAGTTGAAAGATCAGCATCTTTAATGATGCAGATTTCCTGCATTCTTCCCGGGCGTGTAAAATACCCAACAATTACCGCGTTCCTTGGCGCAGTACATGGCCGTATCCGCGTTTTTGAGCAAGACTTCCGGGTCCTCCCCATGCAGGGGGAACAGGCTGATGCCGATGCTGGCAGTGACCGCGTATTCCTGGCCGTCGAAAGCGTAGGGCCGGGCCGTCGCCTCCAGGATCTTCCCGGCTATCCAGAGAACGTCTTCTAAATCGGCAAGCTCGGTGAGCAGGACCAGGAACTCATCACCGCCCAGGCGGGCTGCGGTGTCGCTTTCCCGGATACTGTCCTGCAGGCGTGCCGCCTCCCCCTTCAATACCAGATCGCCCATGGCGTGCCCTAAGGTATCATTAATGATCTTGAAACGGTCCAGGTCCAGCAGCATGACCGCCACCGCCCGTTTGCTGCGACGGGCCTGGGCCAAGGCCTGGTGCAGATGATCCTCAAACAGGTAGCGGTTGGCCAGGCCGGTCAAGGGGTCGTGGGTGGCCAGATAGCGGAGGCGATCTTCAGCCTGCTTGCGAAAGGTGATGTCGGTGAGCATGCCCACGTAGTTGGCGATCCGCCCTTTTTGGTCCTCCACCCCCCGGAGGGTGAGCCAGGCAGGAAAGGCCTCACCATTTTTGCGGCGGTTCCAAATTTCGCCCTGCCACTCACCGGTTTTTGTCAAGGAGGTCCAGATTTCCTGGGGGGATTCGGCGCCCTGCGCCTCGGCTTGCAGCAGCTCCAGGGTTTGGCCGATAACTTCTGCGGGCGGGTATCCGGTGATTTCGGTAAAGGCCTGGTTGACCGTGATTATTTTGCTTTGCCGGTCGGTCACCAGGATACCTTCCCCGGCGTTCTCGAAGACCTTGGCGGCCAGGCGCATCTGGGCTTCCAGGTCATGCTGGTGCAGGGCCCGCTCAATGACCATGGGGAGCAAATCGAGATAGATGCCCTCGACGTCTTTGACCACATAGTCCAGGGCTCCCATCTTCAGGGCTTCCACGGCGACCTGCTCGTTGCCACAGCCGGTGACCATGACAATGGGCGGCAAGGGGCCCTGGGAAGCCAGGCGGCGGAGGACTTCCAGGCCGCCTAAGCCCGGCATGGCCTGATCCAGGACCAGCAAATCATAGTCACCTGACTGGTACAGGGCCAAACCCCGTTCACCGTCCGGGGCATGATCAACCACCAGGCTGGCGCTCTCCATCTTTCTCCGGAAGAGCTCGGCATCCGCGGGATAATCCTCCATCAAGAGGAGGTGGATAGGTTCTTTGGGCATAGGGCTTAAGGGTGATTGGGATGGTATTTCCCATAGATTATATAAAAAATAAGGGATAGAAATCCAAAAAACTATCGGCAAAAATATTTAGATTCTAAGATTATGCGGCTAACCATAATAAATATCAATTATTTTGATTCAAGCCGCGCCTAACTGGCAGTAATCTTTAATCAGCCTTCTCTGAAATAACTCTTTGCAAGATTTTGCTCAGTTCCCCAAGTCTATAAGGCTTGGCGATGACTTCGCGGAACCCGTATTTCTGAAAATCCGCCATAACCCGGTTATCCGAATAACCGCTGGAAACGATGGCTTTTATTTGAGGATCGATCCTGAGCAGTTTCTCCAGGGTTTCTTTGCCTCCCATGCCGCCGGGAATGGTGAGATCCAGGATTACCGCAGCAAACGGCCGCCCGTCCGCCCTGGCTCCGACAAATTTATCCATGGCCTGGGAGCCATCGCGGGCAAAATCCACCTGGTAGCCCAACCGGCTCAACATCCCGCCTAAAACTTCTCTGACCATTTCTTCATCGTCCATTACCAGGACTTTCCCCTGCCCCCTAGCCGGTTTGGCCGTTTCCGGTGCAGCGGCAAGAACTTTTTGGTTGGTCGCCGGGAGGTAGATATAAAAGGTGGCGCCAACTCCCAACCGGGACTCTACTTGTAGGTGTCCGGAATGATTTTTAATAATTGAATAAGCCGTCGCCAGGCCCAAGCCGCTGCCCTTTTGTTTGGTACTAAAATATGGGTCAAATATTTTATCTAAATAATTGGGGGGGATGCCAATACCTTGATCGGCGATGGCAAGCTTCACATATCTACCCGGTGCAACAGGTAAATTCGATTCTGCCGCCACTACAATATTTTCCGCTTTTATCTGGATAATTCCCCCCGCTGGCATGGCCTGGTCAGCATTAGTCAGCAAATTGCTCACCACTTGATTGATCTGTCCTTCATCGCCCTCCACTGGCCAGAGATCGCCAGGGATTAACACTTCATAGCGAGACTTGGAACCGGATAACGTTAGAAGAGATGACTCTTTTATTAACTTAGCAATAGAAAGAATCTTTTTAATGGGCGCCCCACCCTTGGCAAAGGTGAGCAGTTGCTGAGACAAGGCCTGAGCCCGCAGGCACGCCTGTTCCGATTGAGCCAGCCTCTCGCGAACCTGGGGGGCGATTTTGCCATCCAGCATGGCCAGGCCAATATTCCCGAGGATGGCCGTCAGGATATTGTTGAAGTCGTGGGCGATACCGCCGGCCAGGGTGCCCAGGGATTCCAGTTTACTGAACCGCAGGCGATCTGCTTCGGCTTTTTTTTGCTCGGTGATGTCAATCATGATTCCCGCCAGGCCGGCAATGCTCCCATCTTTGTCCAGAAAGGTAGCCTTATGCAGCGACATCTCCCGCCTTTGGTCATGGGCGTCATAGTTGTAAAACTCGTAAACCTGGATACCGGGGTGCTGGAAGAGGTCCTGGTCCTTCCGTAAATACTTTTCCGCGATTTCCTTGGGGAAGACTTCATGCACCGTTTTGCCCAAAACCTGTTCCATAGTCTTGCCATAGAAATGGAGAAAGGCCTGGTTTACTCCTTGATACCGGCCATCGATGCCTTTATAAAAGATGGGGCTGGGTATGGTATCCAGAATTTGCTGGCGCAAACGCAAACCTTCCTTAATGGCCTCCTCCGCCTTTAAGCGTAGGGTGATATCTTCATAGACCCCCAGAATCCCAAAGACCTCCCCATTAGGCTTTTGCAGCGGTACTTTGTTGGTATTCAGCCAGATTTTGGCGCCCGTGGGGGTAGTTTGCGGCTCGATAATGTTCAGTTTAGGGCGGCGGGACTCCATGACCTGGCGGTCATCCGCCCGGTACAGGTCCGCCTGGTCCCTCCAACTCATGGCAAAGTCGTCCTGGCCCAGAAGCTGCTGGGGCTGATGGAGGCCGGCATCCCGGGCGAACAGGGTATTGCAGCCCAGATAGCGGAGATCCCAGTCCTTCCAGAAGACCCTGGCGGGGATCGATTCGATAATCAAATGCAGCATGTTCCTGGATTGCTCAAGCCGCTGGGCGGTCTCCTGTAATTCCCGATGATTCTTAGATAAGGCCTCCTCGGCCCGCTTGCGTTCCGTAATATCCCGGGCCGCCGCAAAGACACCCTGCACCTCTCCGGCCTCGTCGGTATAAATGCTGGCGTTGTAAATTACCTCGGTGACCTGGCCCGAGACGTGCCGAATAGCCAGGGTGTAGTCCCTGACCATGCCTTGGGAAAATACCTGCCGATATCCTTCTTTGGCCTTCTCCGGTTCGGTGAAATAGTCGGAGAAATCCTGGCCGATAAGTTCTTCACGGCTAACCCCGGTGACCAGTTCCGTGGCGTGGTTCACATCCATGATCTTGCCATCGGGGCTGATGGTCAGCAGCGGGTCGAGGCTGGCTTCGATGAGGCTGCGGGCATAGGCGGCAACCTTATGGGAAAGCAAACCGGCAAAATATAACGCCAAGGATAGGGTCAACAGCGCGCCGATTGGCAGGGTCAGCCAATAGGACAGGGAAATATGCCCTTGCACATAAGCGGGTGAAGCGGTAATGTCCACCCGCCACTGCCGACCTGCATAGTAGAAGGGGTATTTATAGCGCAGAGTGATGGCAGGGGCCAGCAAGGTTTTCCAGGTGACCAACTGCAAAGGTAATGGCTCTCTTTCAAAGCGATACAGCAGCCGCGCCTCTAGCGGCCCATACAGGTCAACCAATTCGGTCCAGAGACCCTTCTCGGGTGAAGGCCGTACCGCGGCTTCTACTGCATCACCGGCACGAAACACCCCCAGCACGAAGCCCTGCAGAGCTATATCCCTCTGTTCTGCTGTCGTTAAGGGCATTTCCTGCCGGTAGACAGGGATAAAAATCAAAAATCCGGCCTGGCTGCCGGTTTCCTGTACCAGCGTAATACGTTCCGTGGCCACCGGCCGGCCGCTATCGGCTGCATAGACCAAGGCGGCCAGGCGGGCTGGATTCGATCCCAGATCAAATCCCAGCGCGGGCTCGTTTCCGGCCAACGGTTCCGCGTAATAAACGGGGTAATAATACTGGTGGGGGCCTACGGCGACTTTATGGCCTTTGGGGTCTAACTGGTAGATTTGGTAGTCCTGCAGTCCGTCCCGGCGGGCTTCGGCCTCAAAACGGGCGCGTTCCGGAAAAGCCACCCGGGGAATCCACTCGAATGCCTGGATTCCAGGCCGGGTTTTCAAGGTCGGGCTGACGAACGCCGCAAACGCTTGGCGAGTGACGGAGGTTGAGGCATCATAGAAACTGTGGAGCCCCTCCAAATCTATGAGATGGACTACCAAGGCATCATGGATAATGTCGGCGTGGGTCTCGGCATCGATTAAGAATTGCTGGCACAATTGCTCCAACGCGTCTTTCCGTGCTCCCCAATATAAGGCCGAGGTCAGTAATATCCCTGTCAATAGAATAAGTATTGGAAACTTTAAACTTTTTAGTGAATGGCCTTTTCTGCATTCTTGATTCTTCATGGCTGCATTGCTTTATCGCATCAAAGCGGCGATTTTGGCCTCCGGGAGGAAGAGGCATTAAAGATATCTATCCGAGATTATGCGGCCGCCTTGGCCCCGCGGTGGGAAAAATTGTCTTGGGGACCTCTATGCGTCGAGGAGAATCTCCTAAAGGCGCCATTCCTGGGGAAGGGAAAGAACTAAACTTTTTTCCTGGTTCATGCTATGATTTTTTACAAAATTAGGACCTTCAGAGTTCTCCCCTGCCCCCCAAGGATATTGCAAGTCCCATACCAAGGCAACGATTCCGGGAAGGCTGGCAATTAAATTATGTGTGCCGCATCCGCTAGCTATCCGCTAGCGGAGGAGAGGGAAAGCTTATGGCTCACTGGGAAGAGATGAGCATGCCGGAATTCGAGGCGGCCCGGGATAAACAGCATCCGGTGTTACTGCCGGTGGGCTCCCTGGAGGAGCACGGGCCCCACCTACCCCTGGGAACCGACGCCTTGCACGCCCTGGAGGTGGCCCGGCGGGTGGCGGCCCTGCAGCCGGTGATCGTGGCGCCCCCGCTCTTTTACGGCCTGTGCCGCTCCACCCGGGAACACCCGGGAACCGTCAGCCTCCAGGGAGACACCCTGCGGGCCCTGATCCGGGACCTGGGCCGGGAATTCCACCGGCAGGGCCTGCGGCGCCTGGTTTTGATCAGCGGCCACGCCGGCGGCACCCATATCTCCGCCCTGCTGGAGGCCGGGGAGAGCCTGCTGGAGGAATTGCCCGACCTGCGGCTGGCGGTGGTGAACCTGTTGGATCTGCTCCAGGAGGTGCTGGCCGCGCAACCGCTCCTGGTGGCCACCCGGAGGGACGCTCATGCCGGGGAGGTGGAGACCGCCGTGATGCTGGCTGCTTATCCCGGCCTGGTCCGGGGCCGCGCCCCGGCGGAATGGCCCAATTTCCCCAAATACCGGCTGGTGCGGGACAAACGGCGCTACTGGCCGGGTGGGGTTTGGGGGGATCCCGGCGCGGCCGGCGCGGCCCAGGGCGAAGAGATCCTGGCCGCCGAGGCCCTGCGGCTGTCCCAATTGCTGGACGAATTATTGTAGGAAAATTTTTTACAAAACTTCCCGGGTATTTTGACTTTTTGCCTTGAATTAATTTTCCTAGAATGATACAAGGGAACTCGCTGGGATCTTTATCGGAAGGAGACAGGAAAACTTTAATATGATCAAGGAAGCCATTGAGCGCTTGGCCGACCGGGTTTTGGCTTACGAAGAAACCGACCTTACCTCCCTTCTCAATCGTTATAAGACCCGCATGGAGCAATGTGAGCCGACCCCGGAGTGGGAACGGGCGGTGATCGCCTATTTCCTGATTAATGGGGTCCGGGTGAAAAACGTCCTGAAACACGGGAAGTCTCATCGCCGGGAGCGGATTCCCGGGAGCCGCCCGGCCCTGCGCCTGGTCAAATAGGCACTCTCGCCGCGCCTGAAAATTCCGCCTTTAATCTCCCCAACCTCCGCGGCCTTCCAGGGGAGGCCGGCAGTAATCTAATTTTTCTCCGCGCAAAACCCCCTTCCTGAAAATTACCCTGTTAAATTCGCCTTTAAAAAATGGGGATTTATGGGGATTTCAAGAGGTTAACTTAAATCCACCCTTCACCCCTTTTCCAAAGGGGGGTTAAAAATCGGTTATTTTCAATGGATAATCATTTGCGGAGAGAGCGTTCGCGGCCTTTGAGGAAGAGGCGTACCGGAGTGTGGGGGATGGCCAGACGCTCGCGCAGCTAGTGTAGGGTGGGCACTGCCCACCAATTCCTTAAAATCTATTCCTGTTTTCCGCAGGGGCGGACCCAGGTGCCCGCCCAAGATGGGCACTGCCTACCATTTCGCGGGGGGCGCACACGTGGGTGCGCCCCTACAAGACAGTCCATACCCCCCCTCACCCGGTGTCGTCCCCTCGCAGGTAGGTGGGGCGGGCCTCCGTGCCCGCCACCCAGGGCAGGCAGGGACGCCTGCCCCACCAAAACCCCTCCCCTACGGGGGATTTAGTTGGATCGGTATAGTGTGCTGATATCGCTGAAATTACGATGGCTTAGAATTTAGCTGCGAGACAATGTAATCTTCTCCTTGCAATTTTGTTGCCGGACAATACTGCCCTACCCCCGTTTCCCAAAGGGGGGTTAAAAATCGGTCATTTTCAATGGATAATCATTTGCGGAGAGAGCGTTCGCGGCCTTTGAGGAAGAGGCGTACCGGAGTGTGGGGGATGGCCAGACGCTCGCGCAGCTGCTTCACCAGAAAGCGGCGGTAGGAGTCGGGCACTCCCAGGGGGCTGTTGACAAAGGCAATGAAGGTAGGGGGATGGACCTCCGCCTGGGTCAGGTAAAGGAATTTCACCGGCCGGTCCCGGTAGCGGGGCGGCGGCACCCGGGAGGTGATCTCCCGCAGGATCTCGTTGAGCTTCCCGGTGGTGGCTCGCCGGCCGCTCTGCTCATAGAGATCGCCCAGCAGGGGAAAGACCTTCCTAAGATTATAGCCGTTTTTGACCGAGACCGGCAGCACCGGGACATGGGAGACGATCACCAGGCCCCGGGCCACCTGCTGCAGGGTCTCATTCTGCAATTTTCCCGGCACCAGGTCCCATTTGTTCGCCAGGATGAGGCAGATCTTGGCATGGTCCTCGATGAGGCCGATGATGCGCAGGTCTTGTGCGGTCAGGCCCTCCTGGGCGTCCAGCATCAGCACCACCGCCTCGGCCCGGTAAAGGGCCTTGATGGTCTTCAGGACCATCTGCCGCTCCAGCCCCTCACGCCTCACCTGGCTGGGACGGCGCAAGCCGGCGGTATCCACCAGGATATAATCGACCTCCGCCACCCGCAGGGGAATGTCGATGGCGTCGCGGGTGGTTCCCGGGGTCTCGCTCACCAGGAGGCGCGCCTCCCCCAGGAAGTAATTGATGAAAGATGATTTGCCCACGTTGGGCCGGCCCAGGATGGCCACCCGGATGCCAGGGGGCGCCTCGGGCGCTTTCACGACGGGGGGCAGGTGTTGGAGCACGGCCTCCAGCAGCGAAGCGATCCCCAGGCCATGGGTGGCGGATACCGGGAAGAGGAGAGGCAAGCCGAAGCGGTAAAACTCCGCCACATTGGGCTCGAGACGGGCCTGGTCGATCTTGTTTACCGCCAGCAGCACTGTTTTGCCGGTGCGCCGCAGGTAGTCCACCACCAGGGCGTCCCCTGGCTGGGGGCCTTCCCGGCCATTGGTTACCAGGATGATGACGTCGGCTTCGGCCACCGCCTCCTCGGCCTGGTGCCGCACCTGGGCCCCCAACTCGTCTTCGCCTCCCACCAGACCGCCGGTATCCACCAGGAGAAAGGTGCGTTCCTCCAGGGAGACGGTGGCATAATGACGGTCCCGAGTGACCCCGGATATATTGGCCACCAGGGCGCGGGAGGAGCGGCTGAGACGGTTGAACAGGGTGGACTTGCCCACGTTGGCCCGGCCGATGATGGCCACCAGGGGCAGTCCCGCCGGGATCGCCGGTTTGCGGTTGGCGGTTGGCGGATTTTCGGGACCGGGAAGAGACATTTCTTTGATTCCGAAGGTCGGGGCTAAATTAATCAGGTTTTGAGGTTAAGTTAATTTAAAACAGTCAGGAAGCGCGGCAGGGTAGAGGTTAGTGACGATCTGCATTAACCGGGAATTTCTTATATCAATTTTGAAAAGGGGGAATGATTAAGCAGATAATCATTCCCCCTTGACCTGGGAACGGCTCTCCGGGTTTTAGCCGAAACCGGAAAAGGGAAACCCGAAAATCGTCCTTTCAGGGCCGTTGGGCCAGATTCTTGGCAGGCCAGTTGTGCAACAATTCCAAGGCCTTTTTTAATTGCGGATCTTTATCCAGCTCCGCCGGGGTGACGGGCTGGGTCCAGGGTTTATCCGTCAGCCCTTGCTTGCGCATGTGCCGCTCCAAGACCTCATCCCGCAGACCTTGCAGGGACTCGTCCGCGGGCAGGGGTTTTTCATCCACCACCACATCCGGCACGATCCCCTTTTCGTTGATGGTGATGCCGCTGGGGGTGTAATAAAGAGATGTGGTAAGCCGCAGGGCCGAGTCGTCTTCCATGGGGATGATGGTCTGCACCGAGCCTTTGCCGAAGCTCTTGGTGCCCACGATCAGGGCCCGTTTCTGGTCCTTCAGGGCCCCGGCCACGATCTCCGAGGCGGAGGCGCTGCCCTCGTTAATCAGCACCACCATGGGAATGTTGGCATATTTATCCTTGCCGGCAGTGGCATAGAAGCGGCCGGTCTGCTGGCGGTTGCGTCCTTCGGTGTAAACGATGAGGCCGGATTTGAGAAACTCATCGGCGACCCGCACCGCTTGATCCAGCAAGCCCCCCGGATCGTTGCGCAAATCCAGGATCAGCCCCCGGAAGGGTACCAGCCGTTGTTTCATCTTATCCAAATAGGCATGGAGGTCCGCGTCGGTCTGGTCCTGGAAGTTGGTCAGCCGGATATAGCCGATGCCCCCGTCCAGGATGCGGGCCTTGACGCTGTGGATGGGAATGATTTCCCGGGTGATCACATAATCCCTCGGATGGGCGAAGCCCTCCCGGTTAATGGTCAGGGTCACCTTGCTGCCCTGGGGGCCGCGGATCGACTTCACCGCATCCGCGAGGCTCATATTCTTGGTGGGCTGGCCGTTGATCTTGACGATTTGGTCTCCCGGCTGAATTCCCATCTGGTAAGCCGGGGTGCCTTCGATGGGGGAGACCACCATCAGGACCAGATCCTTCATGGCGATTTCGATGCCGATGCCGCTAAATTTCCCTTTGGTTTCGATCTGCAGTTCTCTGAGGTCCTCCGGGGTCATGAAGGAGGAATGAGCGTCAAGGGTGCCGACCGCCCCCTGGATGGCGCCGTAGATCAGGTCCTTGCTGGTCTTGGGCTCGGCGTACTGATCTTGCACCAGGGCCAGGGCCTGGGCAAAGATCTCCAAACTGGGGGGGTGGTCCGGGGAGGCGAGCGTGTACCCTGGGACGGGGCCCTGAGCCGCGGGGCCGGCCGGTTCGGTGGCGTGCAAGGCCAGGGCCGCCGAAAGTACCAGCGCCAGCAGGAAAGCCGCAATAACCATAAGCCATGATCTACGTGACATAATATTCGTTCCCGTAATGCGATTTATCGAGGGGCAGGGGTCTCCTCCAGGGTAGGTTGACCGTTATCCTTAGGCCTTGGGGGCCGCCTGGGGCCGGTTGCCGCCTTTTAAGACCTCCACCGCCTGCTGTACCCAGGGGTCCTGCTCGGGGGGGAGTTTCCGCAGGGCGGCCTCCTTTTGATTTTCCTTAGGCTTGGGAGTCTGGCCCTGGATCTCCGGTTCCAGGCCGGCGCCATGGATCTTCTTGCCACCGGGGGTGTAGCATTCGGCCATGGTCATCACCAGGGCGGAGCCATCCTGGAGGGGGATGACCTTGGTGAGGCCGCACAGTCCCACGGTCTTGGCTCCCAGCAAGGTGGCGTGGTATTGGTCGTGCAAGGCGGCGGCCACGATTTCCGCGGCGCGTGCGGTCCCTTGATCCACTAAGACTATGGTGGGCATGGGTGCCGGGGCCTTCCAGACCAGTTCCCGCGCCTTGCCAGCGAAGGTTTCCTGGCTGCCCGGCGTCCGCCCCTTGGCGGTGACCACTTCCTTATCCCCCAGGAGCAACGCGGCGGTGCGCACCGCCTGCTCCAGGGACCCCCGGGCGTTATTACGCAGGTCCAGAATCAGGCC
>CAWEWX010000036.1:0-31121 GCA_963812655.1 uncultured delta proteobacterium | reverse complement strand
GGGCGCTCAAGTACTTGAGGTCCTCTTGAAAAAAATTGGCCTGCACTTCCACCTTGACGTGCAGCAGGTCGTTGAACTCCTCCCGGGTCACCTCCACCAGGTAGTGGCTGCCCACTTCCGGCATAGCCATCAGCACCCGGTCGATCTGCAGGGGAAAGATGTTAACCCCTTTAACGATGAACATGTCGTCGGTGCGGCCCTGGATGCGGGAAAGACGCCGGAAGGCCCGGCCGCAGGGACAGGGGCCCTCTTCATAAGCAGCCAGGTCCCGGGTGCGGTAACGCAGCAGGGGCATCCCCTCCCGGCTGAGGTTGGTGAATACCAGTTCCCCCATCTCCCCGGGCCCCAGGAGCTCCAGGGTCTCGGGGTGCACCACTTCCAGCAGGAAGGCGTCCTCCCAGAGGTGCATGCCGTTCTGTTCCGGGCATTCGAAGGCCACCCCTGGGCCGTTCATCTCCGAGAGGCCATAGGAGTTATAGGCCTTGAGGCCGTAGGCCGTCTCGATGCGCCGCCGCATATGCTCCGAATGGGGTTCGGCCCCGATGAAGGCGATCCTGAGGGGCAGCGAGCGCGGGTCCAGGCCGTGCTCGGCGAAGCTTTTCAAAAGATACAGGGCGAAGCTGGGGATGATATGGATGACGGTGGCCCCGAACTGCTGCAAGAGTTGGATCTGCCGGGCGCTGTTCCCGGCGCCGGCCGGAATGGTGAGGGCCCCCAGGCGCTCGCCGCCGTAGTGGAACCCCAGGCCCCCGGTGAACAGGCCGTAGCCCATCATATTCTGGAAGACGTCCCCCGGCCGCACGCCGGTCATGTACATGGAGCGGGCCACCAGATCGGACCAGGTCTCGATATCCCGGCGGGTGTAATAGATCACGGTGGCCTGGCCGGTGGTGCCCGAAGAGGCGTGCAGCCGGACGATTTCCGTCTGAGGGACGCTGAGCAGGTCCCGGCCCCGGGCCCGCAGGTCGTCCTTGGTGGTGAAGGGAATCCGGCGAATATCTTCCAGGCTATGGATCGACTCCGCCCTCACCCCGGCCCGGGCCAGGCGCTCGCCGTAAAAGGGGCTGCGGGCCGCCTGGCTGACCGTCTGCCGCAGGCGCTGTAGCTGCAGTTCTTGCAAGCCGCCGCGCTCCAGGGTCTCAATGGTCCGGTCCCAATACATGGCTTCTCCAGATTGCCGGGTGGCCCCTGCGTTTTGGTGGACAGTGCCCACCCTCCATGTTTTATGCGGAGGGAGACCGTCTGTCAATACCGGCCAGCCTCGGATTCCGCCTTGCCAAGCCGGGGAAAACTCCCTATCATATTCCTCAAAGAGGTCGGCCGTGGCGCAGCAAGACATCCCTCAGGAAGCGGTGGCCCGGGTGCAGGAACTCCGGGAGCAGCTCAATTACCACAATTACCGCTACTATGTCCAGGATGACCCGGTAATCTCCGATGCCGAATTCGACCGTCTGCTCCGGGAGCTCGTCGGCTTGGAGGAGCGCTATCCCGGGTTGCTGACCCCGGATTCCCCCAGCCAGCGGGTGGGGGCCACGCCCCTGGAAAAGTTCGAGACGGTGCGCCACCGGCTGCCGATGATCTCCCTGGAAAATGCCTTCAGTGAGGCCGAGGTGCGGGAGTTCGAGGCGCGCCTGCAGCGCTTTCTGCGCCGCCGCGAGCCGCTCCAATACGTCCTGGAGCCCAAGGTGGATGGCTGCGCCATTGAACTGGTCTATGAACAGGGGCGCTTCCGCGTGGGCTCTACCCGGGGCGACGGGGTGCGGGGGAAAACGTCACCCAGAATCTGAAGACCATCCATACCATCCCCTTGCAAATCCTCACCCGGGAAGAGCCGGCCCCGGAGCTGCTGGAGGTCCGGGGCGAAGTCTACATGGACCTGAGTGAGTTCGAGAAGCTCAATGAGCAGCGCCTGGCCCAGGGGGAGCCGGCCTTTGCCAACCCCCGCAACGCCGCGGCGGGCTCCCTGCGCCAACTGGACCCCGACATCACCGCGGCCCGCCCCCTGAAGATCATCTGTTACGGGGTCGGCGAGGTGCGGGGCCGCAGTTTCGCGTCCCACTGGGAAGTGCTGCAGACCTTGAAAACCTGGGGGTTTCGGGTCTCAGACCTCATCGAGCAGGGGTGAGGGGATCGAGGCGGCCATCGCCTACCACCACCGGCTGGAGCAGCAACGCCACGGCCTGGCTTACGAAATCGACGGCATGGTGATCAAGGTGGACTCCCTCTCCCTGCAGGAGAGGTTGGGCGCCAAGGCCCGCAGTCCCCGCTGGGCCCTGGCCTACAAGTTTGCGGCCACCCAGGCTACCACCCGGGTGAAGGCCATCGAGTTCAACGTGGGACGCACCGGCGCGGTCACCCCCATGGCGGTGATGGAACCCGTGGAGGTGGGCGGGGTCACGGTCAGCCGGGCCACCCTGCACAACGAAGACGAAATGGCCCGTAAAGACGTGCGGGTGGGGGATACCGTCCTGATCCAACGAGCCGGGGATGTCATTCCCGAGGTGGTCAAGGTCATCGAGGCAGAGCGTCCTCCCGGCGCCGAGTTTACCAAAATGCCAACACATTGCCCGGCCTGCGGCACTCCCCTGGTGCGGCCCCCGGGCGAGAAGGTGACCCGCTGCCCCAACCCCGATTGCTTCGGGGCCCAGACCCGGGCCATCATGCATTTCGCCTCCAAAGGGGCCATGGACATCGACGGCCTGGGGGAAAAGATCATCCGGCAATTGGTTGGCCGCGGGTCTGGTGAGGGATGTCAGCGATCTGTATCGACTGACCGAAGGCGACCTCGTCCCCCTGGAGCGCTTTGCCGAAAAATCGGCCCAGAATCTCATCAAAGCCATTCAGCGGAGCAAACAGCTTCCTTTGCCCGGTTGATCAACGCTTTGGGGATCCGTTAGTGGGGGAGGCCACGCCCAAATCCTGGCCCGCTACTTTCAGAACCTGGATGGCTGATAAACGCCTCCAGGGACGAGCTACTGCAGGTGGAAGGAGTGGGGGAGCAGGTGGCTGCCAGCATCCGGGAATTTTTTGACCTTCCCCGCAACCGGGAAATGATCCGCAAGCTCAGGGAGGTCGGAGTGCAGGAACTGCCGCCGGAGGCGGCGGCGACCGGTCCCCTCGCCGGCAAAACCTTTGTCTTCACCGGGGGGCTGGCCCAGATCTCCCGGGAGGAGGCCAAGGCCCAGGTGGCCGCCCGGGGCGGCAAGGTGAGTTCCGCGGTGTCCGCCAAGACCGACTACGTGGTGGTGGGGGCTGATCCGGGCAGCAAGAAAGCCAAAGCGGTGGAGTTGGGGGTGCCTCTCCTGGACGAGGCGGCCTTTGCCGACCTGATCGGCCGGAGGTCGTGATGGCGGACCAGGCGCGGCTCCATGTCCTGATTGAGGGCCGGGTGCAGGGGGTCTTCTTCCGGGCCGCCACCCGGGACGAGGCCAGGGCCTGGGGTCTGGCGGGCTGGGTCAGGAACCTGCCCGATGGCCGGGTGGAGGCCCTCTTCGAAGGTGAGCGGCCAGCGCTGGAGAAGATGCTGGCCTGGTGCCGCCAGGGTCCGCCCTATGCCTACGTGGATCACCTGGAGGTGGAGTGGCTGCCCTACCTGGGGGACCTGGCGGATTTTTACGTGGTTCGTTGACGAGATAATCCGAG
The DNA here is from genome assembly GCA_963812655.1 of uncultured delta proteobacterium. GTDB lineage: Bacteria > Desulfobacterota > Desulfobaccia > Desulfobaccales > 0-14-0-80-60-11 > JAPLJC01. The sequence goes on along the minus strand of CAWEWX010000036.1, from coordinate 27,479 downwards.
CCACCGGCCAGAGGCCCAACAAGTCCGAGTAGCATAGGCGTCCCGCCTGTGTAAGTTAATTCGCGAGTTTAATTCACACAGGCCAGAGGCCTATGCTACCGTCCAGGCTGCCCAGGCGTCCCGCCTGTGAATCAGTTCAAAATCACCAGGTTCACACAGGCCAGAGGCCTATGCTACCAGTAGTGGGCGTCCCGCCTGCACAGTAAATTGGGATTAGAGGTGGGGAAAGATGACGGAAAAAGAAATGGAGCCTGCCCCGGAGGAAATCCTGGTTCCCTGCAGCCGGGCCTTTTTTGTGTATTATGTGGCCATGGTCATCTTCCTGCTGGGACCGCGGCTCAACCCCGATGTCTGGATTTTCGGGGTGTTCCATTTTTCCATGGCGGTGGGCACGCTCCTGGGCCTGGCCCTGGTCGCCCTGGTGGTCTATCTGAAGTTGGGCCGGGAGTACCGCCTCAGCCCGCAGGGGCTGGCGACGCGCTGGCGCTGGCCGTCGCCCCGGCAGCAAGAAATCACCTGGGAGAACCTGGGGGACGTGCTGTTGCGCCGGGGGCTCATCCAATCGATCCTGCGGGTGGGCAATCTCGTCATCGAGGATAAATCCGGCGGGCCGGAGATGTTCTGGTTCGGGCTGGCCAACCCCAAGGAAGTCCAGGAGGAAATCGAAAGGAGACGCCTGCGGCGCTAATGCAAATATTTGTTTTCTGAGGGCTTTGCAAAAGTCAGGTTAACCGGTTAAGTCGTCTTTTCCCCCTCCCCACGGGGGGAGGAGCGCGTCAGTCGTTGGTAACTATTGGATAAGCGTAACTGCTTTCACCCCCCCCCTCCCCAACCCTCCCCCCTCCAAGGGGAGGGAAAAAGTCAATAACGTTGATTTCGCTATTGAATATGACTTTTGCAAGACCATCATCTGTTTTCTGTTGTCGGTTTTCTGTCTCTGCTAAGGGCCCTTGACCTTGCTTTTCATAGAAAAGCAGTTCATGTAGGGTGGGCACTGCCCACCAATTCCTTAAAAAAATGCCCACTTACCTGAGATCCAAAACACCGGGCGGCACCTTTTTCTTTACGGTGGTTACCTTTCAAAGAAGGAGGTTATTTGCCAATCCGAAAAATCCGGAAATATTAAACCACATCATCGCCGAGGTCCGGAACGAGTATCCGTTCACCCTGGACGCCTGGGTTTTATTGCCCGACCACCTGCATTGTCTCTGGACCCTGCCGCCGAATGAGGTGGGTTATTCCAAACGCTGGGGGTTGATCAAGGCAAGATTTACCAAGGCGATAGCCCCAGAGGCCGGCAAGTCCGCCCTGCTCACCGGCTCCAGAATCCGCCACGGGGAGAGCACCATCTGGCAACGGCTCTTCTGGGAGCACCAGATTCGCGATGAACGGGATTTATGGGTAAATCTGGACTATATTCATTACAACCCGGTTAGGCAGGGATTGGTGACTTCGCCAGGGAAATGGCCTTATTCCAGCTTCCGGGAATTTGTCCGCCGTAACCTTTATCCAGTTAATTGGGGTGAAAATATCGATCTCAACTTTGATTCAGATTTTGGCGAATAGATTATTAAGGAATTGGTGGGCAATGCCCACCCTACATAAATCTATTTGGCAGGTTGGGCAGGGACGCCCGCCCTCCCCTGCTCCTTAGCGCTCCGGGTCCTGCGTCTGCGGGTCCGGCTGGGCCTGCTCTTCCTGGGCCGGTGCCTGGGCGGCCCGGCGCCGTTTATTTCTTACCCGGAACACGTGGCCCACCCAGCCCAGCACCAGCCCCACCGCCGCGCTGGCGTAGGCCAGCAGGAAAGTGGGCGCCTGCCCCAGGGTGAATCTGAAGAGTTTCAGATCTTGGGTCGAACCGCGGTTCTCCAGAGCGAAGTCCACTAGAATCGCGATCAGGATGACGAACAGGACCGTTTTGAATCTATTCACTTGGGCCTCTCTTCACTCTGTTCTTTCAGGTGGCGCCTCACCACCGCCTTTAGATCTTCCAGGTCCGAGGACTTTACCAGATATTCATCCGAGGCCCAGGTGGCGAAATCCTGGCGGTATTCGCCGTAGGCGGTGCTGAGTATCACCGGCAGGTCCGGCCGCTTCTCCTTGATTTGCCTGAGGGCCTCGATGCCGTCCATCTCCGGCATCTTGATATCCAGGATCACCAGGTCCAGGGGGATCTTCTCCACTATTTCCAGGGCTTCCCTCCCGTTGCTGGCCATGTAGACCTCGTAGCCTTCCTCTTTGAGTTCTTCGCTATAAAGGAGGCGAATGCTCATTTCATCGTCAGCCACCAGGATCTTTTTCATCGCCGTCCTCCACTAGATGTCATCGGGTCGTCCTCCGCAACCGCCTCCGGGGCCGTCTCCTTCACCAGACAATATTTGGCCACCGGAAAGGTCACGATGAAGGTCACCCCTTTGCCCATTTCGTTATTGACCTCTATCTGGCCGTAGTGCCGGGAAACGATGCGCTGGGCGATGGCCAGCCCCAGGCCGGTGCCGTAGTCTTTGGTGGAGAAAAACGGGTTAAAGATATTGTGGAGCACCTCCAGGGGAATGCCGCCGCCGGTGTCGCTGATGGACGCCGCTTCATAGAGGCCGTCGGACCGTTCCTGCAGATGAGTGCGGATGGTTAGGGTGCCGCCGTGGGGCATGGCCTGGACGGAGTTCTGCAGGAGATTATAAAAGACCTGTTTGAGCTGCCGGTCATCGCAATGCAGCCGGGGCATGGGGGCGAATTCCTTGACCACCATGATCTTGCCCGCGGCCAGATCCCGCTGCACCAGGATGAGGGTGTCCTCGATGAGCTTGGAAAGTTCGTAGTCCCCGTAATAGGAGAGGTTTTCCCCGGTGAAATCCAGGATCTCCCGCAAGAGCTTCTCCAGGCGGCTCACCTCCTCCTGGATGACCTCCACGTAGCCCCGCAAGGGGGAGTCGGGCTCCACCAGCTTGCCGATGCGCCGGGCGAAGCCGCCGATGGACACCAGGGGATTGCGGATTTCGTGGGCCATGCCGGAGGCCAGGCTGCTCAAAGCCGCCAGCCGGTCCGATTCCAGCATCCGTTCCCGAATGAGGAGCAGCTCCCGATTGTTGGCTTCGATGGTGGAATAGAGTTGGGCATTTTCCAGGACCAGGGCCGCCTCGTTGGCGAGCATCTGCAAGACGTGCAACGGCTCCGCCTCCAAGGGGCGCCCGGAATTCTCGTTGTCCACCACGATCACCCCGGTAGCCCGGTCTTTCACCACCAGCGGGACGACGAAAAACTCTCCCGGGGCGTATTTTCCCAACAGGGAAGCGGGCACGCCGGGCTCCTTGCCGCGGTAATGGAAGGATTGCTTCCGGATCACCGTCAGGGCCAGGGGACCCTGGTCGGGCCGGATGGGGATCTCCCAATCGTCCACCGCAATGGGCTCCGGCGGCGGCGCCAGCAGGGCCCGAAAACTCGCGGACGGCTCCGCGACCCGGCGGGCCCCTTTGATCCCTTTCAAGGTCTGGGTTTCTTCATCCACCATGAAGACGATGGCCCGGGCAAAGCCAAAACCCTGCTCCAGGGTCAGCCCCTGAAGGACGATCTCCAGCAGCCGGTCCTGCTGCACAGTGGTGAGCAAGACCTGGGAGATCTCCTGCAGGGTGGTGAGGTTCCGCACCATCCGTTCGTTTTTCTCGGCCAGGTTCTCCACCTGCTGGTAAGTGAGGGCATTTTCGATGGCGTTGACCACCACCCCGGCCATGGTATAGAGAAGCTGGCGGTTTTCCGGATCGAAGGAACCGAATTGGCCGCCGGGGACCAACTTGTCATAGATGCACAAGGTGCCCCGCAGCCGCCCCTTGAAGGTCAGGGGCACCGCCAGGAAATAGTGGGTGCGGCCTTCGGAGTTAAGGGCATGCCCTTCCAAGTGGGCCGGCTCCCCGGCCCCGCCGCTTTCAGGGGGATATAGGGAAAAGGGTGGGCATTCATGCGGGATTTTGCCGTAACGGGAAGAAACCCTGAGCTCCCCGGTGGCGCTGTCAATGATGTCCAGGGCCGCACCCCGGGCGGTGATTACCTTGGCAGTGGTGCTGACGATGCGCTCCAGAAGTTCATCCAGCTCCACCGTGGAGCTCAGGGCCTTACCCACCTCGAAGAGGACCGAGAGTTCGGCGATGCGCTTCTTGGCGTCCTCCTGGACGATGGCCTGGCGCAGGGTGCCAGCCAGCATCAGGCAGACCAGTTGAATGTTCTGGCGCTCCGCCGGAGTGATGGGCCGATCTTCCCGGTCCATCAGCAGCAAAACCCCATAGAGAAAATTGTCGTCGGACACCGGGAAGGCGGCCAGGGTTCCATAGGCAGGGGTTAACTTCTCCAGGACCGCGTTGGCCTCGACGACCCCCGGCTGATGCCGATGGACTACCCGGAACTTGCGGCTGACGGCCGCCTCCCCCACCAGACCGGCCCCCATGGCAAATTCCAGGCGCTGCTGCGGCGCCACGGGGCCCTGGCTGCTGATATTCAGAACCAGGGTCTCCCTGGCCTTATCCAGGTCAAAATAGAGGGCCAGGCCCAAATTCAGGTGGCGGGCCAGAAGATGGACCATATTGTTGAGCCGCTCCCCAAAACTGACGGTGGAGGTGAACACCTCCACCATCTGGGTCAAGAAGGCAGCGCGCTCCGAAATCATGGAAATTTATCCTCCTAACAAGCGCTGCCGTTTTTCCACGGCGAGCTGGTACAGCTCAACATACTTCGGGCCCGCGGTATTAATCCAGGAATAGTCCAGGGCCATGTTCTGCCGCATCAACGCCTCCCAGGCCGGCCGGTCTTGATAAAGGGCCAGGGCCCGCCGTATCGCCACCATGAGTTCCGACGCGGTATAGTCCGAGAACTTAAAGCCGGTGCCCGGTCCCCTTTGGTGATCGTATTCCTGGACCGTCTCATCCAGGCCGCCGGTAGCCCGCACCACCGGAATGGTGCCATAACGCAGGCAGTAGAGCTGGTCCAGGCCACAGGGCTCGAAGCGGGAGGGCATGAGAAAGATGTCGCTCCCGGCGATAATCTGGTGCGTCAGTTCTTCCGAGTAACCGATATCCAGGCCCATCTTCTCGGGATAGCGGTTAGCGATCTCGCGCAGCAGATATTGGTGACGCTCTTCCCCGGTACCCTGGATAACGAAGCCCACCGGCAGGGCCATCAAGTCATCCAGGATATTCTCCACCAGGTCGATGCCCTTGCGCTCAAAAAACCGGGTGGTCATGCCCAATAAGGGCAGGTCCGGCTGCAGGTTTAGGCCGAAGCGCTTTGCCAGGGCGATCTTACAGGCCTTTTTGCCATCCAGGCGCTCCCGGTCGTAAGGGGCCGCCAGGAAGCTATCCTGGCCGGGATCCCAGCGAAGATAGTCGATCCCTTCCAGGATGCCGTAAAGCTCCCGGGCCCGTTCCCGGAAGAGGCCCTCCAGTCCGAAACCATATTCCGGAGTCAGGATTTCTTCCCGGTACTTGCTGCTTACCGTATTGAGGAGGTCGGCGAACACCAAACCGCCTTTCATAAAGTTGAGTTGCCCATAAAACTCCAGGCCCTGGGGGGAGAGCAGCTCCCACCCCAGGCCGGTGAGAGGCAGGTCATAGGAAGAAAAGAGGCCCTGGTAGCTCACGTTATGGACCGTGTAGACCGTGGCCAGCCGCTGGAACCGCGGCCGCTCGGCGTAAAGGGTGCGCAGGTAGACGGGCACCAGGCCGGTCTGCCATTCATGGCAATGGCAGATGTCATGATCCATCTCCAGGGCCTCCATCATCTCCACCACCGCCCGGCTGAAGAAGATGAAGCGCTCCGCATTATCCTCGAAATTGCCGTAGGAGGTGCCGTAGAGGCCATCTCGGTTGAACAGGGCGTCCTGGGCGATGAAGTAGAACCTCAGATGGGGCTCCATCTCCGTGGTAAAGATCTTTGCCGGCAAATTCTTCCAGGAGAGCGGGATGGAGAGGGTATGGCCGGTGTCGGTCAAGGTGCGGCCCGATTCCTGAACCTGGCGGTAGAGGGGCAGCACCACCTCAACCTCGTGTCCCAGCTTCACCAGGGTCTGGGCCAGGGCAAAGATCACTTCCGCCAATCCGCCGCTGTGGGCGAAGGGATTGGCTTCCGGGGTAACCATCAGGATACGCATCTATTATCCCTCTCAGGTTACAGCTTCACCTCCCGAAGATACTGGGCGGCATCTTCCGGAGGTGTAGGATTGATGTAGAACCCCGAGCCCCACTCGAAACCGGCGATCAGGGTAAGCTTGGGCACTATCTCGAAATGCCAGTGGTAATAGGCCAACTCCGGCTCCCCAATGGGCGAGGTGTGCAGAATAAAATTATAAGGGACTTTCCCCAGTGCCCTTTCCAGGCTTTTCAGGGTCTTGGCAAAGACCTCAGCCAGCAGGTGGCAGGAGTCTTCCTTCATATCCACGTAAGAGGAGTAATGGGCCTTGGGCAGGATCCAGGTCTCAAAGGGAGAGCGGGGCGCAAAGGGAGAGATGGCCACGAATTCGCGGTTTTCCAGGACCACCCGCACCCCTTGTTGTAATTCCTGGCGGATCATGTCGCAAAAGACACAGCGCTCCTTATAGTTATAATAAAATTTGCCGCCGCTCAGCTCCTCCATGACCAGTTCCGGTACGATGGGGAGGCCGATGAGCTGGCTGTGGCTGTGTTCCAGGGAGGCCCCGGCGGCTCGCCCCTGGTTCTTAAAGATCAGGACATATTTGAAGCGAGGATCCTGGCTCAAGGCGGCGATCCGGTCCCGGTAGGCGGTGAGCACCCGGCAGAAGCCCTCCGGGGAAATGGTGGCCAGGGTTAACTGGTGATCCGGGCTTTCGATGATGACTTCGTGGGTCCCGACCCCGCTCATCTTGTCGAACATGCCTTCGCCCCGGCGGTCCAACCCCTCTTCCATGGACAGGGCGGGGAATTTATTGGTCACCACCCGGAGCAGCCAGCCCGGAGTGTTGGGCGCGCTGCCATCCTCACGATAGGCCAGGATTTCCGGGGGAGTGGTGTGTTCGTTGCCCGGATCGAAGGGGCAAAAACCGCCCTTGACCACCTCCGGTTCCACCACAAAATCGTGGGGGCGCTTCCCGCGTTCGGTGGAGATGATCACCCAGCGGCCGATAATGGGGTCTTTACGGAGTTCCGCCATCTAGTTCACCTGCAAAATCCCGCGGTTCCAGGCCGGGGGATCGCCCGCGCTTCCGGGCCTCAAGGTCCGGCCGCGGGATGCCTCAAAGTATACTTTTCCGGGGGAAATTTGCAAGGCATTCGGCGCACCTGCGTCACCAGTGGCCGACCTGCCTTAAGATAGGGCGTCTGGCCGCGGTTGTCCAGGGAATGAGGCCCAGGCAAGTCGTGATCGCGGCTACCGGTCCCATCATGGCTGGCGATATTTAAGACTAATGGCGCGTAAGCCGCGCCCTACGGTAAATTCAGGGCCGCATGACCCCTGGTAGGGCGCGTCTTACGCGCCAAATCCTCATCGTGGGGAACCGTAGGCGCGACAGTGGCACAGGCTTCCAGCCTGTGATCGGGTCGCCCCTGTAGGGTGGGCACTGCCCACCAAGAATGAATGGCGCGTAAGACGCGCCCTACACTAAAATCAGCGCCGCATCAGCCAGAAGATCAGGCTCAGGATGAGACTGACCAGGATGCAAGTCACCAGGGGGAAGTAAAAGGTGAAATTCTCCCGTTTGATGATGATGTCCCCCGGCAGCCGGCCTAGCCCGGGGATCTTGGGAAGCAGCAGCAACGCCACCCCCAGCCCTATCAATATGATGCCCAGGAGGATAAGCAAGCGGGCCAAAACGGACACCTTCTTACCCTTTATTAGTTAGCGTCATGTCTCAGATTTTCCTTTAATAAAAAAGGTTCTTCATCCTGTAGCCGCAGGCTTTAGCCTGCGCTCATTTTATTAAGGATTTTCGCAAGCTTAAGCATGACACTGGAAGCTATTGCAAAACCGCCTTTTCTGTCACCCGGAGCGACGCGCAGGGTCTCAAGTATTTAAAGGCGAGATTCTTCGCTTTATATGAAAATGTAGCGCCGGCGCCCTCGCCAGCCGCGACAACCGCCGAGGGCGGCGGTTCTACATATTAATTTTTCGTTGTGGCCGTAAAGTCATCGTGGTTCGCTCAGAATGACCTTTTTGAGCAAAACGGGGCTTTGCAATAGCTTCTATCTATTTTACCCATACCCTGGTTCAGCATCCACCGCTGCCAGCACTTGGCAGCCTGGGAGTTAATCGTAACAGGCGCTCATCGCGGCCCGCCCCGGTTCCCGCCCCGGCGAGCGCACCCGGCCCTCACCTTTGTCTGTAGCCGCAGGCTTTAGCCTGCGCTCTTTTTATTATGGATTTTCGCAACCTTAACCATGACACTAGCAGCTCTTCTATAACCGCTTTTTCTGTCACCCTGAGCGAAGCGAAGGGTCTCGGGTATTTAAAAAGACGAGATTCTTCGCTTCGCTCAGAATGACAATTTTATAGTATGTGGGGTTTTAAAATAGTCTGCAGCTATTTTACCCATATCCGGGTCCAGCATCCACCGCCGCCAGCACTTGGCAGCCCGGGGGTGAACCGGAACCGGCGCTCACCTTTGCCTAGAGATTATTATGATTTTCCTAAATTTTCAAGGTGCGAGCCCAGAGTCCCGCAGAATGGGCGATCCCCTAACGGTTCTGGTAGCCGCAGGCTTTAGCCTGCGCTCATGCTTGTAAGTAATGATTCAGTTAGGTTAAAATTCAATATGCTGATTATTCCGGCCATCGACCTGAGCGGCGGCAAGTGCGTGCGCCTGCGCCAGGGCCGGGCCGAGGAGATGACGGTATTCTCCCACGACCCGGTGGCCACCGGCCTCAAGTGGCAGGCGGCCGGGGCCCGTTGGCTCCACGTGGTGGACCTGGACGGGGCCTTTGCCGGCAGCCCCCAAAATCTGGAGGCCATCCGGCGCCTGCGGGAAAATCTCTCCATCCCCATGCAGCTCGGGGGCGGCATCCGCACCCTGGAGACCATCAGCCTTTACCTGGACCTGGGGCTGGACCGGTTGATCCTGGGCACCGTGGTCCTCAAGGACCCGGAGCTGGCGGCCCGGGCCTGCGCCCGCTTTGCCGGGCGCATCGCCATTGGCCTTGATGCCCGGGACGGCTGGCTGGCGGTGGAGGGCTGGACCGAGAACAGCCGCCGCACCGCCCTGGAGGTGGCTAAATCCCTGGAGCCCTTGCGGCCCGCGGCCCTGATCTATACCGACATCTCCCGGGACGGGGTTAAACGGGGGGTCAATATCGAAGCCACCCGGGCCCTGGCCCAGGCGGTGGACCTGCCGGTCATCGCCTCGGGCGGGGTTAGTTCCTTGGCGGACATCGAAGCCCTCCTGCCCCTGGAGCCCCTGGGGGTGGTGGGGGTCATCACCGGCCGGGCCCTTTACGACGGCAGCCTGGACCTTAAGGAAGCCATCTCGCGGGCGCAGCCAGATGACCACGAGGCTAACAGGTTATAAATAGATAAACTCTGGCGACCCTGCGGATCGCCCTGAGATGCCAAAGGAAATCCCCCTAAATCCCCCTTTGCCAAAGGGGGGAGAGGGGGGATGGATGATTCGAGACCTTGTCCGAGCCCGCCTACTTAAGCCGCGTCCGGCGTCCGACCCGTTATTTGGGCGGCGAGATCAACGCGGTCCACAAGGACCCCCGCTCCGTTTCCCTGCGGGTGGCCCTGCTCTTTCCGGACCTCTACGAAGTGGGCATGTCCCATTTGGGTCTGGGCCTGCTTTACGGCATCCTCAACCGGGAAGAGACTATCTGGGCGGAGCGGGCCTATGCCCCGGCTCCAGACCTGGAATCCGAGCTTCGGCTTCGAGGCCGGCCCCTGGCCAGCCTGGAATCCGGCACCCCTTTGGGTTCCTTCGACCTGTTGGGGGTGAGCCTGCAATACGAGTTGGGCTATACCAACTTCCTCAACCTGTTGGACCTGGGCGGGGTGCCCCTGCACGCCGCAGAGCGCGGTCCCGGGGATCCGGTGGTGATTGCCGGCGGCCCCGCCTGTTTCAACCCCGAGCCGCTGGCCCCCTTCCTGGACGCGGTTTTGCTGGGCGACGGGGAAGAGGCGCTGCTGGAGGTGGCGGCGACGGTTTCGGCCTGGAAGGCCGCCCGCGGCAGCCGCCGGGAGCTCTGGCAGGCCCTGGAAGAGATAGAGGGTGTCTATGTGCCCGCCTTCTTCCCCATGGAGTTTGATGAACAGGGGCGCTTGCGGGAAATCCTCCCCCAGGGGCGGCGCCGCCTCATCCACAAGCGGGTGCTGGACGATCTCAACCGCATCGCCGTTTCTCCTCAGACGCTGGTGCCCTTTTGCCAGATCATCCATGATCGCCTCAACCTGGAGATCGCCCGGGGCTGCACCCGGGGCTGCCGTTACTGCCAGGCGGGGATGATCTATCGGCCGGTGCGGGAGCGCCGGGCCGCCGGCCTCCTAAGCTGGGCCGCAACGGCCCTGGCCGCCACCGGCTACGAAGAGATCTCCCTGCTGACCCTGAGCGCCGGAGATTACCGTCCCCTCACCTGGCTGCTCACCGGACTGATGGATCAGCTCTCCCCCAGGCAGGTGGCCATTTCCCTGCCTTCCCTGCGGGCCGATACCCTGACCCCGGAAATCATGGAGCAGATCCAACGGGTTCGCCGCACCGGCTTGACCCTGGCCCCGGAGGCCGGCAGCGAGCGCCTGCGCCGGGTAATTAACAAGAACCTGCCGGATGAGGTCATCCTGGCCTCGGCCCGGCAGGCCTTCGCGTCGGGCTGGCGACTGCTAAAACTCTATTTTATGCTGGGACTGCCCCAGGAGGGCGCGGCGGATCGGGAGGCCATCCCCCGGCTGGCGGGGCAAATCCTCCGGGCCGGCAGCGGCCGCTCCCGGATCAACGTCAGCCTGGGGAGCTTCATTCCCAAGGCCCACACCCCCTTCCAGTGGGAGCGTCAACTGGGTCTAGAGGAATACCAGCATTGCCTCCAACGGGTCAAGGACGGGCTGCGCCATCCGCAGGTTCAGGTAAAATGGAACGCGGCCTCCCAGGCCTGGCTGGAGGGCGTTTTTTCCCGGGGAGACCGGCGCCTGGCCCCGGTGCTGCTGGCGGCCCACCGTCTGGGCTGCCGCCTGGACGCCTGGAGCGAGCACCTGCGCCTGGAAGACTGGCGCCAGGCCTTCCAGGAGAGTGGGGTGGACCCGGACTTTTATCTGCGGGAACGGGACCAGGATGAGGTCCTGCCCTGGGACCATCTGTCCTGCGGCGTCAGCCGGGAATTTCTGCTGGCCGAGCGGGAGCGCGCCCGTTTGGGGCTGGAGACTCCCGACTGCCGCCAGGACGGCTGCCAGGAGTGCGGCGTCTGCGACCAAGAAATAATCTCCCCGCGGTTGCAGGAGACACCCGGCCTCCGGCCGCCACCTCCCGCAACTTCTAAAAATACCCCCGCCGCGCTGGCCGCGTCCCCTCAGCCGCTTTTTTCAAGGTACCGGCTGACTTATAGCAAGCTGGACCAGGCCCGCTGGCTGAGCCATTTGGAGCTGGTGGCCGCCATTTATCGCACCCTGCGCCGCTCCGGGCTGCCCCTAATCTATACCGCCGGCTATCATCCCCTGCCCCGGGTGTCGTTCCATGGCGCCCTGCCCGTGGGGATGGAGTCCCTGGAGGAAACTCTGGACCTGCAACTGTCGGCCAGCCCGGAGCCCGCCCTCCTCATGGAAACCCTCAACCGGGCCTTGCCGCCGGGCCTCCGGATTTTGGACGTCACGCTCCTGCCCCAACGGCTGCCGCCGCCCCGCCGGGAAATGGCGGTTTACCAGGTGGAGACCCTGGAAGATACCTTTGTCCGGCAAACTGCCGAGGAATTTCTGGCCCGGAAGGAATTCCCGGCGATCCGGCGGCGCCCCAATAAGGAAGAGCGCACCATAGACCTGCGCCCCCTGGTGGCCGGACTTACGGTGACATCCCCCCGCCGCCTGGAACTTCACCTGCGTCTTCAGGAGACGGACAACCCCACGGTTACCGAGGCCCTGTCGCAGATCTTCCACCTGAACGAAGATCAGAGCCTGGAACTGCGCATTTTGAAGATGCGGATAGAGGAGCCAGGATTACCGGAATTGTAGTAAGGGTAAATGCCGCAAGCCTCCGGCCTATGTTTCAGCCGGTCTGGTCACAGGCCTCCGGCCTGTGCCACTGTCGCCCCTACGGAGAGTTCCTGTAGTTCCTGTAGGGTGCGCACTGCGCACCATTTAATTCCGGTGATTGCCGCGCACCAGTCAGTGATTAGGAAAAAGATTTTCTCCTGCATTTATGCTATGGTGGGGTAGATCACCGATCTGGGCTTAAGTTGAGGCGGCGGGCACAGCCCGCCCTATGAAAGAAATGATAGAAAGAGAGGCTTTTCCAGGGCGGCCTGTGGATGTTGCCGAATTTGAGTTCCATTACAACAACCGATAGAATCCTGATATTTGCGAGGTCAACCTATTATACCGATGCAGCTAAATCCCCTCTCCCCTTCGAGGGGAGAGGGTTAGGGTGAGGGGTGGCTTCATCGGCCGTTTCATACACCTCCTCGCCCTGCCCTCTCCCCCCAAGAGGGAGAGAGAAGCGCCCCCTTCTGTGAATTAACCATGTCCACCGCTCCCATCATCCTGGGCACCGCCGGCCACATCGACCACGGCAAGAGCTCCCTCATCAAGGCCCTCACCGGGGTGGACCCGGACCGCCTGAAAGAGGAAAAGCTGCGGGGCATCACCATTGAACTGGGGTTTGCGGACCTCGCCCTGCCCAATGGCGGGCATCTGGGGATCATTGACGTCCCCGGCCACGAACGCTTCGTGCGCCACATGGTGGCCGGCGCCACCGGCATGGACCTGGTGGCCCTGGTCATCGCCGCGGATGAGGGGGTTATGCCCCAGACCAGGGAACACCTGGAAATCTGCCAGTTGCTTCGGGTAAAGCTAGGCCTGGTGGTCCTCACCAAGACCGACCTGGTGGAGGAAGACTGGCTGGAACTGGTGGCGGAAGAGGTGCGGGAGGCCCTCAAAGGCACCTTCCTGGAGGGCGCGCCCCTGGTGCGCTTCTCCGCGGTCACCGGGGCCGGCCAGGCTGAACTCCTGGCCACCCTGGCGGAACTGGCCCAGCGGGTGCCGCCTAAACCCGTCAAGGGGATCTTCCGCCTGCCCATCGACCGGGTCTTCACCATCCGGGGCTTCGGCACCGTGGTCACCGGCACCGCCATCTCCGGCCGGCTGCGGGTGGGAGAGGCCGTGGCCGTCTATCCCCCCGGATTCAAGGCGAAGGTAAGGGGTCTCCAGGTTCACGGCCAGGCGGTGGCGGAGGCCCAGGCCGGCAACCGCACCGCGGTCAACCTCCAGGGACTGGAAAAGGAAGAATTGCAGCGAGGTATGGTGCTGGCGCCGCCGGATGCCCTCCTGCCCTCGCGGCGCCTGGACGCCTTTCTGGAAATCCTGGCCAGCGCCCCGCGGCCCCTGAAGCACCGCCAGGCGGTGCGCCTCCATACCGGCACCAGCGAGCGCCTGGCCATGCCGCTCCTCCTGGATGCCGATGACCTGCCCCCGGGGTCCTCCGGCTACGTGCAATTTTTCCTGCGCGAGCCCCTGGCCCTGAAGCCCGGCGACCGCCTGGTGATCCGCAGCTTCTCCCCGGCCTTCACCTGGGGGGGCGGACAGGTCCTCCACGTGCATCCGCCCCGCCACCGCCGGCGCCAGGCGGAGGTGCTGGCCGGTCTGGAGATCCTGGAGAAGGGGGCCCCGGAGGAGGTCCTGTCCCTCTATCTGGAAGAGGCGGGGGCCGCCGGGCTTGGCCGCAGCGAGCTGGAAGCCCTCCTCCCCTGGGACCCCGGCGACCTGTTGGCCCTGTTGCTCCGCCTCGGCAAACAGGGGCAGGTCCTCAATTACGACCCGGAGAGGGAGAGGTATATCCTCGCGGCCACCGCCGGCAAGCTGAAGGAAGAGATCACCGGCGCCCTGGCCGCCTACCACCGCAATAACCCCTTAAAACCAGGGTTCTCCAAGGAAGAGCTGCGCCGCCATTTGCCTCCCCAGATGGAGGTGCGCCTCTTCAACCAGTTGCTCAACGACCTGGCGCAACAGGGTCGGATTGCGGTGGAAAAAGAACTGGTGCGCCTGGCCGGGCACCGGGTCACCCTGGCCGGCGATCAGGAGGAACACGTCAACCGCCTGGCTGCCCTCTACCGCCGGGGCGGCCTCTCGCCTCCCACCCTCAAGGAAGCCGCCGCCTCCCTGGAGGTTTCCCCGGACAAGCTCAAGCAGCTCCTTACCCTGCTTATCAACCAGGGCCACCTGGTCAAGGTCAAAGAGGACCTCTATTTCCACCGGGAGGCCATCGATCAGATCAAGGGGCAATTGGTGGACTTCCTCAAAAAGAACCGGGAGATCACCGTCCTGCAGTTCAAGGATCTCACCCAGACCTCCCGCAAATTTACCATCCCCCTGCTGGAATACTTCGATTCGGCCCGCACCACGGTGCGGGTGGGGGAGACCCGGCGCCTGCGGGAGGGGGTCTAGGGCAATAGCATCCGGCAACAAACTTGCGTGAAGAAACTTAAGCTATCTGGCGGGGTAATTCTAGGCCATTTTAATTTCAACGATATCAACACATTATACCTATTCAACCAAATCCCCTCTCCCCTGCGAGGGGAGAGGGATAGGGTGAGGGGTGGCTGCGTCGGCCATCCATACCCCCCTCACCCTGCCCTCTCCCCCCCAGGGGGGAGAGGGAAAAAGCTTGTAAATTCCAAGAAATGATAGCTGTTGGGCATGCCTAGGTTCAAACATATCTCTACAATGGCAAAACCTTGCCGGACACTGGATTTAGGAGTAATGCAATTTTTCGGAACAGGTCAACGCGCTAAAATGTCATTAACCCGGTTCTACAGTCCACTCTCATTAGCCCATGACCGAAATTAACCCCGCATATATGAAACTGGCCCTGCGTCTGGCGGCCAAAGGGGCTGGCTGGGTCTCGCCCAATCCCATGGTGGGCGCGGTGGTGGTCCAAGCGGGCCGGGTGGTGGGGCGAGGCTTTCACCGCCGGGCGGGCGCGGCCCACGCCGAGGTGGCGGCCCTGCGGCAGGCCGGCGAAACGGCCAGGGGAGCCGACCTTTACGTCACCCTGGAGCCCTGCAACCACCAGGGCCGCACCCCGCCGTGCACCGAGGCCATCCTGACGGCTGGCCTGGCCCGGGTAATCATCGCCACCCAGGACCCCAATCCCGGGGTCGCCGGGGCCGGGGCCCAATTGCTCCAATCCCGGGGTTTGACGGTGGAGGTGGGACTCCTGGCGAAGGAAGCCCGGCGTTTGAACCAGGCCTGGTTTCATTGGCTGGAGAGCAGGCGCCCCTGGGTCATCGCCAAGGCCGCCTGCTCCTTGGATGGCAAGATCGCCACCGCCGGCGGCCAGAGCCAGTGGCTCACCGGCGAGCCGGCCCGGGCCTTCGGACACCGCCTGCGCCACCAGGTGGACGCCATCCTGGTGGGCGTCGAGACCGTCCTCAAGGACGACCCCCAGCTCACCACCCGGCTGGCCCGCCGGGGCCAAGACCCCATCCGCATCGTCCTGGACAGCACCTTGCGGATTCCCCTAACCTCCCGGGTCCTGCACCTGGAGTCGCTGGCCCCCACCTGGGTGGCCTGCACCGCGGCGGCGCCCCCTCAGAAGATCAAGGCCCTGAAGGAACTGGGAGCGGAAGTCCTGGTCTTCCGGGGCCAATCGGGGGATTCGGGGAGAGTGCCCTTACCGGACCTGATGCGGCTTCTGGGCCGGCAGCAGGTGCAAAGCCTGCTGGTGGAAGGCGGCGCCGAGGTCCTGGGCGCCTTCTTCGAACAGAAATTAGTGAACCAGTTTTACTTCTTTTTCGCCCCTAAATTCCTGGGCGGCCGCCAGGCCCCCGGCGTCCTGGGCGGTGAGGGCATCGTGCAGCTTAAGGATGCCCCCCAGGCCCGGGAACTGGCAATTCGGCGACTTGGAGCGGATTTATTGATTAAGGGTTATATTTAAATTTTTTGATGACTAGTGGAACATGTGGGGCGATTACCGCGCGATGCCTTTGCTTTTATCCCCTCCCCCTTGAGGGGGGAGGGTTAGGGTGGGGGTGGCGTAAGGCACTTTCTTCTGGCAGTATTCCAGCTTCCGGGCATTTGTCAGGCGGAACGCCGCAAATCCTGTAGGGTGCGCACCGCGCACCATTAGATTAAAGGAAGCAGCCATATTTCGGTGCGCAGTGCGCACCCTACATGTCTGAGGTTACTTCGCCCGCAATGGGGCCTTCAAGGCGGCGATGAAGTCGCCCACCTCTTTGATGAGTTCCTGCCCTTTCAGTCTGGCCACCCGCTGGACGATGGCGCTGCCCACCACCACCCCGTCCACGTAAGGGGCCAGCCACGCCACTTGCTCCGGGGTGGAGATGCCGAAGCCCACTGCCAGAGGGCATTTCACCAGGCTGCGGACTTCCCGCAGGGCCGCCAGCAGTTCCGGCGGCAGTTCTCGCCGCGCCCCGGTAATCCCGGTCACCGAAACATAGTAGAGAAACCCCCGGGTGAGCCGGCCAATCCTTTTAATGCGCTCATCCCCGCTGGTGGGGGAGGCCAGGAAGATCGCGGCCACCCCGGCCTGGGCGGCGGCCGCCCGCCAGGGTCCCGCCTCCTCCGGCGGCAGGTCCGGGATGATGAAGCCGTCTACCCCCAGGGCCGCGGCCTCCTGGGCGGTGCGCTCCAGTCCGTATTGCAGGATGGGATTGTAATATCCCATTAAAATCAGCGGTATTTCCGTTTCACGGCGCACGGCCCCCGCCAATTGCAAGACCTCTTTAAGGTGCACCCCCATCCGCACCGCGCGGTTGCTGGCTGCCTGGATGGTGGGGCCGTCCGCCAGGGGGTCGGAAAAGGGAATCCCCAGTTCCAGCAGGTCGGCGCCCCTGGCCGCCATCTCCAGGGCCAGGGCCCGGGTGGTGGCCAAATCCGGGTCGCCGGCGGTAATGAAAGGAATGAGGGCGCCCTCCCCCCTGGCCTTTAGTCGCTTGAATACCCGATCAATCCGCGTCACCGGACACCTCCAGGGCCTCGGCCACCGCCTCGACATCTTTGTCCCCGCGGCCGGAGAGATTGACGATAATCAAGTCAGCCGGGGAATATGCCGGGGCCAACTGCTGCAGATAGGCCACCGCGTGGGCGCTCTCCAGGGCCGGCAGAATGCCCTCGGTCCGGGACAGCAGTTTGAAACCTTCCAGGGCCTCGGTATCGGTCACCGCCACATATTCGGCTCTTCCCGAATCCTTGAAATAAGAGTGCTCCGGGCCGACCCCGGGGTAATCCAGCCCCGGCGCCAGCGAATGGGCTTCCTGGATGTTGCCCCATGGATCTTGCAGGAGATAACTGAAGGCGCCGTGCAGCACCCCCACGCTGCCGGCCACCAGGGTGGCGGAGTGCTGCCCGCTGCTCAGGCCGTGGCCCGCGGCCTCCACCCCCACAAAGCGCACCGGATCGTCCACAAAGGCATGAAACAGGCCCATGGCGTTGCTGCCGCCGCCCACGCAGGCCACCAGGCACTGGGGCAGACGGCCGGTCAGCCGGTGCAACTGAGCCTTGGCCTCCCGGCCGATGACCGCTTGAAAATCCCGGACGATCATGGGATAAGGGTGCGGCCCGCCCACGGAGCCCAGGACATAGTGGGTGTGGCGCACGTTGGTGACCCAATCCCGGATGGCGTCGTTCATGGCGTCCTTCAGGGTGCGGCTGCCGGACTCCACCGGGATCACCCGGGCGCCCAGGAGACGCATGCGGATCACGTTGAGGCGCTGCCGCCGGATATCCTCGGTGCCCATGTAGATTTCGCACTCCAGCCCCAACAAGGCGGCCACCGTGGCGGTGGCCACCCCGTGCTGGCCGGCGCCGGTTTCGGCAATGATCCTGCTTTTACCCATGCGGCGGGCCAAAAGCCCCTGGCCCAGGGTGTTGTTGATCTTGTGGGCCCCGGTATGCGCCAGGTCCTCCCGCTTGATGTAAATCTGCGGCCCTCCCAGGGCTGCGGTCAGATGCCGGGCGTGATACAGGGGCGTGGGCCGGCCCACGTAATCCTTGAGATACCAGGACAACTCCTCCCGAAATTCCCGTTCCCTGCTGATCCGCTGATAGGCCGCCTCCAACTCCAAAAGGGCCGGCATCAGGGTCTCCGGCACAAACCGGCCCCCATACCGCCCAAATCTGCCATGCCGATCCGGTAACAAGTTTGCCTCCTTTTAGAATCAGTAGCCAGTAGTCAGTAGTCAGTGGTTAGTGGTTAGTGGTTTTTCGGGCGTAAGGCGCATTCTTCATTATTCCCTCTCTTAATACCCCTTATTACCGATTACCTTTACTGATTACTGATTACTGATTACTGACTACTGACTACTGGCTACTGGCTACTGACTACTGACTACTGCCCTCTAACCTTCTCAAAAAAGGCCCTCAACTTCTCCGGGTCCTTCTTCCCCGGGGCGGCCTCCACCCCGCTGGCCACGTCCACCGCCTGGGGCCGGGCCACCTCGATGGCCTGGGCCACATTGGCCGGGGTCAGACCGCCCGCCAGGACGATGGCGCCGAAGTCCTGGGCCCGCCGGGCCAGTTGCCAGTCGAAGGTCTCCCCGGTGCCCCCCGCCTCCCCGGCTTTGTAAGTGTCCAGGAGAAAGGCCTGCACCGCGCCCCGGTATTCCGCCAGGGCCGCCAGGGAGCTTGCCGCTTCGATGCGGAACCCCTTGAGCACCCGGCGTCCCAGGCTGCGGCAGTACTCCGGCGATTCCCGGCCATGGAGCTGGACCCAATCCAGGCCCACCCGGGCCGCCAGGTCCCGCACCACCGCGGCCTCTTCATCGACAAAGACCCCGACGCTCAGGACCAAGGGCGGCAGTTGCCGGATGATCTCCCGGGCCGCCTCCGGCGCCACCCGCCGGGGGCTGGCGGGATGAAAGATAAACCCCAGGGCGTCAGCTCCCAACTCCGCCGCCAGCCTGGCGTCTTCCGGATTGGTAATGCCGCAGATTTTGATCCGAACCATGTTTTTATGACCCGGCGGCCAGCGGCCGCCCTATAAAATCTGTTTCGTCGCTCATAGCTCATAGGGCGGGCTGGGCCCGCCGCCTTGCCTTACCCGGCGTTCCCCATGAACTCCCGCAACTTGGCCCCCGGGTCGGTCTGCGTCACCAGCGCTTCCCCAATAAGAAAGGCCCGGATGCCCGCGGCCTGGTATCTTTCGATCTCGGCCCGGGTCTTCAGGCCCGAAGCGGCCACCAGGGTCACCCCCGGCGGCGCCAGCGGCGCCAGCTCCAGAGGCCGCTCCGGGAACATGCGCAGGGTGCGCAAGTCCCGGGAATTGACGCCGATCACCCTGGCCCCCACGCCCAGGGCGGCGGCCATCTCCCCTGGGGTGTGCACCTCCACCAGGGCCTCCAACCCCAGGGAATGGGTCAAGGACAGCAAGGCCCGAAGCCCCTCCGGGCTGAGGAGGCTGACGATGAGCAGCAGGGCGTCCGCCCCCAGGGCGGCGCTCTGGTAAACCTGAATCTCCTCCAGGATAAAATCCTTGCGCAGGATGGGCAGCCGGATCAGCGGGCGCAGGCTCCGGATGAATTCGGGATCGCCTTTAAAAAAGGAGACCTCGGTGAGCACGGAAATGGCCGCCGCCCCGTTCTCCTGGTAGCTCAAGGCCAACTCCCGCGGGTCCCAGTGCATGCCAAATTCCCCTTTGCTGGGGGAAGCCCGCTTTACTTCGGCAATGATGGCGGGTCCGGGGCCGCCCTCCAGGGCCGCTTGCAGGCTGAAACACGCCGGCCGCCGGCCAATGGCCGCCCGGAATTGCGCCAGCCCCCCCGCTTCCCGCAAGCGCTGGCTCTCGGCCTTTTTCATCTCGACGATTTTTGCCAGAAAATCCATAATCTTAAGCCATCAGATAGTATCGTGATTCGGGAATACGTTTAATATATCCTGGCTGCTAGTGTATTTTTTCAGGAAAACCTTGAAAAAATAAATCGCCTTTATCCCCTCCCCCTTGAGGGGGCGACACCAGGTGGGGGTGATTATATTTATTGTTATCTTAATATGTTACCACCCTCCCCCCAACCCCCTCCCCTCTCAGGGAGGGGGGGTCTTCAGGGCCGCTTTCAGCGGTTTGCCCTCGACATCAACCGGTTCGCTCTGGCGCAGCCTTCCGGGCTTATTTGGCGGCACAGGCGTCCCGCCTGTGCTTTATCTGCTGCACCCTACGCCCCGTCCCGGGCGACTCCGCGGGTCGCCCCTACGCCTTTATTGCTGGCTCACCAACCCTACGCCTCACTCCTCAAAGCTCTTGCTCTTAGCTATCAAGGCCTCCAGTTTCGCCAGGGCCTTGCCGGAGCGCATGGTCTGCCGGGCGAGTTCGAGGCCCTGGGGAAAATCCGGGCTCAAACCCGCGGCGATGAAGGCCGCGGCCGCGTTCAGGGCCACCATGTCTTCCCGGGGCCCCCCCTCCCCTGCCAGCACGGCGCGCACGATGCGGGCGTTTTCAAAGACGTCGCCGCCCTTGATCTCCGCCAGGCCGGCCCGTTTCAGGCCGAAGTCCTCCGGCGCGATATTATAGGTGCGCACCTTGCCGTCCTTAAGCTGGCTTATCCGGGTGGGGCCGGCGATGCTGATTTCGTCATAGGAGCCTTCGCCGTACACCACAAAGGCGCTCTTGCCTCCCAGGTTCCCCAGCACCTGGGCCAGGGGCTCGGTGAGCCGGGCCTCGTAAACCCCCAGCACCTGGACGTTGGCGCTGGCCGGATTGGTGAGCGGCCCCAGGATATTGAAGATGGTGCGGATGCCGATCTCCCGCCGGGGGCCGATGGCGTAGCGCATGGTCCCATGGAGTTGCGGGGCGAAGAGAAAGCCGATGCCCACCTCCAGGATGCACCAGGCCACCTGCTCCGGGGTGAGGGAGAGATTGATCCCCAGGGCCTCGATGACGTCCGCGGAGCCGCAGCGGGAGGAGACCGCCCGGTTGCCGTGTTTGGCCACCTTGAGCCCGGCCCCGGCCACCACGAAGGCGGTGGTGGTGGAGACGTTGAAGGTGGAGGTGGCGTCGCCGCCGGTGCCGCAGGTATCCACCACCGTCTCCCGATCCACGTTGATTTCGTCCCGGTCCAGGTCGATCAGGCCGTCCGCGATGGGAATGCGGGTGGCCCTGGCCCGCATCACCCGGGCCGCCGCGGTGATCTCCGCCACCGTCTCCCCCTTCATGCGCAGCGCGGTGATGAAGGAGCCGATCTGGGCCTCGGTGGCCTCGCCGCTCATAATAATCTCCATGGCCCGGGCCATCTGCGGCTCATTCAAGTCCTGCCCCTGGACCACCTGGTAAATGGCTTCTTTCAGCATCCGCTCTTCCTGTAAGGTGCTATTTTATCCTGGTATAAATGGCCGCCAGGGCGATGGGCGCCAGGACCCAACCCAGGATTTTTTCCAAGTACCAATAAACCCAGACATACGAGGGGCTGGCTGGCTGGAAGGCCCTGGCCACCCCCAAATCGACTCCCGGCAAAAAACGGTCCAGACTTACTGCCAAGCCGTTCCATAAAGGCTGGCCAGCGGCGTGGAAGACCAGCCAGCCCAGCAGCACCAGGGCCAGGGCCGGCCAGAGGGTGCGGCCGGGTTTGCGGCCGAAGCCCGCCGGCCAATCCCATAAAACCTTGGTAAGCCACCTGCCTGGGTGCCACCAGGGCAGCCTTCCCAATTCCCGGCGCTTGCCCGCGATAAAGGCCTGGTCGGCCCATTTCCTCAGGCCGCCGCGCTGAAAAAAGGCGTCCAATTCGCCATAATTTTGGGTGTTGAAGCGGCTCTGCTGCAGCCAGCCGAGGATTCCCAGCCAGTTTTCTTCTGACTTCGCCTCCATTTTGGTGGTGAGGCTCTGATAGGCCAGCCCATCCAGATAGACTCTTTTATGGCCGTCTTGCGGGGCCGGCCAGTCAGGTTCGACGAGTTGGAGATGGTATAAGGAGGCGTCGCGTAAATCGGCCTCATTTTTGATGGACAATCTTACTAACTCAGCCGGGCCTTTGACCTGCAAATTCCTCGCCTCGAATCTCTTTACCTCCACATTTTCGATGGTTAATCGATGCGCGATCCTGGTGCGGTTCAGGACAATCTCCTCCAGCGGCAGACCGCCCACGGAAAGCGGGTGCAGGCCGCGAATTTCCAGGTCGGTTAGCTGTCCTTCCTTCAGCACCAGCCCGCCGAAGAAGATGGCGCCGTTGAAGGTGGCCCCCTGGCCTACCTTGAGGCCGGAGAAAATCGTGCTTTCGCTCTTAAAGATGGCCTGGTCGGCATTGAAGACCCCGCCTACCTCGAGCCGGGAGAAATTGGCCGCCCCTTTAAACAAGGTTTTGAAGGATTTAAGCCTGCCGAAAGGATCGAGAAAGAAGTTGTGCTTCACCGCCATTTCGGCGAAATACGCCGATCCGTCAAAAACCGCGCCGCTGGCGTGGAAACTGCGGCCCACCTTCACGGCCTCGAAATCGCTGATGTGTCCTAGAAACTGGGCCTTATCCGCCCGAAGCTCCCCGCCGATCTCAGCCCCGTGAAAATTTACGCCGCTCTTAAAGGTAGTGGCTGGCTGGTGGCCGGATGTCTCAAGAGGCCCCAAATGCAAATCTCCCGAAACCCTGACCAGCACAAAACTGACCAGCCCATAGAAATCGCAGCCCCGAAAAAAGGCGTCCCGGCCCACTATCATTCTGTGAAAATCGGCTTTGTGATCCGAGGCCAGGAACTTTGCCCCCTTCGCCACGAATTGGCCCTTGATCTCGGCGCCAATAAAATCCACCGGCCCACGAAATTCAGCCCCATCGAAAAAAGCACCCTGACCAACCTTCATGCCATTAAAGTTTGCCTTATAGATCTGGGAGAAAAACTTCGCTTCCTTTGCCACGAAAAAGCCCTTGATGTCGGCACCAATAAAATCCAATGGTCCATGAAACTCGGCCCTATCGAAAGAAGCGTCCTGGCCGACCTTAAGCCCGTTAAAGTTGGCTTTCTGCTCTTCAGCCAGGAACTTTGCCCCCTGCGCCCCGAATTGGCCATTAATGTTGGCGCCGCCAAAATCCACTAGCCCGTGAAAATTCGCCCCTTTCGCCATAAATAGGCCTTTAATTTCGGCGCGGACAAAATCCACTGGCCCGTGAAATTCCGCCCCAGCGAAAGAAGCGTCCCGGCCCACCCTCAGCCCGTTAAAGTTTGCCTCATAGTACTGAGAGAGGAACTTCGCCTCCTCCGCACTGAATTGGACGTCGATGTCGGCAACAATAAAATCCACCGGTCCGTAAAATTCAGCACCATCGAAAAAAGCGCCCCGGCCCACCTTCATGCCATTAAAGTTTGCCAAATTTTCCTGGGAGAGAAACTTCGCTCCTCCCGCCGCAAATTGGCCCTTGATGTCGGCGCTGCCAAAATCCACCGCCCCATGAAATTCCGTCCAAATGAAATAAGCGTCCTGGCCAACCTTCAGCGCGTTAAAGTTGGCTTTTGGGTTTTCAGCCAGGAACTTTGCCCCTTCTGAATTGAATTGGCCCTTGATGTCGGCAGCAGAAAAATCCACCGGCCCGTAAAATTCCGTATTTCTACAAAAAATGCCGCCCGCCAGGGTAAGGCGTTGAAAATCTGCCTGCTTCAAAAAATGTGCCCCCTCTAACGATAAATGATGATTAAAACAGGCATCCATAATGCTAAAGAATTCTTTGAAGATACAGTCATCTAACCAAACTTCGACGGCCACCTCCGCATTCTCCAGGTGCAGCGGCTCCTCGATAATTGCATGGCTAATCCGCACCCCCCGGCGGTGCATCTGAACCCCCGGCAACTCCCCGGACAACAGCTCTTCCAGGAACCTGGCCCGCAGGCACCGCTCTTCCTCCGCGCCGCCGAACTCCTGCTCCAGGTCGGCGATCTCCCCCGCGGCCGCCTGCTTCAGGACAAACTGCTCCTGCGGGCTGAGAGGCGAGCCGTCACTGAGAGTAAATTCCGTCCCCGGGCGCATCTGGATCTTCGCTTTCTCTAAGTCCCTGATTTCTTGAATATGCTAACGTTTCCCGACGCCCCCCTCACCCCAGCCCTCTCCCCCCGCCGGGTGGAGAGGGAGTATTGCAGGAATTCCTTTTTTATCCCCTCTCCCCCGATGGGGGAGAGGGTTAGGGTGAGGGGGAATTAATCACTTGCTCCCGCGGTTAATAAATACGAGCCTCTTGAAAAAGTCATTTCAATAGCAAAATCAACGTTATTGCCAGGTTCCCTCCCCCTTGAGGGGGCGACACCGGGAGGGGGTGGTGAAAGTAGTTACGCCTTATCCAATAGTTACCAACGACTGACGCTCCCCTCCCCCTAACCCCCTCCCCCCGTGGGGAGAGGGAAAAGATGACTTAACCGGCTTAACCTGACTTTTGCAAGACCCTCATACGTTACCGGATTTATGAAATCTAGTACTAAGCAACTCCAGGTTTTCCGGATAACAGTTACTCTTGATCTTCCATGCCGATTGCCGCAGGCGCGGCGGCGCGCTCGGCCAAGCTCTTGGCGCCCGCGGCCAGTCCGGCTTCCAGGGCCCGCTCGTTCATTTCGCGGCTGCCGGCTGGCACCCGGGCCAGGACCGCGGCCTGCAAGGCTTCCCGGGAGACCGCTCCGGTGACGGCCGCCAATGCCCCCAGGGCCACGATGTTGGCCATCAATTCCCGGCCCGCCTCCCGGGCCAGGCGGGTAAAGGGGATGGGCAGCGCCCCGGCCGCCGGCACCTCCCGCACCAGGTCGGCGTCCACCAGGAGCACCCCCCCCGCCTTCAGATCGCCCAGGTAAACATCCAGGGCCTTCTGGCTCAGGGCCAGGAGCACGTCGGGCCGGATGGCCTTGGGATAATCGATCTCCGCGTCACTGATGACCACCTCCGCCTTGGAGGCGCCCCCCCGGGCTTCGGGGCCATAACTCTGGGTCTGGCAGACGAATTTGCCGTCATAAATCCCGGCGGCCTCCGCCAGGATCACCCCCGCCAGCACCAACCCCTGGCCCCCGGAGCCGGCCAGGCGAATCTCAAAGCGACTTGACATAATCAGAGTTCAAAGTTCAAAGTTCAAGGTTCAATGTTTAGGGTTCAAGGTTCAGTGTTCAAAGGTTTGCGGTTTGAGTTTTGAGGTTTCAGGTTTAGGTTTCCCTCGCAACGCCGCCCGGGCCGCGATCTGGATGCGCCGGTATTCCTCGGTATAGATGGGCAGGTCGCGGTCCACCAGGACGCCGATGGTGAGCTTGCCCGCCAGTTCCTCCGGGCTCATGGTCCTGGCCTTCTCCACCCGCACCGCCATCTCCTTCTGAGCCCGCATCATCTCCACCGGACCGCCCCGCAGGTTTTTCAGGCCGAACTGGGTGTGGCAATGGCTGATGACCTCCACCACGGCAAAGCCCCCCTTCCTGATGGCCTGTTCCATCAATCGGTCCAGCAGGGTGACGTGGTACACCGTGCCCCGGCCCACCATGGCGGCGCCCGCGGTCACCGCCATCTCACTGATGGAGAAGGCGTGTTCGATATGGCCGAAGGGAGCCGTGGCCGCCCAGGCCCCGTAAGGGGTGGTGGGAGAAGATTGCCCGCCGGTCATGCCATAGGTATTGTTGTTAATGATAATGGCCGTCAGGTCCAGGTTACGCCGCGCCGCATGGATGAAGTGGTTGCCGCCGATGGCGGTGGCGTCGCCGTCCCCCATGACCACGATGACCTGGAGTTTGGGGTTGGCCAGCTTGACGCCGGTGGCAAAGGTCAGGGCCCGGCCGTGCGTGGTGTGCAGGGTGTTGAAATCCACGTACACGCTCATGCGCCCGGAGCAGCCGATGCCGGAAACCAGGACGATCTCATCCTTGGTGAAGCCGGTGGCGTCAATGGCCCGAATCAGGGACCCCAGGACGATGCCGTTGCCGCAGCCCGGACACCAGACATGCGGGAACTTCTTTTCGTGGCGCAGGTATTTGTGAATCAGTTTGGTGACATCTTCGGCCATGGTTAGCTCTCACTAGGGGCGACAGTGGCACAGACTTCCAGCCTGTGATCGGATCGCCCTTACGGCGCTCAGCTTTTGCCTTGGTAGCCGCAGGCTTTAGCCTGCGCTGTTAATGGCGCCGGTTTCCAGCCGCTGCAACACAGGCCGGAGGCCTGTGCCACTTCCCCCTGCATTGCTGGTTCCTAGACATGATGGTGCGCAGTGCGCACCCTACAGGAACTCGGGGATCAGCTTGCCGCGCTAATTCATGTTAAAAAAATCGACCCCCAGCTCACATCTTCAGCAACCGCTCCATAATCTCATCCGGCGTTATCAAATTGCCGTCGATCCGGTTCAAGGTCTCCACCCTGGTCATCCCCTGGTTGACCCGTTTCACCTCCCGGGACATCTGGCCCATATTGAGCTCCGGCACCAGGGCGGCCCGCACCTGGCGCAGCAGCGGCTCCAGATGCCGCCGGGGAAAGGGCCACAGGGTGATGAGTTGCAGCAGTCCGGCCTTGATCCCCCGCTCCCGGGCCTCGATCACCGCCCGCCGGGCGCTGCGGGCCACCGCGCCGTAGGCCACCACCAGGATCTCGGCGTCCGCGGTCTGCTCCTCCCGCACCATCTGGATGTCGTGGAAGTGCTGGGTAATCTTGCGGAACAGGCGGTTCAAAAAAGGCACGATCTCGTCGGGGCGTTCCGTGGGATAGCCCCGCACGTCATGGATCAGGCCGGTAACGTGGTAGCGGTAGCCGTCCCCGAAGATGCCCATGGGCGGCACCCCGCTGGCGGTATCGGCGTACGGCAGGTACCATTCCGGCGGCATGTCCGGGCGCACCCGGTCCACCACCTCCAGGGGCGTCTCCGGCGGCAGGATCAGCTTCTCCCGGGTGTGGGCCACCACTTCATCGCTCAGGATGATCACCGGGGTCCGGTATTTTTCCGCCAGCGAGAAGGCCTTGACCGTGAGCTCGAAGCACTCCCGGGTGGTGGAGACCGCCAGGACGATGATGGAGTGGTCGCCGTGGGTGCCCCAGCGGGCTTGCTGCGCGTCCCCCTGGCTGACGTGGGTGGGCAGGCCGGTGGAAGGGCCGCCCCTCATGACGTTGACGATCACCACGGGCACCTCGGCCACGCAGGCGAACCCCAGGTTCTCCTGCATCAGGGAAAAACCCGGGCCGCTGGTGGCGGTCATGGCCTTGACCCCAGCCAGGGAGGCGCCGATGACCGCACCCATGGAGGCGATTTCATCCTCCATCTGGATAAAGGTGCCGTCCACCGCGGGCAGGCGGTAGGACATCACTTCGCTGATCTCCGAGGCCGGGGTGATGGGATAGCCGGCAAAAAACCGGCAGCCGGCATAGAGGGCGCCCTCCACTATGGCTTCGTTGCCTTGCAGCAGTCTGGCTTTTCCGGGGGTTCCGCCATTCATGG
>CAWEWX010000035.1:0-153415 GCA_963812655.1 uncultured delta proteobacterium | reverse complement strand
GGCTCCGGACGGCCCCAGGTCCTGCATCACCGCTCTGATCTTGGAGGCGAAGCGGCCGTTGGGATCAGCATGAAGGTAGGCCTGCATCTCGGAGTAAGCTTTGTCGCGAGCGCCTGCCTGAAGGTAAGCCGCTGCCAGTTTCGCGTGCCCCTCCGCCGGCGGCGCCGAATTAATGGAAAGAACGCGCAACCATTCTTCCTCGGCCTTGCCGTATTGCCCCTCGCAGTAATGCGCCGTGGCGAGCTGGTCATACAACTGCCATGCTCGCGGCGACACCCGCAATCCCTGTTTAAGGATCTCTTCACTCTCGACAAACCTCTTCTGGCTGTTTAGAAGTCTGCCCAGCGATGCGAACGCGTCGGGAAACCCCGGATCGCATTGAGTGGCATGACGTAAGTTGGCTGCCGCGGCGTCAGAATCACGGGCTGCGGTTTGAACTGCAGCCAGCCCCGTTAGCGCGCGGGCATAACAAGGATACTCGGCGACGGCCTTCTCGAATTCCTGGCGCGCGACGTCCAGCCGGTTGGCGCGAAGGGCCTTGACCGCCTTTTTAAACGCCTTTCGGGCCTCTTTCGAGGCGCTCATATCAGTCAACGCAGGCAACGGTGAGGCGGTCTTCTGCCGCGGCGCGCGCGTCAGCACGCCGAATTCGCACCGTGCGCGGTCCGCCGCCGCCGTCCTTGAGGTCCAAGTAGCGTTGATGGGATAGAACCCAGTGGCGCAGACCGTCATTAAGTAGGTCTGCCGGAAGAGAGTCGTAATTTCGAAACGCCCCTGCGAATCAGCGTGTAGCGTGGCCTGGGCACTGCCGTCGCGTGCTTCGACAATAATCGTTACGCCGGAAGAAATGACTGCGCTTCTGGGTCACTACTTCTCCCCAACACCGGAATCGTCACCTGCGCCTGTGCAGATAGGGGACTGAGGAATTCCAGCGCAATCAGCAGGTAAAGTCCTCCGAGCGTGTGGGGAAGGCGCTTCTGGAGCCCTTGATGCATGGCCCCCTCGATAGCGACCCTGGCCTTCTGGTGGTGCTCGCGGCTGGGCCTAACTTACCACCGTACTCGCCGTGCAAGGCAATTAGCACGTCACTGACAGCGGGCGAGAGGACGTTAACTTGAATTTACCACCCTCGCTCCTTGGGGGAGAGGGCTGGGGTGATGGAGTCCCTCATAGAGATGGAGGCGCTCCATGGAGCTGCACGATGAGGTGGGGCAAAGCCTGACGGTTATGAAGCTCCGCACCCGGGCCATCGAAAAGAGGCTGCGGCCGGACGAGCAGTCGGACCTGAAGCAGGAATGCCTGGAATTGCTTGAGTACCTGGACCAGGTCATCGACAACGTCCGGCGTTTGTCCCGGGACCTGAGCCCCTCCATCCTGGAGGACCTGGGACTGCTGGCGGCCTTGAAATACCTGATGGACGGCATAGGTAAATATCTCACCGTAGAGCAGTCCTTTGAGGTTGAAGATTTGGACGGCCTGTTTCCCCTGGAATCCCAGATCATCATCTACCGCATCTTGCAGGAATGCCTCCACAACATCACCAAGCACGCCGGGCCTTGCAAGGTTACGGTGGCGCTGCGCCAGGAAGTCGGCGCCGTCACCTTCAACATAGAGGACGACGGCCTGGGATTCGATGTAACCCAGATCTCGAGACGGGATGCCAGCGGCCGCGGCCTGGGGCTGGCGGCCCTGTATGAACGGAGCCGGATGCTGGGGGGCAGTTGCCAGGTCTGGAGTCGGCAGGAGGCGGGCACCAAGATCGTTTGCCATATCCCGATTCCTCAGAAACAAGATGTATAAATGGTGGCCCCCGGGGTTGTCGCTTAACCTTCCGGGGCAGGTTCGCGGGGTAGGCGTCTCTCCTGCCAAAGGTGAGCGGTTACCCCACCTGTGACGTTTTCCAGGCTTCTCCTTGGGCCCCCCCTGTGTCCCCCCGCGAGCGCTCTCCCCTCGCCGGTAGGGCGGCGTCTCGCCGCCCGGGCGGGGAAACCCCGCCCCTGCGGCGGGGGAAGAGGGGATTTGCTGGTGTTGGTATAATATATTGATATCGTTGTAATTACCATGGTATAGAGTTTAACGGGCGAGGTAGTGCAGGTTTCTCGGGGCAA
The DNA here is from genome assembly GCA_963812655.1 of uncultured delta proteobacterium. Lineage (GTDB taxonomy): Bacteria > Desulfobacterota > Desulfobaccia > Desulfobaccales > 0-14-0-80-60-11 > JAPLJC01. The sequence continues at coordinate 151,307 of CAWEWX010000035.1, read as the reverse complement.
TTTTTGTTGTTGCCGGAAACTACTGGCATTTTAAAGAAAAATTCGGTATAAAGAGCAGCGTCATTTACGCCGAAACTGTCTCTCCACAGGATGAGGGAGTAACGTCATGGCAGCCCCTTTCAGTATACTGCTGGCTGATGATCACGTGATGTTCCGGCGAGGGATACGCAGCATCATCCAGGCCATCGACGATGTGGAAGTGGTGGGGGAAGCCAACGACGGTTTCGAGTTGATTGGGCTCCTGAAAACGACCTCCCCGCAACTGGTTATCCTGGACATCTCCATGCCCAATTTGCGCGGCCTGGAGGCGACCCGGGAGATCAAGATCATCAATCCGGAAGTCAAGGTCTTGATCCTGACCATGCACAAAGACCAGGAATATCTGTATCACGCCTTTGCGGCCGGGGCGGAGGGCTATCTGCTCAAGGAGGATGCCGACACTGAGCTGATCTCCGCCATCGACACCCTGAAGAAAGGGGGCACCTATATCTCGCCGCTGCTGGCCCCCCAGTTGGCGGACCTGTTCATGGAAAAATCCCGGCCCGCCGGGGAGCAGGGGGCTGGTTCGGGTCAGCATCTCACCACCCGGGAGCGGGAGATCATCAAGCTCATCGCCGAAGGCAAATCCAGCAAGGAAGTGGGCGAATTGCTGTTCATCAGCAGTCGCACGGTGCAACACCACCGCGCCAACATCATGAGGAAGTTGAATGTCAAGAAGACCGCTGACCTGGTGAAATACGCCATTCAGAAAGGTTACACCACCGCCGCCTGACCCTGACCCTGACAAAGAACTCTCCGGCAGCGCCTGCTTTCCGTCCGCCGCACCCTTCCCCCTCCCCCCGGAAAGAAACGATAAGTGCAGCAGCAAGCTGTAAGCGACTGGTGAGCCCCATGAGTCGCGACCGCGCCTGATTAGGTACTTTTACCCATCCCCATATAGGTATTTCTGCCAATTTATTTCATCCCAGCCCTTCGGTATTTTATAGACCAGCAACCCGGCCTGCGATCCTGATGTAGGCAGTTTTGCCCATATGAAAATAGGCACATATGCGGATTGACCGCTTCTGCGAAAAAGGGTTTGATGAGAGCGTATCCAAAATCGGTCCTAACAACCATCTGAAGCTAAACCGGCGAAGTATAAGGAGATCATGAGGATGGCTAACTACGAAATTCTATTAATGGGCGACGGCTCACACCTGTTTCGGACAATCGCCTGGGTCTTGGAATACAAAGGATACGCAGTCAGGGGGGCGGCCAGCCCCGAGGCGGCCCTGGAAGCCCTGGTAAAAAAGAATTATGACCTGGTGATCGCCAAGCTCAACATGGGGGAGCTGGACGGCGTCGAGGTCTTAAAGCGGGCCAAACGGTTGAACCCGGAAGTGAAGGTCATGGTGGTCAGCGGCAACCATGAGGTGACCTTCCCACGGGAAGCCTATCAGATTGAGGTGGACGATTATCTCCTGATGCCGGTGAGTCCCACCGAGCTGTGGCGGCGAGTCAGCCACTGTCTGGAAAGCCTGGACATCGTCGATTTGGTTCCGGCCGCGAGCCTCGCGGCGCCAACCGCAACCGCGGTCAACGCGCGGGCCCTGGATCGCTCGATGATGATCTTTCACGACCTGCGGGGCTCCATGGTGTCCACCGCCGCCTCTATGAAGCTCCTGGTCCGGGGCACCTTCGGGGAGGTGGGCGGAGCCGCCCTGGAAAAGCTGCAGGAAGTCTCCGGCAACATGGATAGATTGATCGGCCTCACCGAAGAGTTCATGGCTAAGGCCTTCTCCTCCCCCGCCGACCAGGAGATGGAAACGGAGCTGCTGGACCTGCGGCATGACGTGGTAGCTCCGGTCCTGGAGGAGCTAGGGGTGGAACTCCGTAACCATCGGATAAAACTGGATAATCTCCTGGAAAAGCGTCCCACCTCGGTCATCCCGGTGAAGGGCAGCAAGTTGTGGCTCAAGAGCGTCTTCCGGAATCTGATCAATAACGCCATCAAACACGGAGGCGCCGGCTGCACCATCGCCATTGATTGGCAAAACCAGGGGACCAATTGCCGCCTCAATGTTCACAACACCGGCAAGCCGGTGCCTGAGGAGTACCGTTCCATGCTGTTTTCCAATTTCGCCAAAAAGATGCAGCGGGCCACCGGCTCCGGCGAAGGCATGGGACTGGGCCTATATCTCAGCCGGGACATCGTCTCCCGGCACGGCGGCGACCTTCATTACGAACCGAGGCAGGACGGTTCCAACTTCGTGGTGACCTTGCCCCAGGGCTGAGGTGAGCGCTTCCCCCGAGAAGGGAAGGAGGGAAGCGGCGGCGGGTGGGCGCGGAACCGCGGAGAGGGAAGGTGGAAGGGGCCGCATTTTCTGAGTGCCCTAGGAAATGGCATCGCGGGTTATTAGGAGTTAGTGGCAAGCAGAGCGGAACGGACGGGGCGCCCGCCGTTCCGTCTTTTTTGCGGGAAGGGGCTCACGACTGCCCGCCGGAATCATCCCTGTTGCCCTTGATGCTGTTGGTCCGCCGCAGGGCCTCGGCCCCCGGAAACCCGGAACTGGGGCCGGGCCCCTCCAGAAAGCGATTGACCCGGGGAGGGTTAGTGGTTATTTTATAGGTACTTCGAATAGCCTGAGGCGGGCGGCGGCATGTCCATGATTGCCAGTTATTTCAACAAAGCAGACCGTAAAAAGCTCTTCTTCGATTACCTTAAGCTCATCGGCATCCTGGAGATCGTCATTTTTATCGTGGTGGTGCTCTGGGCTTCGGATGATAAATACCACCGGGTGCAGACCGCTTTTCCCTGGCGGGAGTATGTCTTTGTGGCCTTCGCCTTCCCCATTGTAGTCACCTTTCTCATGGGGGTCATCGTTACCGGCTTCAACCACTTTTTGGGGGAGCCGGAAGCGCAGATCGGGGAAAGCGAGGCATCCGGCTCCCAGATGGAAGCGGTAATCGTCCAGCTCAAGCGCCTGCCCTATCTGGCCATCCTCTTCCTGCTGCTGGTGACCGTGCTGGCCCTGTACAACATGAACCACATCATGGCCTGGCTGAGTTCCCTGGGCTATAACGCCTTTCTCTTCCTCAGTTACGTGCTGGCGGGGCTGGGCCTCATCGTGGTCATCTACCTGATGTTCTTCCTGTTTTTCAAATACCGCCTCAACCAGCGGCACTTGCAATACGAGTATTACACCAATATTTCCGAACGCCACGGTTTGATCATCCTGGATGATCGCACCGTGCTGCATAAGAACGGCAGCATCTTGGTGCAGGGGCGCCGCTGGCGGCGGCCCAAGCAGGTGGCCACCGTGGTCTCCCAGACTGAGTTGGCGCCGGGGGCAGACCACCTGCCGGTGGCCAAGTCCTGATGCCGGATGGCTCGCCGGGCCGGGGCGCCACCGGGCCTTGCCGGATGCTGTTATTGGCCGCGCTTCCTTGGGAAGTGCGGCCTTTTTTGCGCCGCAGCCGGTCCCGGCGCCGCCGGGCCGGCGCGGCAGGCCCGGCCTGGGAATTGGCGGTGGGACCGGGGTGGGGGCTGCTGGCGCTCACGGGTCTGGGCGCCGAGGCGGCCCGCCAGGCGGCCTCCCGCCTGGTTAGCCGTCTCCGGCCCCGCCTGCTGCTCTCCCTGGGGTTCGGCGGCGCCGTCAGCCCGGAACTGAGCCCTGGAGACCTGGTCCTGGGAGAATATTTCGCCAGTTACGATCCGCTGACCCGGCTGCTGCAGACAGTGGCGGCGCCGCCGCCGCCCCGGCCCCTGCCGGAGCTGCTCGGGGCCCTGGCCGTGGCGGGGCCTGCAACCTTTGCCGGCAGTATCATCACCACGCCCTGGATTATCCGTAAAAGCGGCCTGGGGAAAGCCCTGGCGCGGCTGAGCCTGCCGGTGCTGGACCTGGAGACCGCCGCGGTGGCCGAAGTGGCCCGGGCCGAGGGCCTTCCTTTCCTGGGCCTCCGGGCGATTACCGATACCGCGGCTGAGGAGATCCCCGAGTTTCTGGCGCGGCCCCAGCCGAACCCCGGGACCCCAGGGTGGAAGGACGCCCTGCGCTGGCTGGCGGGGGACCCCCGCCGCCTGGCGGACCTGCTCCACCTCTGGCGCCGCAGCCGGCTGGCCGCGGCGCGGCTGGACCAGGCCCTCCAGGTCCTGCTACCGCAGTTGGCCGGAGCCGGGCAGGTGCTTGAGGACCAGCCAGGTTAGAAACGGCAGGTAGATAAAGACTCCCACCCAACCCAGGCAGGTCTCGCCGATGAGAAAGGTCATCCCCAGGTTAAATCCCAGGATTCCCAAATAGAGGGCGGGCCCCAGCAGGGCCTGGCAGGGAAAGCTCCGGCGTCCCCAATCCCGGATATAGGCCGGGGCCGGGGCGCTGGCCAGGTACTGCAGCGCCCGGATGAGGATCAGGGCCACCAGGAACCAGCCGGCAAAGTTGCTCAAGGGGACGCCAAAATAGACGCCGCCTTCCGGGTAGCCGTAGATCTGACCCAGGAACCAGCGGTAGCCCCGCAGGGCCGCCGGATCGATGACGAGGTCCAGGCTGGCCATGAGCGCCGCCCCCAGGATCAGGGGGCGCCGGGAGAGCTGGCAGGCGGCCTCATCCTCAAGGTGGAAGCCCCATCCCTGCCAGCGCCCCCGGCCCAGGGCCAGCAGGGCCAAACAGTAGCTGGCATAGGCGATAAACACGTAAGACAGGGAGTCCATGAGAGGGACCCCGGCTACCCAGAGTTCCCGGTCCAGGGTGGCCGGGATGTATAGATATTCCCCGAAGGGGAGGCCGCAATGGATGGAGCAGAGCTCTGCGGCCCAGGAGATGAGATAGCCCAAGATCAGGAAGGCTGCGGCCCGGCCGGCCCCCCACTGCAAGGTGGCCAGCAGCAGGTACGCGCCTAAGAAGATAAAGACGTAGGGCCGCAGGGCGATGGTGGCGCCCAGCAGCTGCAGGAAGTTTCCCACGGGAATTGCCCCGCCGCCTCAAATCAAATTCTCCGGCCTATTGCCTAACCTCTCCCGAGCAAGCCAGCCGGATAGGGGTGCCTACCCTGGATGCTTCATTATATTAACCGAAAACCGCAAACCGAAAACCATTTTTATCTTGCCGGCGCCGCAGGTCAGAGGAGGTTGTAGGGTGGGCGCCGCCCGCCCTCGAGGCGCCGGCCCCGGATGCCCGCCCCGCCGGGATGAGCCGCCGTTGTTCACCGCTTTCGAGGTTATGGTTACTGAGGGCGAGAGGGGAGGGCGATACGGCCACGGGGGGAGAAAATGGCCGCAGCAAAATTTTAATCCATCCAGTTTCTTGGTTTCCAGGGTTATAATACCTAAAGGTTTAGCGACCTGACCGATAAATTGAGGACCGGAAATGAAACGAATCTTCTCGGGACTGTTCCTGCTGTGCAAGTGGCTCATCGCCGGCGTCATCCTGGTGGAGATCACCAGCTTTCTGATCATCTGCTTGAGCAACTACTGGATTTACGGGCAACTCCGGGATGGGGAGATAGTGAGCTATGACCCCTACGCCCTATTTCTGGAGGGGGTGCGGCCCACCCTGAACAATCCCGCGGCGCCGGGGCCGGGGGCCTGGACCTTTTGGCTGTTCGGCGGCTCTACCATGCGGGGACCCAACCCCATCGACGCCCATACCATTCCCAGCTTCCTGGCCCGGGACTGGAACCGGGAGGAGCCGGATCGGCCGGCCACCGTGGTCAACTTTGGGCAAGACGGTTTCAATTCACTGATGGAGACCAAGTACCTGCAGAAGTGCCTCATCGAAGACCATCCTCCGTCCCTGATCGTCTTTTACGATGGCGGCAATGACAGCGCTTATTTCGCCCAAGACCGCACCCCTTACGGCCACCAGGGCTACGAACGGGTGCGGGGCATGATCGAGGATTACCACCGCAGCCTTTTCGGATTGCTGAAGCCCCTGAATGCGGCCATGTGGTCCTCCTTCACCCATGAACTTTATGACAAAATGAGGCAGGGCGTCATTCACATCGCCCCCGGGGACCCGAAGCTGCGGGAATTTGCGGACAGTTGCGCCCAGCGGTACGATTACCTCAATAAGCTAGCCGCCGGCTTCGGGGCAAAATTCCTGCTGGTCTATCAGCCTTGCTGGTGGGCGGAGACGGAGCCGGTGAGCGCCAGGGTCCAGGCTCAGGAAGACGTGGTCCTGGGAAAAAAACTGGCCATGCGCGATAATTTTAGAGTGTGCTATCAGGCCCTGGTGGGCCGGCTGCAGGAGAAGCCCTATTTCATCAATTTTCGCAACCTCCTGTGCGACCGGAAGGAGGCCCTTTATGAGCCGGACGGCATCCACCTCGTGGACGCGGGCTCGGAGATCGTGGCCAGCCACCTGGAAGAGGTCTTGAAGGAGCGGCTCCTGGCCGGGGAGGCCCCGGGCAAGCCGCTGGCGGGGATGCCCCAAGATTTTTTAACTGTTCCTACTGTGCAAGTGGCTCATCGCCGGCATCATCCTGGTGGAGATCGCCAGCTTCCTGGCCATCTCCTTGAGCAACTACTGGATTTACGGGCAACTCCGGGAAGGGGATGTGGTCAGCTACGACCCCTACGCCCTGTTTCTGGAGGAGGTGCGGCCCACCCTGAACAATCCCGCCGGCGCCGGGGCCAGGGGCCTGGACCTTTTGGCTGTTCGGCGGCTCTACCATGCGGGGCGCCACCGACTACGACGGCCGCACCATTCCCAGCTTCCTGGCCCGGGACTGGAACCGGGAGGAGCCGGATCACCCGGCCACCATGGTCAACTTTGGGCAAGACGGTTTCAATTCGCTGATGGAGACCAAGTACCTGCAGAAGCTCCTCATCGAAAACCATCCTCCGTCCCTGATCGTCTTTTACGACGGCGCCAACGACTGCGTTTATTTCGCCCAACACCGCAACCCTTATGGCCACCAGGGCTACGAACGGGTGCGGGGCATGATCGAGGATTACCACCGCAGCCTTTTCGGGTTGCTGAAGCCCCTGAATGCGGCCATGTGGTCTTCCTTCACCCGTGAAATTTATGACAAAATGAGGGAGGGCGTCATTCACATCGCACCCCGGGGACCCGGAGCTGCGGCAATTTGCGGACAGTTGCGCCCAGCGGTACGATTACCTCGATAAGCTAGCCGCGGCTTCGGGGCAAAATTCCTGCTGGTCTATCAGCCTTGCTGGTGGGCGGAGACGGAGCCGGTGGCCGCCAGGGTCCGGTCGCAGGAAGACGTGGTCCTGGGGAAAAAAATGGCCTTGCGCGATAATTTTAGGGCGTGCTATCAGGCCGTGGAGAGCCGGCTGCAGGAGAAGCCCTATTTCATCAATTTTCGCAACATCTTTGGCGACCGGAAGGAGCCCCTTTATCAGCCGGACGGCATCCACCTCCTGGACGCGGGCCGGGAACTCGTGGCCAGCCACCTGGAAGAGGTCTTGAAGGAGCGGCTCCTGGCCGGGGAGGCCCCGGGCAAGCCGCTGGCGGCGATGCCCCAGATTTTTTAAGAAGCGAGGCTCAAAAAAAATTCTGACATCCATTTATTGACCGGGATGAACCGGGCCGCATAATCTCCGATAACCCACCTGCCTTCTCAGGCGATTCCTTTCACCTGAGGAGCTTGCCCTGGTTGAAACTGCCGCGCATCTCCCTCACTAAAGATTTAGGTTAGAGGCTGCATGCCACATCGTCGCTGGAAAATAATAGCCTGCCTCTTCCTGGTCGTGGCCACGTTGGCAACCTATGGCGATCTGAGAACCCACCAATTTATCAATTACGATGACGGTCTTTACGTCACTGATAATCCTACGGTCCAGGGTGGCCTCACCCTGCCTGGGCTTATCGGGGCTTTTACCTCTACCTGTGCGGGCTTATGGCATCCGTTGACCATGCTCTCCCACATGCTGGACTGCCAGCTCTTCGGATTGCATCCCGGCGGGCATCACCTGACCAGTTTACTTTTCCACATTGCCAATACTCTGCTGTTATTTCTGTGGCTCCAGCGGACCACCGGGGCCTTGGGGCCCAGTTTCCTGGTGGCCGCCCTCTTTGCCCTGCACCCCCTGCACGTGGAGTCGGTGGCCTGGGTGGCCGAACGGAAGGATGTCCTGAGCACCTTTTTCTGGCTGCTCACCATGTGGGCCTACGTCTGGTACGTGGAGTCTCCAGGGTTTAGGCGATACTGGTTAATCCTGGTCTGCTTTATTCTGGGGCTGATGGCCAAGCCCATGCTGGTGACCCTGCCTTTGGTCCTGCTGCTCTTGGACTACTGGCCTCTGCATCGCTGGACGCTAAACCGCGCCGCCACAGTTAGCCCATCCAAGAAGGGCCCATCCAGGGTCTCTCGGGACAGAAAAACCCCTCAAGGGGTTTCCGCCCAGCGCCTGGCTTGGGAAAAAGCCCCCCTGTTCGCTCTGGCGGCGCTTTGCAGCATGGTGACTTTCTTTGCCGAAAAAGAAGGTGGAGCGGTAACCTCGCTGCAGGATCTTGCCTTAACGAGCCGCCTCGCCAACGCGATGGTGGCCTACGTGAGCTATCTGGGGCAGATGTTCTGGCCCGCGCACCTGGCCGTTCTTTACCCCCTGCCGAGGCATAATCCGCCCATATGGCAGGCGACGGCGGCGGGTTTAGCCCTGGCGGTGCTAACCCTTTTGGCTCTCCGGCAGGCGCGGCGGCATCCCTATCTACTGGTAGGATGGCTCTGGTACCTGGGCACCCTGCTGCCAGTCATCGGCTTGGTGCAGGTGGGGGTGCAGACCATGGCGGACCGCTATACCTATGTGCCCTGCATCGGGCTGTTTATCATTGTAGCCTATGGGATGGCTGACCTTGGGGCCAGATGGCGCGTCCCCAGGCTCCTTTTGCCCGTGGGCGCCGGGGTGGTCTTGGCGGCCTTAATGATCTGTACCTGGGTGCAGGTCAGCTATTGGCGCGATTCCATTTCGCTGTATGGGCATACCCTGAAGGTGACCAGGAGTAACCCCCTAATCCAAAGCAATATGGGGGTCGTCCTGGCGGCGCAGGGCAAGATGGACCAGGCTATGGCCCATTATGCCGAGGCCCTGCGCCTTAAGCCCGATCTTGCCAAGACCCATAACAACCTGGGGCTTGCCCTGGCGGCGCAGGGCAAGATGGATCAGGCTAGGGCCCAGTATGCCGAGGCCCTGCGCCTTAAGCCCGATTATGCCGAGGCCCATAACAACCTGGGGCTGGCCCTGGCGGCGCAGGGCGAGATGGATCAGGCCGTGGCCCATTATGCCGAGGCCCTGCGCCTTAATCCCGATCTTGCCGAGACACATAATAACCTGGGGGTGGCCCTGGCGGCGCAGGGCAAGATGGATCAAGCTGTGGCCCAGTATGCCGAGGCCCTGCGTCTGAAGCCCGACCTGGCCGGGGCCCATAACAACCTGGGGCTGGCCCTGGCGGCGCAGGGCCAGATGGATCAGGCTATGGCCCATTATGCCGAGGCCCTGCGCCTTAAGCCCGATTACGCCGAGGCCCATAACAACCTGGGGCTGGCCCTGGCGGCGCAGGGCCAGATGGATCAGGCCGTGGCCCATTATGCCGAGGCCCTGCGCCTTAAGCCCGATTACGCCGAGGCCCATAACAACCTGGGGCTGGCCCTGGCGGCGCAGGGCCAGTTGGATCAGGCCGTGGCCCAGTATATCGAGGCCCTGCGCCTTAATCCCGATCTTGCCGAGACCCAGAATAACCTGGGGGTGGCCCTGGCAAAACAGGGAAAAATAGAGGAAGCCATTGCCAGGTTCCAAAAAGCCATCCAAATAAACCCCGATTTTCCAGGGTCTTACTCCAATTTAGGATTAGCTTTGGCGATCCAAGGAAATATTGATAAAGCCATGATTATTTATCAAAATGCTCTCAAAATTAACCCCAATGACACCCGCGCTCAAAAAATGTTAAGTATTTTAAAGGCCCAAAGGTCTAATAATTGATAAAATTAATTATTCCTTAATCAATCACCGGTTCGCACATTTTCAGAGCTTGAGGATAATCTTTATCAGAAAATTCCTGAAACCTGCCCCATCCATGCTAAACCAGGAACGGCCAGCCTGGAGGCGGGAGGAGGTTCGTTAGATGAGAGTGGTGCTGGCCCGCACCGCCGGCTTTTGCATCGGCGTCAAGCGGGCCCTGGAGATGGTCCTGGAGGCCATCAACGATACTCCGACCCAGATCTATACCTATGGGCCACTGATCCACAATCCCCAGGTGCTGGAGCTGTTGCGGGAGCGGGGGATCACGGTGCTCAAGCCCGGTGACGCGGTGCCGGAGGGACTGGTGGTGATCCGGGCCCACGGCATCCCCCCCCGGGAGCGGCGGCAGTTGGAGGGCGGCGCCTCCCGCATCATCGACGCCACCTGCCCCCGGGTGGCCAAGGTCCAGGCCATCATCCGGCGCTGGGCCGCCAAGGGCCACGCCACCATCATCGTCGGCGACGCCGACCACCCGGAGGTGGAGGGCCTCCTGGGCTACACCGAGGGCCGGGGCCATGTGGTGGCCAAGGCCCGGGAGGTGGCCGCCTTGCCGGAGTTGGGCGCCCCCATCGTGGTAGCCCAGACCACCCAGAGCGAAGCCCTGTTCGAGAGGCGGGTGGGGGAAATCAAGGCCCGCTTCCCCGGGGCCCACATCTTCAACACCATCTGCGACGCCACCGCCTTCCGCCAGGCGGAGGTGCAGGAGCTGGCCGGCCGCGCCGAGGCCCTGGTGGTGGTGGGGGGGCGCAACAGCGGCAATACCCAACGCCTGGTGGAGATCTCCCGGGCCACCGGCATCCCCACTTACCACGTGGAAACCGAGCAGGAACTGGACCTGGAGGAGATGAGCCGCTATCACACGGTGGGGGTGACCGCCGGGGCCTCCACCCCCCACTGGCTCATCGGCAACGTGGTCAGCACCTTGAAGCACGCCTGGGCCTTCCGCCCCGGCTCCTGGACCAACTACCTCTACCGGGCCTGGCGCTTCTTCCTCAAGTCCAACCTCTACGTGGCCACCGGCGCCGGCTCCCTCAGCTACGTGTCCTCGCTGCTGCAGCAGGTGGAACCCCAGTTCAAATATTTCTTCGTGGCCTTTTTCTACGTCTACGCCATGCACCTGCTGCACCACTTTACCGACAAGGCCTCCAAGCTCAACGACCCGGTGCAGACCATGTTTTACGGGCGCCACCGGATGTTTCTCGTGACCACCGGGGCCATCTCCGCCGGCCTGGCCCTGGCCCTGGGCGCTTATCTGGGCTGGCTGCCCTTTGTCTTCATCGTTGCCATGAGCGGCATCGGCCTCGTTTACAATTTCAAGATCATCCCGGACTGGTTGGCCCGGGTCACCCTGATCACCACCCTCAAGGAGATTCCCGGCTCCAAGGCGGTGTTCACCGCGGTGGCCTGGGGGGTCCTGGCGGCCCTGATTCCGGTGGTCTGCTCCGACACCAAACCCGCGGCCTCCGGGGCCACCGCCATCGCCTTCTTTTTCGTGGCGGGGATGATCTTCATCCGCTCCGGCCTCTTTGAGATCATGGCCATGGAAGGCGACCGGGTGGTGGGCAAAGAGACCCTGGCCATCGCCCTGGGCCGGGAGCGCACCCTGAACCTGTTGTCCGGCTGCTGCCTGGCCTTTGCGGCCATGCTGCTGCTGGCCGCCGGGGCCGGGGTCATCCCTTCCCTGGGCTACCTCCTGGGTCTCTCGGGCCTCTACGCCCTGGGCTACCTCAGCCTCTACCGCCGCGGCCTCATGGAAGCCGGCCTGATGCTGGAGTCCCTGGTGGAGGGCAACATGATCCTGGCCGGGATTTTGGCCTTTATCTGGGATCCCTATAATACGGTGGCCAGTTTTTGGTTTTCGATTTTTTAGGAGACTGTTTTTGGTTTCCGGTTTTCGGTTGACCTCCAAATGACCAAATCGAAATCCAGATGGTTTCAAGATTTAGAAGTTCGGTAAAAGGGCCTTTAGTGGCACAGGCTTCCAGCCTGTGTCCGAACTTCTAGGGCGGGCTGTGCCCGCCGAATTTTGGCGGCCTGCAGCCCTATTTTTCTGGTTTTCGGTTTTCGGTGAAGTCAAAGGCAAAATCAAAGGCAAAGGCCCCTCGCAGAGACAGAAAACAAAAACAGTCTTCTATAAGCTTTAGCCTGCGCCGCACAGGCGAGACGCCTGTGCCACCAGAAAAAGCTTCATCTGCCCGCAAACCGGTACCAGAACCCCCTACCGAAAACCGAAAACCGTCTTTGCCAGCGCCGGGGCGGGGCCGCGCCGGTTTAGGGTGGGGGCTCATTTTTTTTGCAAATTTTTATTGACAAAAATTGTAGGCCATTCTAATATGGCGCTGGATAAAACCGAGAGGTAGAAAGGAGGTGGGATAAAGGGAGGTAAAAGAGGTATTTAGGCATTTACGGAAAGGAGAAACTGGTAACCTACTTTCCTAATCACAAGGGGGGAATGATGAAAAGAATCTTGATTTTCGCGGTAGTTTTGTCCCTACTGGTGCCCGCGGCCGCCTTTGCCGCCACTGAATTTAGCCTGGGCGGCTATATTGAGATGGATTCCTACTGGGATTCCACCAATAACAGTGAAAGCATGAACGGCGCCGTTAGCCGCAACAATGATCCCACCTTTCACCATGGCAACTTGAGATTCACGGCCATGGATTCCCGGTTCAACTTCACCATCAAGGGACCCGACGTCCTGGGAGCCAAGCTCACCGGCTTCATCGAAATGGACTTCCAGTCCGTCGCCGACGCGAACTCCAGCGCGTCCAACAACTACATCCCGCGTTTGCGGCACGCCATGTTCCGCTTGAACTGGCCCGGGGATACCGAACTGATCTTCGGCCAGTACTGGTCCATGTTCTGCGATTGGTATGCTGAAGCGGCGGAAGCCGGGCCCTTCCAGGTCACCGGCACGCCCACCGCCCGGCTCCCGCAGATCCGGTTTACCCAGGGGTTCCTGGGCGACTGGAAGGTGGCCGCTCTGATCGGGGCGCAGAACAATGACGCCGGCATTTTTGCCGGCAACCCGTATAACACGACCGTCACCAACGGCGGCAGTGCGGAAACGCCCCAGGTCCAGGGGCAAATCAAGTACTCCCATGACTGGTGGGGCAAGGCCGCCTTTTACGGCCATCCCACGCCCTTCACCGCCTCGGTTACCGCCGGCTGGCAGCGCAATACCGCCCGGCCTGGGGATGCTACTGTTTATGGCTTGGCGAATGGGAATAACACTGCTGTTGTCAATTACGACCATGTGTATGTCGCTCCCTGGATGGTGCAGGGCGCTCTGTTCATCCCGATCATCCCGACCCACACCGACAACCTGGCTAACACCATGCACCTCATCGTCACGCCGTGGATCGGCCAGGGCGTCAATGCCTTTGGGATGACGGGCGATACCACCAACGTCTTCAAGTTTAACCAAACCTTTGGTAGTAAGTATTACGTGTCTGACGCGGAATTGCTGAAGCGTTATGGCTTAATGGCCGAAGCGCAGTACTACTTCACCAACCAGTGGTACCTGAACGCCGCCTACGGCGTCACCGCGGCGATGGGGATCGATCAAGCTAACCTCAATGTTCCTGGCCTGGGTTCCATACCGCAGTATGGTTACAACAGCACGGCTCAGATCAGGTCCATGCAGCAGGTGGACGCGACCCTGTGGTGGCGGCCCATCGCAGCCCTCAAGTTTGGCTTGCAGTACTCCTACGCCCATTGCCAATTCTTGCAGGATGCCTACCCCAATGGTAGCGTCCCCGGGCCTGGTGCCACCGCGAACGCGTCGAACGGTGGGCTTAAACTCTCTAATTTGGGTGACGAACACCGGGTAGAGTTCGTCGGTTTCTTCTACTTCTAACCCAAAAGCGGTTGACTTCCAAAAGCCCACAGGGTAATATCCCTGTGGGCTTTTTTGTCAAAAGCGGTTTTAAAAACGGTTTTCGGTTTCCGGTTTTCGGTTAACGTGCAAATGACAAAATCGAAATCCAGATCATTTCAAGATTTAGAAGTATGGAAATTATCCATAGACCTTGCCAGGAAGCTTTATAACCTGACCGGCAAATTTCCGCCGTCAGAGAATTTCGGTTTGACCAATCAGATGAGAAGAGCCGCGGTATCAATCCCTTCCAACATTGCCGAAGGCCAGGGTAGGAATTCCCCCAAAGAATTCAAGCAATTTTTGGCTATCAGTTTGGGCTCCCTGGCTGAGTTAGAAACCCAACTGATAATTGCCAAAGAAATAGATTACTTGACCCAGGAGGATTTAAATCCGTTCCTGGCCACCCTTGACCGAACCAGGAAGATGATCAAGGGACTAGCGAAAGGAATATCATAGAGACGGTTTCCGGTTTTCGGTTAGGGTGTTATTGAAAACCGAAACTCGATGCTCTGGAAATTCAGGGGACTATTGAAAGGAATAATATGAATAATTGTTTTTCTTTTTTATCGAAAATCGAAAAAATAAAAAGGAATAATATGATGTTAAAGAGTCTTCTTGGTTTTACCGAAAACCGAAAACCGAAAACCGAAAACCCGCTGTCAGGTTTTACCGAAAACCCGCGGTTCAGGAAATTCAGTGGCTTACTTGCGGTGCTCATGTTCCTGGCCTGCCTGGCCCCCGTCTTTATGGGCTGCAGTACCTCCTGGGACAAGATGAAGACTTGGGCGGGATATCCCGGTGGCAATGAAGGAGAGGATGTGGAGACCGTCCCCCCCGAGTCCAAGCAAGAGACGGTGATGATCGACGGCAAGCCTTATGTCCGCAGCAAGAACCCCTACTGGCTTACCTACCCGAACCAGCCGGAATATATCTACGTGGAGAAGGGCAGGGAAATGCACACCATGCAGGAATATCTGGTCAAATCCCTGGCCACGGCCATCGGTAAGGAACAGGCGCAGGCCGCGGGCAAGACCATTCCCCCCGATAAGCTGCAGGAACTGGTGAAGGCCGAGGTGGACCGCATCCTCCGGGAACAGGGGCTGGGCGGCTTTGTCTCCCAGGGGGGAGCCAAGGCCCCGTATATGGGACGCTCCGTGGCGGTGATCCCCGACCTGGATACGCCCACTAGTTATGACGGCTTTAACCGCACCCTGGCCATTTCGCTGGGGGAAGCCCTGGGACGGACCAAGGACATCCAGGTGGCGGACCAGGGCAGGGTCAAGGAGGCCCTGGGCAAGGCCGGGATCATGGGGAAGCTGACCCTGGCGCCCAACATCCAGGCCCTGGGTGATAACCTGGGGGTTCAGGGCATAGTGCTCACCGGCATCATACCTCCGGAGCAGGGCGCGCCGGCGGCCATGGCCCTGCAGATTTACGACACCTTCACCGGGAGCAAGGAGCAATCCGTCGCCGGTACGGTTACCGGCGCCATGAACGCCGAGGCGGTGGCCAAGTTCGCCAAGGACAACTCCCTGCGGGTGGGCGGCGTCCTGATGAATATCAGCTGGTTTGGCCGGGTAGATTTTGTCAAAGAGGGCAAGGTTTATCTCAACTTGGGCCAGAACACCGGCCTCAAGGTGGGTGACATTCTGAAGGTGGTGACCCCGGGCAAAGAGGTGGTCAACCCCACCACCCACGCCACCCTGGGATACACCGCCGACGTGACCCAGGGGGAATTGAAGGTGACGGAGCTGCTGGGAAATACCGGGGCGGAGGCCACCCCGGTGAGCGGCGGCCCCTTCAAAGCCAACGACCGGGTGCGGGCGAAGTGAGGGGCGCCAGGGGCGCAGGCTTCCAGCCGGTGCTCGAAAAAGTCGCCTGGTGCAGGGTGGGTACTGCCCACCATCGGGCCTAGCCCCGACAACCCGGGGCCACAGGCTGATTTAAGATAAAACTTAGGGGCGACCCAATCACAGGCTGGAAGCCTGTGCCACTGTCGCCCCTACTACTAATTGCATGGAATTTATAAACTTATTCCCTCTCCCCCCTTGGGGGAGAGGGGAGGGTGAGGGGGGGGTATAAAAGGCGACAGAAGCCACCCCTCACCCGGTGTTGTCCCCTCGCAGGGGAGAGGGGATTTGGTTGCATCGGTATATATGTAATATCGTTTAAATTGCAATGGCCCGGAGTTTAACGGGGAGATAGGCGTAGGGTGGGCACTGCCCGCCCTCAGGCCTATTCCCGATAACTTGGGGCCACACAGGCTGATTTAAGATAAAACTTAGGGGCGACCCATTCACGGGCTGGAAGCCAGTGATCGGGCCGCCCCTACTTTGTATTTTTAAGGCTGGGTCTTCCCCTCAAGTTTAGTTTTTCAGGAAAAGCTCGCTTTTATCCCCTCCCCCTTGAGGGGGGAGGGTAGGGTGGGGGTGGTATCGGAGTCTTAGCCGCAACAACTGAGCCACCCTCCCCCCAGCCCCCTCCCCTCTCAGGGAGGGGGAGTTTGCCAAGGCCTCCTGACTGTTTAATGCTCACTGCTCACTGCTTACTGCTTATCGATCTTCTCCATTCCTCCCATATAAGACCGCAGCTTTTCAGGAATAATGACGCTGCCGTCCTGTTGCTGAAAGTTTTCCAGGATGGCCACCAGGGTGCGGCCCACGGCCAGGCCGGAGCCATTCAGGGTGTGGACCAGCTCGGTGCCTTTGGCCCCGGCGCGGCGCAAGCGGATGCTGGCGCGCCGGGCCTGGTAGTCCTCAAAGTTGCTGCAGGAGGAGATCTCCCGGTAGAGCCCCTGGCCCGGCAACCAGACCTCGAGGTCGTAGGTCTTGGCCGCGGCGAAGCCCAGGTCCCCGGTGCACAATACCACCACCCGGTAAGGGAGCCCCAGTTCCTGGAGGACCGCCTCCGCATCCCTAAGCAGGCGCTCCAGCTCCTCGTAGGAAGTCTCGGGAGTGGTGAATTTCACCAACTCCACCTTGTCAAACTGGTGCTGGCGGATCAGGCCCCGGACGTCCTTGCCATGGGAGCCCGCCTCGGAGCGGAAGCAGGGGGTATAGGCGGTGTAAAGGATGGGCAGGTTTTCGGCCGGGAGGATTTCGTCCCGGTGGATGTTGGTCACCGGCACCTCGGCGGTGGGTACCAGGTAATAGTCCCAGTCCTCCAGTTTGAAGAGGTCGTCCCGGAACTTAGGGAGTTGGCCGGTTCCCCGCATGGAGGCGCTGTTGGTCATGAAGGGGGGCAGCACCTCCAGATAGCCGTGCCCGCGGGTGTGCAGGTCCAGCATAAAGTTGATCAGGGCCCGCTCCAGGGCCGCGCCCGCGCCCTTGAGCAGGGCGAAGCGAGCGCCGGTGATCTTGGCGGCCCGCTCGAAATCGAGGATTCCCAGAGCTTCCCCGATCTCCCAATGGGGCCGGGGGGTAAAGTTGAAGGCGGGGAGCTCGCCCCAGGTCTTGACCACGGGATTATCGTCGCTGCCGGTGCCCAGGGGCACAGAGGCGTGGGGGAGGTTGGGCAAGGTCAGGAGAAAATCCCGCAACCAGGCGTCGTGTTGCTCCGCCCTGGCCTCCAGGTCATGGATATCCTCATTGATCACCGCCACTCTGGTTTTGAGGACCTTGGCCTCCTTCGGTTCCCCCTTTTTTATCAGGCCCCCGATTTCCTGGGACAGGCTATTCCGCTGGCGCCGCAGTTCCTCTACCTGGGTCAGCAGACGGCGGCGCTCGCCCTCGTGGAGGAGAAAGTCAGCCAGGGAGACCTCCAGCCCCCGGTTTTTCATGGCCTGTTCCACTTGCGGTAGATGGTCCCGGACAAATTTCAGGTCAAGCATGGTTCCCCCATCAGAGCGAATCTCGCGATTTCCGCAAGGAGCTAGATCTCACGGCCCGAGGTTGGGCTGGCAGCTATGGCAAAACCTGATTTCCCTGTCAACCTGAACGAAGTGAAGGATCTCAAGTCCATAAAAATACGAGATTCTTCGCTTCGCTCAGAATGACATTTTTAGGCAAAATGGGGTGTTGCAATAGCTTCTATCGTCGCGTTTCGGAAATATATTTAATATCTCTTGGCCCCAGCCCTCCCCCTCAAGGGGGAGGAAATAAAACGGTTCTCTTTTCAAGGTTTTTCTGAAACACTACACTATTTCTGGATTTCTTAAATATGGTGCGTTTCTTGACGCCCCCCTCACCCCAGCCCTCTCCCCCCGCTGGGGGGAGAGGGTGCATTCCCAGGGTTGGCTCTTTATTCCCTCTCCGCCGCAGGGTGGGGAGAAGGAGCCTTCCAAGAACTGGCTTTTATTCCCTCTCCCCCGGTGGGGGAGAGGGTTAGGGTGAGGGGGAATTAATCAGTTGCTCCCGCGGCTAATAAATACGTTAGTGGATTTATGAAATCGGGTGCTTAGGAAACTTTGCCGGGAACCGGTTGGTCCTCAGTTCCCCGGCCCTCAGGTTGGTCCTGTTCAGTAAATCTTTCCCTGACGCTCTCGATGAGCTTAACCAGGCCGTCGGCGTTTTGGCGCTGGATAAAATAGAGGATATCGGCCACCGCATCTTCCAGGGCCCGCAGGGCCGCGCGGTTGGCGGGGTTCTGCAGTTGGATGCAGGCATACAGCTTGGCGTCCTGGCTGAAGAGGCGCCGGGCCAGGTGGTGCAGGGTGGAAAAGGTGGGCGTGGCGAAATCCTCCAGGTCCTGGGGGGCCACCCCCAGTTCCCGGATAGCCATCTCCAGGGCGATGAGGGTGAAGTGGGACAGGCCCTGGACCACGGACATGAGGCGGTCGTGCTCCTTGGCGGTGGTGATCTTCACCCGGGCCCCGGCGTTGGTAAGGAGGTCCCTGAGCCAGTCGAACCAGCGCTCCCCCCGGCCGTGGCAAAGGACCACGGTTTGGCCGGCGATGTCCTTGGCGCCGGGGCCGAAGAGGGGGTGGGTTCCCACCACCTCCCCCGGAAAGTGAGCCAGCATGGCGCTCATGGGGCCCTGCTTCACCGAAGTCAGGTCCATCAAGGCGGCCTGGGGATGGAGATGGGGGGCCAGGGCCCGAACGGTCTTGGCTACCTCGGGAATTGGCACGGAAAGCATCACCACGTCGGACAAATGGGCCACTTCCTGGGAAGTCTGCTCCGTATCCAGGTCCGCCACCAGCACTTCCAGGCCCTGGGAGGCGAAGAAGCGCTGGAACCAGCGGCCCATCTGGCCGTGGCCGCCGATCAGGCCGATCTTTACGGCCATGAGATGGCCCTCTGGCGCAGCAGGAAATCCGCCAGGGTAAGGCGCACCATGGCCAGGATCACCGGGACGATGCGGGGAATGGCGCTGATGTCGTGGCGGCCGCCCACCGAGATGGTGCGGGGGCGGCCCTCCAGGTCAATGGTCTGCTGCTCCCGGGCGATGGAGGAAATGGGTTTGACCGCGGCGGTGACCACCAGGTCGTCACCGGTGCTGATGCCTGCCAGGATGCCGCCGGCGTAGTTGGAGGCGAAGCCTCCGGGGATTAGGGGGTCGTTGTGCTCCGAGCCCAACATGCGGGCCGCCCCAAAGCCGGCGCCGATCTCCACCCCTTTCACCGCGCCTACGGACATCACTGCCTGGGCCAGGATGGCGTCCAGCTTGTCAAAGACCGGCTCGCCCAGGCCAGGGGGGCAGCCCCGCACCCGCACCTGCACCAGGCCGCCCAGGGAGTCTCCCCGGGCCTTGACTTCCTGCACCCGGGCGGCCATGGCCGGCACCACTTCCCGGTCCGGGCAAAAGAAAGGATTGTCCCAGATGCTGGCCTCGTCTAGCTTTTCGGCGCGGATGCCGCCCAGTTCCAGGGTATAGGCCAGCACCCGGATGTGGTCCCGATCCAGAACCTTCTGGGCCACCGCAGCCGCGGCCACCCGGGCCACGGTTTCCCGGGCCGAGGCCCGGCCGCCGCCCCGGTGGTCCCGAATGCCGTATTTGGCCTGAAAGGTGAAGTCGCCGTGCCCGGGGCGGAAGACCTCCCGCAGGGCGTCGTAATCCTGGCTCTTAACGTCCCGGTTGTAAACGATGAGGCTGATGGGGGTACCGGTGGTGCGGCCCTCAAAGACGCCGGAGAGGATTTCCACTGCATCGGGCTCTTGCCGCGAGCTGGCGTGCTCCTGAACCCCCGGACGGCGCCGCTCCAACTCCAGTTGTACATCTCCGGGGCTCAAAGGCAGCCCGGGCGGACAGCCGTCAATGACCGCGCCCAGGGCCGGGCCGTGGGACTCGCCCCAGGTGGTGACCCGAAATACCTGGCCAAAGGTGTTACCCGCCATGGCGATGAACTCCGAGAGGCCGGGTGGCAGCGAGGATCAGCTTGGCAACCTGGGAGATGTCGAGGCCGCCGGTGTCGATTTCCAGGTCCGCGGCCTTCCGGTAGAGAGATTGCCGTTCCGCGAGCACTCGTTCCACCTCCGCCAGATAGCTATCCGTGGTGAGGCTGGGACGATTCGGCACCTGGGCCGGATCCCGCGCCAAGCGCTCCCTGATGGTTTCAGGATCGGCCTTGAGCCAGACCAGGACCCCATTTTCTTTTAATTTCACCACGTTTTCCGGGTCCAGAATCGCGCCGCCGCCGGTGGCCAGCACCTGGCCCCGGCGCTGGTGGTAGCGGGCCACCAGCTCTTTCTCCCGGCGCCGGAACTCGTCCCATCCGCCCTGGGCCACGATTTCGGCCACTGAGCGGCGGGCTTCGGCCACCAGCACCCGGTCCAGGTCCACGAAGGGACGCTTCAGGATCCGGGCCAGGGTGGCGCCCACCGAGGTCTTCCCGGTGGCCCGGTAACCGATGAGGACCAGGTTGGGGTCCAGGCGCTGATTGCTGGCATTATCCATTAACCACCCGGGCCTGATCCTGGAAAATCAGGAGGACCAGCGCAAAAATCCCAATATTGGCAATCGGTTGGCCTAAGTTTACCAAAAACCTCCCGAAAAGAAAAGAGAGGAAGAATTACCGGGGCTTATAGCTCTCAGCTTTCAGCCGTAGGGGCGACCCGCTGGGTCGCCCAAATCCTCTCAGCCATAAGCGGTCAGCTTTCAGCTTTTTGCTGTGATCTGTTTTCGGTTTTCTGTGAAGTCAAAGGCCCCTATCAGAGACAGAAAACAGATAACGGAAACAGTTTTCTAAAATCCATGTATGAGCAATGGTGTTCGGCAAGGTTTTTGCTTTGAACCAGGCAGCAGAGAATTGTTTGAACCTAGGCATGTCCACTATCTAATCAATTCATGGAATTTACAAGCTATTTCCCTCTCCCCCCTTGGGGGGAGAGGGCAGGGTGAGGGGGGGGTATGGAACGGCCGATGAAGCCCCCCCTCACCCCAACCCTCTCCCCTCACAGGGGAGAGGGGGTTAGTGGCATTGGTATGATATGTTGATATCGGTGAAATTACAATAGGATAGAGTTTAATCGGGAGATAGTGTAATCTTCTCCACGCAATTTTGTTTGCCGGACACCCCTGATGCAGGAGAGTTTCCGGTTTTTCCGGCAAAACGCCAACCGCCTTCAAGTCAGGCGGAAACTGGCCCCTTCCCGAGCGGCGTCGATATAGTGAAGGTTTGTACTGTTAGCCGCCAGTTTCCGGGCCTGGGCGATGATTTTTTCCACCTCGGCGTCGCTGCGGCCGGGATCGTGGTGGGTCAGGATCAGGCTGCGGGCTCCCGCCATTTGGGCCAGGGTCACTGCCTCCGCGTAGGTGGAGTGGCCCCAGCCCAGGTGCTCCGCCAGATCGGAAGGCAGGAATTGGGCGTCATGGATCAACAGGTCGCAGTCCCGGGCGAATTCCGCAAATTCCGGCAGCCTCCGGCCCTGGTCGGCCCCCAGCTCGCTGTCGGTGATGAAGACCATGGAGTGGTCTCCCTCCCGGAAGCGGAAGCCGAAGCCCCCCTGGGGATGGTTGGTGGGAATGGCGTCAATGCGGACCCCGTCCACTTCCAGGGGCCCATGGGCCAGGCGGTTGAGAAAGTCGATGCGGGCCTTAAGATGTTCGAAGGCCACCGGGAAAAAGCCGTCCCCCAAGTGGCTGTCGAAGACCCGGGTCATGGCCTGAAAGGCCGGTGGCCAACCGTCCACCAGGATCTCGGTGGTTTCCTGGTAAATGGGAAGAAAGAAGGGGATGCCCAGGAGGTGGTCCCAATGGCCATGGCTGAGGAGCAAGTGGATTTTGACGGGAGCGCCGTCCTCCAGCAAGTGTTTCCCCAGGAGGCGCAGGCCGGTGCCGCCGTCGATGATGAGGCGTTTTCCGCAGTTCAGCAAGACTTCCACACAGGAGGTGTTGCCCCCGAACTCCAGGGTATTAGGCCCGGGGGCAGGAATTGAGCCCCGGGTCCCCCAAAACTTGATCTCCATCGCCGCAGCTCCTCTCAGGACTGATGCCGCACCTTATAATTAATCCGGCCGTTAGGGTCGTTAGCCTTCCAGACATTAAAGACCATGGCCGTGTTAGGGTCAACTTAATATTCTCAACACCCTGCTATTCCCCCAGGGAAACGGGAAGCCGCTCCATTTCCAGGAAGGCGGCCACCAGGCCGAAGCAGCCGGTGAGCATCATATCTCCCAGGGGAGCCGCGAAGACCCCGGGCCAGCCCCGGGCCAGGCGCCGCCGGGGGCCGGTGACGATGGTAAAGGTAAAGGGAGCCGCGGGCGGATAACCGGGGGCATAGGCGCAGCCGTGTCCCTGGTCGGCGAAGACCTCGTCGTTGGTTAGCTCTCCGGACTGAAAGCGGCCCAACTGGGCAAACAGTTTGCTCTGATCCAAAAGACCGGTGTGGTGCTCATAGATGCCCCAGAGGCGGTCTTCCCGGACCAGGGCTGCAAAGGTGTGGGCGTTGCCCAGGTTGACCACCATCAGCCCGGAGTCCAGGTGTTGTTGGGCCTGGGGGTCCAGCAGCGCTCCCCGCAGTCCGGCAGTGCAGGTGTCCATGAGCAGCACCCCTGGCAGGGTTTCGGCCACGGCCTGCATCCGGGTGAAGAAGGCGGGGGGCTGGCGGCTGGCCAGGTCCCGCAAGACTCCGCCCCGGGAGAGCATCTCTTCCCAATAGCGGAAGCGGAAACGGCGATTGCTCCCCTGGGGATAAAACCCGTGGTCCTGCACCGCCACCGCAAAGTGGCGGGGGAAGGGAACCTCAAAGGCCGCCAGCAGCCGGCCCCAACCTTCCGGGTCCACATCGCCCAGGGTGAGGGGAGCGGCCTCCGGGGGCGGGGTTTCGGTGAGGGCCACCCCCCAGGCCGCCACTTGCTCCAGGCGGTCGCTCAGGGTGAGGGCGGCCTGGGGAGTGGCAGAGACCGGCAGCCCCCGGGCCAGATGGCGCCGCACCGCCTGGCTGACAGCGCCACCGCCCATCAGCCGGCCTTGCAAAAAGATGGGCCGTCCCTCATCGCTCAGGCGGCCGATGCGGCGGGCCAGGATTTGGGTGGGGGCCGGCAGCACGAGCTTCACCGCGTTCTCCACCGTCTGGCCCGGCTCCCAGATAAACAGGTCCTGGGTGCCGCCCCCGATATCCAGGGCCATGATGGGACCGCGGCGCGGATGATTAGTAGTCATGCGAGTAACGAGAGGTCAGCCGGTTTCCGGCGGCGTTCCGGACGCTTTGAATTTCCACAGGAAATAGGCAGCCACCCCCAGCATTCCGGCCAGCACCAGATAATCCAGGATGTGGGTATAATGCTGGATGAGGCGCCAGTTTTCCCTGAGGCGCACCCCGAGGTAGATCAGGAGGCCGTTGTACAAAGTGGCTCCCGCCGCCGTATACAGGATAAAGGGCGCCAGGGACATACGGGCCAGCCCCGCCGGGATGGAGATCAAGTGGCGCACCACCGGGAGGAAGCGGGACAGGAAAATCGTCTTGCCGCCGTGGCGCCGGAAAAACCTGTTGGTCCACTCCAGGTGGTGCGGATTGAGGAACAGGTAGCGGCCGTAACGGAGCACCACCGGCTCTCCCAGCGTTCCCATGCCGTAGGAGATCAGCGAGCCGCAAATGGACCCCAGGCTGCTGGCCGCCATCACCGCCAGGAAATCCAATTGGCCGCTGAAGATTAAGAAGCCGGCAAAGGGCATGACCAGCTCGTTGGGAACCGGGGCGATCATGCTCCCCAGGGCCATGAGCACGAAGATGCCCGGGTAGCTGCACTGGCTGATGAACAGAGTGTTAGCGTAACAGAGAGATTCGGTAATTCCCATACGGCGTCAATTTTCTCCTAATTCGCCATGTTGCAGTTGCCACTCCACCCGGGACTGCAGTTCCTGGAGACCGGGGCTCAGAGCCACCGGATAAAGGGGTGGGTCCCGCAGGGCTTTATAGGGCTCGGGCAGTAAGGCAAACTGGCTCAGAAAATATTCCCGGCTGTCGTCCAGGGACGGCACGGGCCTGATGATCCGGCCCCGGCCCATCACCGGGCGCAGCAGGGGGGCCGCCCCGGCCACTTCTTCCTGCCGCAAGGCAATGACATCCCGGCACATCCGGCCCTGGCCGTTATAATGGCGGTAGGCCTGCTTTTTATCCACCAAGGTAACCTTGCCGGTGGAGAGTTTCATTACCGGCCGGCCGTCATATTTAACCAGTTTATAGGCGATGTCGAAGCAGGGGGCGTCGGCGGATACCCCCATCTTGGTGCCCACTGCGAAGCTGTCGATCTGGGCGCCCGCGGCCAGCACCTGGGCGATCTTGTATTCGTCGAAGCCGCCGCTGGCCAGGATGCGGACCTCGGGGGCGCCGCCGTCATCCAGGAGGCGGCGCACTTCCCGGCTGATGGCGGCCATGTCGCCGCTGTCCAGGCGGACGAATTGCAGGCGTTCGCCCCGGGCCTCCATCTCTCTGGCCACCTGGAGGGCATTCCTGGCGCCGGCCAGGTTGTCATAGGTGTCGATGAGCAGGGTGGTGGCTCGGGGAAAGAGCCGGGAGAAGACCCGGAAGGCCTCGATTTCCTGGGGAAAGGTGATGATGTAAGAGTGGGCCATGGTGCCGAAGATGGGCAGGCCGTAAATTTTTCCCGCCAGGACGTTGCTGCTCCCCAAAAACCCGGCCAGGTAAGAGGCCCGGGCCACCTTCAGGCCGGCGTCCGCCCCCTGGGTGCGCCGCAGGGAAAAATCGATGAGGGGCCGTCCCTGGGCAGCATGAAGGGAGCGGCTGGCCTTGGTGGCGATCAGGGTCTGCAGGCTGACGGCGTTGACGATAAAGGTTTCCGCCAACTGGGCCTCCAGGATGGGGGCGCTCACCTCCAGGATGGGCTCGTCTTTGAAAAAGAGGCTTCCCTCGGGAAGGGCGTGAACCTCACCGGTGAATCGAACCTGCCCCAGGTAATCGAGAAAGGAAGTCTTAAAGAGGCCGGTGCTCTCCAGAAAAGCCAGGTCTTCCCCAGTGAACCTCAGGGTTTCCAGGTAGTGGAGGGCCTCGGCCAGGCCGGCGGCGACAAAGTAGCCGCGGTCGCTGGGATACTTGCGGATGAACAGGCTGAAAGTGGCCTCTTCCGTCATTCCCTGGTCGAAATAGCAAGCCGCCATGGTTAACTGGTAGAGATCAGTCAACAGGGCCGGTGGTTCTTCCAGGGACTGCTCCATGCCGATCCTCCGGGCGAAAAGCGATCCGCCCCTCCTCCTCCCTCGAAATCAACGATGCATTATAACTAAAGGAAGATATCACTAAAAGAGCTTACCTTGCGGTTTTCCCTTGAAATGCGCCCGGTTAATGAAGATAAATATAATTATCTTCATCATGAGGTTTGACTATGAGCCAGTGTGAACTCTACGATCTGATTATCGTGGGCGGCGGCCCGGGCGGTCTCAGCGCCGGGATCTATGCCATGCGGGCGGCGCTGAAGACGGTGCTCATCGAAAAGGGGCTTCCCGGCGGCCAGGTGAACCTTACCGAGTCGGTGGAGAATTACCCCGGTTTTGACCAGATCAGCGGCTTCGACCTGTCCCAGAAGTTCTTGCAGCATGCCCAGGGCTACGGCCTGGAGGTGAGGCAGCAGGAGGTGGCGGTGGTGGAACCGGGGCTGGAGTTCCATTCGGTGCGGCTGGCCAACGGCGACCTGCTCAACGCCCACGCAGTGATCCTGGCCACCGGCGGCAAGGCCCGCAAGCTGAAGATCCCCGGGGAATCGGAATACTACGGACACGGGGTTTCCTATTGCGCCACCTGCGACGGCTTTTTCTTCCGGGGCAAGAAGGTGGTAGTGGTGGGCGGCGGTGATACCGCCCTGGAGGAAGCCCTTTACCTGGCCAAGATAACCCGGCAGGTGCACCTGGTCCATCGCCGGGACGCCTTGCGCGGCGGCCGCATCTTGCAGCAGCGGGTCATGGCGGAGGCCCATATTGAAATCCTCTGGAACACCGTTGTCACGGAAATCCTGGCCAATGAGCAGGGGGTGCGGGGCGTCACCTTACAAAACAAACTGAATGGGGTTTTAAGTGAGCTGGCGGTGGACGGCGTCTTCATCTTCATCGGCTTCCTTCCCAATAACCAGTTGGTGCCCGAGGGCATCCGCATGGATCACGACGGCTACGTGATGACCGATGAGAAGTGCGAAACAAACATCCCGGGAATCTTCGTCATTGGGGACCTCAGGCAAAAGTACGCCAGGCAGATCGTCGCGGCCGCGGCGGACGGCTGCACCGCGGCCCTGGCCGCGGCTCTCGGCGTGGAAATGAAAAAGAGCGCCCAGGCCTGTCTTCAGCAAAAATAGCGGTCAGCAGTCAGCTAGAGCAAAACCGAAAACTGGAAACCCAAAAGCTGCGGGTCAGCTAGTAAAATCGCCCCCACACTTTCCTAACTTGGGCGACCCAGCCGGTCGCCCCTACGTCTATCCTGACAGCTAAGAAAATCGCCCCTACCCCGCCTAACCCCGGGAGAAGACGTCCGCCTCCAGGTCGAGGCGGGCCCCGGCCGCCAGCAGATGGTAACCCAGGGCCGCCACCATGGCGGCATTGTCGCCGCACAAGTGGAGGGGTGGCAGGAACAGCCCGGCGCCGCTGGCGGCGGCCCGCTCCTGAAGAACCTGGCGCAGGCGGCCATTGGCCGCCACGCCGCCACAGACCAGCAGGCGGCCGCCGCCGGTCTGGGAATTTTGGGTTAGCGCCAGCCAGGCCCGGCTCACCAGGGCCTCCACCACCGCTTCCTGGAAGCCCGCGGCCAGGTCGGCCCGGGCCTGGGGGTCGGTAAGAATCTCCGGGTGCCTTTTGAGGGTAAGGGCCACCGCGGTCTTCAGGCCGCTGAAGCTGAAGGTCAGGGGCTCCTCCAAGATGCGGGGCCGGGGCAGGGGGAAGGTGGCGGCGCGGCCCGCGGCCGCCAATTTTTCGATCCCGGGGCCGCCGGGATAGCCCAGGCGCAGCAGCCTGGCCACCTTGTCAAAGGCCTCGCCGGCGGCGTCATCCCGGCTTCTACCCAGGAGCTGCATTTCCAGAAAGCCGTTTACCCGGTAGAGGTTGGTGTGGCCGCCGGAAACCACCAGGGCCACCAGGGGGAAGGACGGCGGCTTCCCGGTGAGAAAGGCCGCCAAAATATGGGCCTGGAGGTGGTGGACCCCGGCCAGCGGCAGGCGGTGCAGGAAGGCCAGGGTCTTGGCCACGGCCATCCCGATGACCAGGGCGCCGATGAGCCCGGGCCCCTGGGTCACGGCCAGGCCGTCCAGCTCTTTAAGGGTCACTCCGGCCTGGTCCAGGGCCGCCTGGATTACCGGCAGGATGTTCTCCAGGTGCCGCCGGGCCGCCAGCTCCGGCACCACCCCCCCGTAGGCGGCGTGCAACTCGAACTGGGTAGCCACCACCGAGGAGAGGATGCGCCGGCCGTCCGCCACCACCGCGGCCGCGGTCTCATCGCAGGAAGTCTCGATTCCCAAGATCAGCATTTTTTTCAGTGGGGCGCCGCGGCACTATCCGGGCTTTCTGAGATGACCAGGTGAGGCCTGAGGTTCTCCAGTTTTGCCGGGCCGATGCCGGAAACTTGCAGCAGGTCGTCGATTTTCTTGAAGGGGCCGTAGGTGGTGCGATAGCTGACGATGGCTTGGGCCAGGGCCGGGCCGATCCCGGGGAGGGTCTTAAGATCGGCTGCCGCGGCGGTGTTCAGCTCCAGGGGCAGGCCCAGGGTGAGGAGTTGGGCGCCGGCCATGCGCCCCAACTGGTAATGCCGATCCGGGCTGATCGTAATTAGGCTGCCCGAGGTGATTTTGCCTATTTGCTCAGTCTGGTCAGGATCAGGGGCGGGCAGGGCCATCCCCGGGCCGCCGCTCTGGCGCCAGACCTCCGCCAGGCTCGGAGAGTGGCCGAAGGAATAGACCCCTGGCGCGGCCACTGCGCCGCGCACTTCCACAAACACCGGGTTGAGGTCTGGTCCCAGGGGCGGGGGAGCTGAGGGGCCCAAACCGAAATTGGCCCGCCAGGCCCATAATAGTAAGAGGCCCGCCCCCAGCAGCAAAATGACTCCCAGTTGCGACCGGCTGAAGTAGGGGAGGTTTTTCATAAGATCAGGACAAAGGCCGGTTAGCGGGTCTGCGCTTCGTCCTTGTAGAGCTTGTAGTTGATGCCATCCACCAGGGCGGTCCAGGAGGCCTCGATGATGTCATGCGAAACTCCAACGGTGCCCCAGCGGTCGTGGGCGTCCCGGGACTCGATGAGGACCCGCACCTTGGCGTCGGTGCTGCCGGAGCCCGGCAGGACCCGGACCTTGTAGTCATCCAGGCGCATCTCGGCCAGCCGCGGGTAGAAGCGGAGCAAGGCCTTGAGCAGGGCCTTGAACAGGGCGTTCACCGGGCCGTTGCCCATGGCCGCGGTGTGTACCTCGTGGAGGCCGACCCGCACCCGGATGGTGGCCTCCGGCACCGGCACATCCTCTTCCCCCACCTTCTGGTCCACCACCCGATAGCTCAACAGCCGAAAGTACTCTTTATGTTTCCCCAGGGCGGCCCGGAGCAGCATCTCCAGGGAGGCTTCGGCGCTTTCGAACTGGTAGCCTTCGGCTTCCAGGTCCTTGACCCGCTCCAGGATGGTTTGCAGGGCTTCGGTGCTCTTGGGCGGTATCTTCAGGTCCATCTCCCGGATCTTCTCCAGGGCGAATTGCACGTCCCGGTCATGGGCCGCGGGCTCCAATCCCAGCTCCTTGGCCTTGAGGAAGATGCTGCTCTTGCCGGAGAGGTCAGAGACCGGAATTTGCCGGACGTTGCCGACCAGCTCGGGCGGCAGGTGCTCGTAGGCCCGGGGGTTGCGCTTCACCGCGGCGGCGTGTATCCCGCCCTTGTGGGCAAAGGCGCTGATGCCCACGTAAGGCTGATAACGATTGGGATGGACATTGGCTAGCTCGTAGACGAAGCGGGAGACCTCCGTCAATCGCTGGAGGTTCGCATCGCTGAGGCAATTAATCCCCATCTTCAGCTGCAATGCCGGGATGATGGAGCAGAGATTGGCGTTGCCGCAGCGCTCCCCGAAGCCGTTGATGGTTCCCTGCACCTGGACGCAGCCCAGCTCGACCGCGGCCAGGCTGTTGGCCACCGCCAGCTCCGAGTCGTTGTGGGCGTGGATGCCCAGGGGAACCCGGCGGAACTTCTTCTGTACCGCCTTGATGATGCCGGCCAATTCGGAGGTTAGGGTGCCGCCGTTGGTGTCGCACAGCACCAGGCACTGGGCCCCGCCGGCCACCGCGGCCTCCAGGCTCTCGAGGGCGTATTCCGGGTCGTCCTTGAAGCCGTCGAAAAAGTGCTCGGCGTCATAAAACAGCTCCGCCACTCGGGGCCTGACATAGCTCAGGGAATGGCGGATGAGTTCCAGGTTGCGCTCCGGGGTGGTCTGCAAGATCTCCTTCGCCTGGAAGAGCGAGGATTTCCCGAAGATGGTGACCACCTGGGCCCGGCTGAGCAACAGTTCCTGGAATACCGGGTCCGACTCCGGAGGCCGGTCCTTATGATGGGTGCTGCCAAAGGCGGCGATGCGGCTGCCGTTGAGATCGCCGTATTGGCGAATTTCCTCAAAAAAATCGCGATCCTTGGGATTGGAGCCCGGCCAGCCGCCCTCGATATAATGGACCCCGAACTGCGCCAGCTTCCTGGCGATGCGGATCTTGTCGGCCAGGGACAGGGAGAAATATTCCGCCTGGGTGCCGTCCCTCAGGGTGGTGTCGTAGATCTTTACCTGGCGCATAGCAGGCCCTCTTGAGGTTCAAAGTTCAAAGTTCAAAGTTCAAAGTTCGAGGTTCAAAGTTCAAGGTTAAGTTAAGGTCCAAATCCGATAAATTTTTGAACCTGGAACCTTGAACTTATTTCTTTTTCGCCGGCGGCTGGCCCAGGTCGAAGGCGTCGTGGAGGACCCGCACCGCCAGCTCGCCGTACTTGTCCTCGATGACGCAAGAGATCTTGATCTCCGAGGTGCTAATCATCAGGATGTTGATGTTTTCCCCGGACAGGGCTTCAAACATCCGGGCCGCCACCCCGGCGTTGTTCTTCATGCCCACGCCCACGATGGAGATCTTGGCGATATTCTTATCGCCCACCACCTGCTGGGCGCCGACCTCGGCGGCCACCGGCCGAATCAGCTCCATGGTCTTCTTCAAGTCACCCTCGGGCACGGTGAAGGTCAGATCGGTGTGGCCGTCGATGCTGGTGTTCTGGATGATCATATCCACCACGATGTTGGCGTCGGCCACCGGCCGGAAGAGGCGCACCGCAATGCCGGGGCGGTCGGGGACCCGGGTGATGGTGACCCGGGCGTCGTTTCTACTCAAAGCCACGCCGGATACCGGCACAATTTCCATTTCTTCATCCTCCACGGTTACCAGAGTGCCCGGCGCCTCGGTAAAGCTGCTGCGCACCACCAGGGGTACGTCGTAACGCCTGGCAAAACCCACGGAGCGGATCTCCAGGACCTTGGCGCCCAGGGAAGCCATCTCCAGCATCTCGTCATAAGTGATCCGCTCCAGCTTCCGGGCCTTGGGGCAGATGCGGGGATCGGCGGTGTAAACCCCATCCACATCAGTGTAAATTTCGCAGAGGTCGGCTTTCAGGGCCGCGGCCATGGCCACCGCGGTGGTGTCGGAGCCTCCCCTTCCCAAGGTGGTGATGTTGCCCACTTCATCCACCCCCTGGAAGCCGGCCACGGTGACTACCCGGTTCTTCTTCAATTCTTCTTTAATGCGGGCCGTGTCGATCCCCAGGATGCGAGCCCGGCCATAGGCCCGGTCGGTGTAGATGCGGGCCTGGTGGCTCAACAGCGAGGTGGCCGGCACTCCCTGGGAGTGCAGGAAAATGCTGAATAGGGAAACGGTAACCTGCTCGCCCGTGGCCAACAGGACGTCCAGCTCCCGGGGGTCGGGGTCTTCCGCCAGCTCTTTGCCCAATCCGATGAGGCGGTCGGTTTCGCCGGCCATGGCGCTCAGGACCACCACCATTTTATGGCCGTCCCGCCAGGCCTTGATCACCCGGTTGGCCACGTTGGCGATGCGATCCGAGTTGGCCACCGAAGTACCGCCATATTTTTGTACGATGAGAGACACTGCCGAAGCTCCTGAATTATTAAGAAAATTATTATATCCAAATCTGGAAAAAAGGAAAGCGCCAGTCTGGCGGACCAGCCCAAGGTTTCTTTGGTCTCCTATCCACCGGCAGATCGAGATACCGGTGAATTTTTCCATTGACGCTGGGGAAAAATTGATGGTATTAATGAAAAAAATCACAAGAAGGAGGCCAGGTAAATGGCTGCTAAATTGATCAAAGGGGCGGAGGTGGCCGCCCAGATCCGCGAGGAATTAAAGAAGGAAGTGGACGAACTGAAGGCCAA
This sequence comes from uncultured delta proteobacterium, assembly GCA_963812655.1. Taxonomy (GTDB): domain Bacteria; phylum Desulfobacterota; class Desulfobaccia; order Desulfobaccales; family 0-14-0-80-60-11; genus JAPLJC01. The sequence goes on along the minus strand of CAWEWX010000035.1, from coordinate 119,718 downwards.
ACACAACATCACCCCCGGCCTGGTCACCATCCTGGTGGGGGAAAATCCCGCCTCCGTCAGCTATGTCACCGCCAAGCAGAAGACCTCACATGAATTGGGCTTCCATTCCATTCAGGACAATCAGTCCGCCGACATCGACGAGGCGGCCCTCCTGGCCCTGATCGAAAAATACAACCAGGACCCCAAGATCCACGGCATCCTGATCCAGTTGCCCCTGCCCAAACACATCGATTCCAACAAGGTGCTCTACGCCATCGATCCCAACAAGGACGTGGACGCCTTCCATCCGGTGAACGTGGGCCGGATTCTTATCGGCAACTATGCCTTTCTTCCCTGCACTCCGGCGGGCTGCCAGGAGCTCATCAACCGCGCCTACGGCGACCCCAAGGGCAAGGAAGTGGTGGTGCTGGGCCGCTCCAATATCGTGGGCAAACCCATGGTGGCCATCATGATCCAGAAGCGCGCCGGGGCCAACGCCACCGTGACCTGCGTCCACACCGGCACCCCCAAGGATAAGATCATCGAGCACTGCCGCCGGGCCGATATCCTCATCGTGGCCGCCGGGGTGCCCAGGTACGTCCAGGGAGACTGGGTAAAAGAAGGGGCCTGCGTCATCGACGTGGGCGTCAACCGCATCGGCGTCAGCGAAAAGACCGGCAAGGCCATCCTGGCCGGCGACGTGGACTTCGATTCGGTCTCCCAGAAGGCCGCCTACATCACCCCGGTGCCGGGCGGCGTCGGCCCCATGACCATCACCATGCTCATGAAGAACACCGTCATGGCCGCTAAAATGGCCGCGGGCCTGGTGAAGATTTAAGGAAGGGAGGGTCGATTTGAGGGAGGGGGCCAGGGGCTTTTTGTAAGTGGCCCCTGCCTCCCTCCCTCAAACTCCCTCCCCCAACCCCCATTAGGTGAAAAAGAAAATGTAGGGTGCGCCCCGCGCACCAAAACATAGGGGCGACCCAGCGGGGCGCCCCTATGTTTTGGGTGGCACAGGCGTCTCGCCTGTGCTGAATGTGGAGGTAGAATATGGCCCTCACCCCACAATCATCTTTCCTAATGCGAAAAGGCGATCTCCGGGTAGACCTCCTCCGGGTTAAAGACCTTGGGGTCGGCGATTTCCCAACCTTGCTGCCCCAGGCGGCGGTAGAAGCAGGACTGGTAGCCCAGCTCGCAGGCGCCGCCGGCGGGACGCACCCGGATAAGTAGTTGGTCGTTCTGACAGTTGAGGCGAATCTCCAACACCTCCTGGAAGTGTCCCGAGGCCTCCCCCTTGGCCACCACCTTGCGCCTTTGAGGATGGTAATAATGGAGACGGCCGGTGGCGGCCATCAGCTCCAGGGCCTCCCGGTTCAATTCCACCAGCATCAGCACCGCGCCCGAATCGGCCTCCTGGATGACTGCGGGCAGGGCGCGGCCGGCGGGCAAGGGGAGCTGCTCCGGCAAATGGCGCCATTTCAGGATATTTTGGTTCAAGGGATCCTCCTAACCTGACCTGAGCGGTCCAGCTTTTTCTAACATAACTGCTCTGGTATCGGTCCTTTTTTTTGCCGGAGGTCCGTTTTGGTCCAGAAAAAGCCTTGACATATTTGGCAGATGGATGGTATCTATGGCATAAGGAAAGTGAAAAAGAGCACAAATAAATAAGCCGAACAGGGGAGGAGCCAACAAATGGCAAGACTCGGTTTCATTGAATTTTACTACAGCACGAAACATAAACCGGTCGATAAATATAAATGCGACAACGCCAATGTGCTCAACCTGCTGAAGAGCATGGGGTCCAAGGGGGTGGAAACCGCGGCCATTGACCTGGGCGACAATCCCGATCCCTTCCGGCAATACCATAAGGCATCCAGTGGCCCCGCCTCCGAGTATCGCCCCATCTTTGGTGAGGTGCGGGGTTCGGATTATAAGGAATATTTCGGCAAAACCATCCCGGCCCTCTGCTGCTATGCCAAGAAAGGCGACCGGGCCCCGTTGGAGGTATTTCCCCGCATGGACCATAAACTGGGGCGGGTCTATCTCATTGAGGAATTTTTGGAGAATTATATCTGCGAGCTGGAAGGCGAGCCGGAATGCGAGACAGCCCGCTAGTCCGCTAAATATTGCTTCAGGCCCCATCCGTCCCCGGGTGGGGCTTTTTTTGTCTTTTGGTCCCCGGGGCAGCCGCGATGAGCTCAACGCCCCCCGGAATCTGAAGAACTCTGCAGCAATTCCCCCAGGGTCTTGGCGTAAACTTCATAGGCGGGGTGGCCAAACAGGACGAAGCGGACCAGCTTGACCTCCGCATGTCCGGCCAGATAAGCCAGCACCGCTTGCAAGGCGATGCGGGCGGCCGCGGCCAGGGGATAACCGTAGGCGCCGGTAGAAATGGAAGGGAAGGCCACGGAGGTGATGCCTTGGCCGGAGGCCAATTTCAGGCTCTCCCGGTAGCAGGAAGCCAGTAATTCGGCCTCCCGCGCCCCTCCGTCCTTATAGACCGGACCCACCGTATGGATGACGTAGCGGGCCTTGAGGTTGCCGCCGCGGGTGAGGCGGGCCTCACCCGTGGGGCAGCCCCCCAAGCGGCGGCACTCTTCCAGGATAGTGGGACCGCCGGCCCGGTGAATGGCGCCGTCCACCCCACCGCCGCCCATTAGCGAGGGATTGGCGGCGTTGACGATGGCCTCGGTATCTTGCCGGGTGATATCCCCCTCCAGCAATTCCAGGCGTGACTCGCCGATCTTCACTTCCATTTTTTTATCGTTTCGGGTGAGTTCCCGCGCCGCCGGGGGCGGCGGCGCTACATTTTCATGATTTACGGGGAGCCCAGGGCTCATGAGCCTCTGTTCCCGGCCGCTGAGCACCCGATTTCATAAATTCGATAACGTATTTATTAAACGCGGGAGCAAGTGATTAATTCCCCCTCACCCTAACCCTCTCCCCCTCGAGGGGGAGAGGGGATAAAGAGCCAACCCTTGCAATGCTCCCTCTCCCCCCGGCGGGGGGAGAGGGCTGGGGTGAGGGGGGGGCGACAAGAAACGTTACCATATTTAAGAAATCAAGTACCAAGGTTTCCTGGGGATAAGTGGGGCGGGGCCTCACCCGGCCCCTGCAGGACTCTCCCCCCGGACCAGGGCGGGTGGGGGGGGCGCCCCTTACCAAAAAAATACAAAAAAACCCCGCGAGGCGTCCGGCTATTTGCTGATCAGGCGGTAATGGTCCGCCTGTTTGGTCCAACTGCTGGTAGGAAATTTAGCGGTCAGCTCGTCGTAGGCTTCCCGCAAAATTTTGGGGTCGTGGCTCATCTTATATTTGGCCACCCCCAGGAAAAACAGGGCCTCCGCGGCCGTCTCCATATCGGGGTGACAGGAGATGACCTCCTCGAAGAGGGCGCGGGCCTCGGCAAACTGGTCAGTATCCAGGGCCCACCTGCCTTTGGCCGTCATCAAGGTGGGGATCAGGTCTTCCGGGGCGAAAAACCCCACGCCCCGGTAGTGCTCCCGCCCCTCCGCGTCCAGCACCAGCAGGGTGGGAGTCCAGCTCACCAAAAACCTCTGCATCATGGCGGTGTTGGAAGTTTCGATCTTTACCGGGACGAAGTTCAAGGCAACAAACTTGGCCACCTTCTCGTTGGGGTACGTAACCGCACCCATCTGTTGGCAACCCAGTCACTTGGGGTTAAAAAAATCCAGGAAAATGGGCTTATTGATCTTGCGTGCGGTTTCCTGGCCCTTGGCCAAATCGTCCAGCCAGCAGATCTCCAACGCCATCTGTGCCTCCTTTTACCAAGGCCGCCCCGCCCCTGGGGGGCGTCCGGGCCTCCTCCCGGGGGCGTCCCGGGATTCCAGCGCCATGGCCGGAAATGGTTTGGGCCCTATCCGGCCCCAAGGTGGGATTGTTTGAGGGAAACATAATCATCACCGGGCAAAAAGCCCGGAGCCGTTTTTCGAGCGAAAAACGGCTCCGGGCGGGGATTACCCCGCCCTTTCATTAGATGTGGGTAGTTAAGCCACAATGGTCACGGCGCAGCCCTTGGCATAATCTACCACCTTCCGGGTGACGCTACCCAGGAGCAGGGATTTGGCCATCCCCAGCCCGCGGCGGCCCATGACCACGGTGTCGTAAGCACCCTCCCGGGCTTCGTCGATGATATCCTCAGCCACGTCGAAGTACTTGGGTTTGAACTTGTGGTGCACCGCCTTGGGGGTCAGGCCCGCGGCGCCGAGATGCTGGTTGGCCTTGTGGACCAGTTCTTGCCACTGCTTCTCTTGGTCCTGCTGCCAGGCGGCCACCAGGCGCTGCCGGCTATCCCGTTCCTTCTCCTGCAGGATGTGGCCATCATCCCAGAAGGCCGGGGGCAGGCCCGACAGGACGTGAAGCAAGGTGACCTGCACCCCCGGAGTATTCCCGAAGGTCTTGGCCACATATTCCACGGCGCGCCAGGCCCCTTTGGAACTATCCAGGGCGATCAGCAACTTGGCCATCACTGCCTCCTTTTTCAGCGGAAATAGGTGAGCGCTAATTTAATCATCCCCAGCACTGGAGTCAACGACTCCGGGGGCGAGGCCGACAAACTCCTTGCAATGGCGGCCGGTTAACCATAGAATCTTTTCGGAGCCAGGGTCTTTGGAAAAGAAAGAAGAGCCGTCCTATCAGCCGTCCGGAACCGGGCCGGTGGAACGTCTGCTGGCCGACATCGAGTTCTCCAAGGTCCTGGTGAGCGCCGGGGACATGGAAACCCTGCTCACCGCGGTCCTGGAGCGCATCCAGGCCCTGAACCCGGCCGCCAACTGGTCGTTGTTATTATTGGACCCTCAAACCCGGGAGCTCTCCTTTGCGGTGACGGTGGGGTTGGCCCAGGAGTACGTCAAAGGCCTTCGCCTGGCGCCGGGAGAGGGGATCGCCGGAACCGTGGCCCAAACGGGACAGCCCATCTTCATTCCCGACGTGGACCAGGACCCCCGGTTTTCCGCCCGGGTGGACGCCCTCACTGGCTTCGAAACCCGCTCCATCATTGCCCTGCCCCTGGTGGTGCGGGGTGAGGTTATCGGGGTCTTTGAAGTGATCAACGTGGAGGATGAGAATCTCTTCCGGGAGCAGTCTCTCCCCCACTTGAATATCCTGGCGGACTACATGGCCATTGCGGTGGACAACATACGTAATCTCCAGAAACTCCAGGCCCGCACCTTCATTGATGAGGTCACCGGCTTTTATAACAGCCGCTATCTCTTCTTCAGCATGGACCGCCTCATTCCCCAGATAATCGAGCAGGGCGGGGAATTTTCCGTGGTCTTCCTGGATTTGGACAATTTCAAGGCGGTGGTGGACGCCTACGGGCATCTCCGGGGCAGTAAGGTCCTGGGAGAGGTGGCCCGGACGATCCACTCGCCGCTGGGGCCGGATGACAGCCTGGTGCGCTACGGCGGCGACGAATTCGTCCTCCTGCTGCCGCATCGTTCCCAATCCCAGGCCCTGGAGCTGACCCGGCGACTCCGGGAGAAGCTCAACCACGCCAGCTTCCTGAATGATGAAGGACTGGATGTCCGGGTCACCGCCAGCTACGGTATCGCCACCCTGCCCGGAGATGCCCGGGACCGGGAGGAATTGCTCGCCATGGCGGACCGGGCCATGTTTTCCAGTAAGGGCCGGGGCAAAGACCGCATCATGTTGGGGCGGACCCTGACGCCGGTGGAAGGCAGTTAGCTGCGCAGGGCGCACCATTTAAGGCAGCGGCGGGACGCCTTTGCCTCCACGGAAAACGGAAAACGGAAAACGGAAAACTACTAATGTCCGCCAAGATCCTGGACCTGGCCCGGGAAGTTCTGACCATCGAAGCCGAGGGCCTTACCACCCTGATCCAAAAGCTGGACGATAGCTTCGTCAAGGCGGTGGATTTGATATACCGGGCCAAGGGCAGGGTCATTGTCACCGGGGTGGGCAAGTCCGGGATCGTGGCCCGGAAGATCGTGGCCACCTTCAACTCCACCGGGACCCCGGCCCTCTTCCTGCACCCGGTGGAGGCCATGCACGGCGACCTGGGCATGGTGTCCGCCGCCGACGTGGTTCTGGCTCTGTCCAACAGCGGCGAAACCCGGGAGCTCACCATCCTCATTCCCAGCCTGGAGCGCCTGGGCGCGCCGCTCATCGCCATGACCGGGCGGCCTAACTCCACCCTGGGCCGGCTCGGCCGGGTGGCCATCGACACCGGGGTGCCCCGGGAGGCCTGTCCCCTGGGACTGGCCCCCACCGCCAGCACCACCGCCATGCTGGCCATGGGCGACGCCCTGGCAGTGGTCCTCCTCACCCGCCGAGGGTTTCAGGCCGCCGACTTCCGCCGCTTCCATCCCGGGGGCCGCCTGGGAGAGCACCTCTCCCTGGCCATCTCCGAGGTGATGCTCGCCGGGACGCCGGTGCCCCGGACGTTGCTATCCCATACCCTGACCCGGGCCATCGGAGAGATGGACGCCAAAGGATTGGGGGTCACCCTGGTGGTGGACCGCCGCGGCGCCTTACAGGGGATCATTACCGACGGCGATCTGCGCCGGGCCTTGAAAAAGTGGGGGAATCTCCAGGGCCGGGGGGTGAAAGAGGTGATGACTTCGCAGCCCCGGACTATCGGCGCCGAGGCCCTGGCCTCCCAGGCCCTGGAACTGATGGAGGACCACGCCATCACGGCGCTGCCGGTAGTGGACCAGGACCGCCGGGTCCTGGGGATCGTCCACCTCCACGACCTCTTGGGGCGGGGAGAGTTTAAGTTCCGCTAAGTTCCTGGCGCCGGTTCCCTGGCGCAGCCGGACCACCCTGATAAGAAAGGGCAAATTGGCTGCGGTGGGGGAATCCCGGTTAAGTGAAATATTTAATTTAAATTAAATTGCATATAACATTATGAATTAATTGGTTAATATTGTTAATATTAACATATTGTAAAAATCAGTTTTCCCAGCCTGAAAAATTATCCACTTAAAGCTAAAAAATAGGCTAAATTACGGAAATTCCCTCCATTTTCTAATAAAATCAGCCGAAATCAGATCAGTAATTTTTGAAGATCAGGAAAAGAAAAGGTTTTCGCAGATAATTAGTTAGTTATTACAATATGATATGCAATAATGCGATTATTTTCTTGACAGCCTTGAAAATATTGTGATATATGGAACAAACAAATCACGGTGGTCCTTTTGGTTGTTCGCCAAGTGAACTTCACCAATGGATTGATGGGGATGGGAACCTGAGACCGGGTGGCCGTTAATATTCGGGATGATCCCGAAGCGACCCAAGGCCGAAGGCGACAAAATCACTTGCAAAGAAGTCCTGGGGCCTCGGCCCCAAACTTTTCCTGGCGGTACCTTATCTAAATTATTCCCCGGCCATCCGAAGCAATCCTGAACTGTCTTTAAAGGGAGGGAACATGAGAAAGATGGCGATCGTCGGTCTCCTGGGGGTCGGCATAATCTGCGCCCCTCGACCTACCATGTGCGTCACCATGTCCATTGTCACGGTTACCGCTTATTGTTATCCGTCGGCCTTATGCCCCGGCACCTCCAAGGGGATCACCGCCTCGGGCGAGCGGGTGCGGGAAGGCATGCTGGCGGTTAGCCGGGATGTGGAAGAGGGCATGAACCTGGGGTTCGGCGACCGGGTCTTGTTGAATGGGCTGGGGGTCTATGCGTTTAAAGACCGCATGGCCTCCCGGATGCACAAGAAAGTGGACATCTATATGGGGTGCAAGGAAAGGGCCATGCGTTTCGGGGTGCGGCGCTATGTGGTCCTGGTGAAGCTGGCTTGAACCCCGTCCTCACTTAACCCTCTCAATATAACCGCCAGTGCGGCTGTCTACCTTGACCCGGTCCCCTGCATTGATGAACAAGGGCACCTGAATGTTGGCGCCGGACTCCAGGACTGCGGGCTTGGTCCCGCCAGCGGCGGTGTCGCCTTTGAATCCGGGTTCGGTCTGAGCCACCGCCAGCTCCACAAAGTTGGGCAACTCCACGCCCACCGGCTCTTTATTGAAGAAGAGGACCTTGAGGTCCAGGTTTTCGATGAGATAGAGGCGCGCCTCACCCACCTGCGCCTCGGTGAGCATGATCTGCTCGTAGCTGTCGTTGTCCATCACGCAGTAGCGGTCCCCCTCCCGGTAGAGATACTGCATCTCCCGCTCCATGAGGTCCGGCTTCTTGACCCGCTCCCCGGAGCGGAAGGTCTGCTCCAACACCCGCCCGGTGAGGAGGTTCTTCAGCTTGGTGCGCACAAAGGCGCCGCCCTTGCCGGGCTTGACGTGTTGAAAATCCACCATGACGTATGGAGTGCCATCCAACTCGATCTTCAGGCCTTTTTTAAACTCGGCGGTGGAGTACATAGGCCACTCTTTTCCTTCCGTGTCGTGAAATACCAAGCTCTACGAGGTTGGGGGCCACCCTGGGACTATCCGGCTTTACCGGGGTAAACCGCAGCCGTGGCGAGTTAAACAGGCAACCGCCTGGCGTCAGCGGGTATTCTGGGGGCTGGGTTTGGGAGCTCCCTCCAGGCAATCCCAAGGCCGGGGGTGCTTGCCGGCTTCCGGCGGGGCTCCGGCCTCGGCTGGGGACTCAGCAAGAGGGCCGCCGGCGGGCGGCGAGGGCGCTGCGGAGGACTGGCGTTGGCCAGGGGGCAACTGAAAAATTATCTCATTTTTCTTAACGAAATTCAACTCCTGGTGAATGAGGTCCTGGATCATTACCGGATCGTTCTGCAAGCGGTCGATGGTGCGGCCCAGGCGGGCGTTTTCCTCGGCCAGGCGGGCGTTCTCCTGATCCAGATGCAACTGTTCCTGATGAGAGCGGTAGATCTGGTAGAGGCTCCGGTGGCTGAAGAACACCATGACCAGGATCATCCCCCCCAGGATGACGACCAATCCGGTCATTAGTCTATGGTTGCCCTTTGGGCTGGCGACCTCGAATGGAGCAGTCGGCGAAGTCATGTTCCCCCCCCCACCAGACTTCTGAACTGATTTTGCCTCAAAAATTTCTCGGATGCAAGCAAAAATGAGGGTTTTGGGGCGTTGGCGCCAGGATAACTGATATTTTTGACTAAATCGCGGCCCCGGCAAAGGGTTTTTTATAATTTGGGGATTTTTTATAAGGGTGAGACCGGGGCGAGGCCAAGGGTTTCGTCTCCGGTGGGAGAGGGCAAATCTCCATCCCTGAGCCCGGACCTTCAATCCCGGGGATGAGGTCTTGTCTAGGGCCTCTATTGACAAGTCCCGGTAAAAATCATAGGTTTTTGATAGTTAGGGGATCCTTGAAAAAGGTTTCCAACCCCCCAGGTGAGAGGAGCGGAGTGACGAAGTTCGAGCTGCCCTTGACTCCCATGGCCGCCACCGGCGTCGGTTCGGTGCCTTTTACCGATCCGGAGGAGGCGGTGTCCCTGATCCTGGAGGCCATGCCCCGGATGCCCTATTGGCCTCAAATGGTGCGCTTGGGGTTTAGGGAGGAGATGACCGCCCAGGCCGCCCGGGGCCTGGCGGCCTTGAAGATCGACGAGGCGGCCCGCACCGTGCAGGTGGACCCGGATCTTCCCCGGGACCAGGCCCTGGCGGAATTTTATGAGGCGATCCTGGCAGGTGAGCTAACCCCATTTGCCCTGGAGGAGGAGGAGGCCCGCGGGTTCTTTGCCCTGCTCCGGGCCGCGGCCGCCGGAAAGCTTCCCTGCCGGACCCTGAAAGGTCAACTGGCGGGACCGGTGACCTTGGCCGGGATGGTCAAGGACCAGGAGGGCAAGGCCATCCTGTTCGACCGGGAACTGACCCAGGCGGTCTGCCTGGGCCTGGCCCGTAAGGCCGCCTGGCAGGCCCGCAAGTTCCGGGATTTGGGCAAGGACCCGGTCATCTTTTTGGATGAGCCTTTTCTCAGTGGTTTCGGGTCCGCGTATTTACCCATCTCCCGGGAGGAAGTCCTGGAGATCCTGGGCCAGACCATCGGAGAACTGCGCCAGGCCGCGGGCGCTCCCTTGGTCGTGGGCCTCCACTGCTGCGGCAACACTGACTGGGGCCTGCTGCTGGAGGCCCCCATCGATCTTCTCAGCTTCGATTCCTATGGCTACTTTGAAAGCCTGCAACTGTATGGGCAGGCGCTGGTGAAATATTTTCAGCGGGGCGGCTGGCTGGCCTGGGGACTGGTACCCACCGGCGAGGATTTCCGCCAGGAAACCGCCGAGGGCCTGTGGCTGCGGTTCAGCCAGCAAGTGGTTCATCTGGCGCAGGAACTTAAGGTCACCTCCAAGGAGATTCTGTCCCGGGCCATTCTCACCCCGGCTTGCGGCATGGGTTATCTCAGCCCGGATGAGGCCCGGCGGGCCTTGAGGATTCTGGCGGACCTGAGCGCCCGGGGCCAGGAGTGGCTGGCATCAATGTAAGGCGGGTGATAGCCAGGGGTGATGGGTCAGGCGCTCACCCCTCATGCATCACCTATCACGCTAATCCCTCCCAGGAGACGGTGAATGAAGGTCAAAGAAGTGATGGTCAAGGAAGTGGCCACCCTGGATGTTAACGACGAACTGAGTCTGGCCAACGACATCATGCGATTGGGGAGGATCCGGCATCTGCCGGTGGTGGATGGCGCCAGGCTGGTGGGGATCGTTTCGGAGCGGGACCTGTTTCGCAGTTCCCTGGCCCAGGCCCTGGGTTACGGCGGCCAGACCTCCCGCGAGCTGATGAAGACCTTGCACATTAAGGACATCATGGTGCGGGAGATTGTCACCATCTCCCCGGAACTGGATCTGTGCAAGGCCGTCAAGATGATGGTGGACAAGAAGATCGGCTGCCTGCCGGTGGTGGACCATGACCGCCTGGTGGGCCTGATTACCGAAACCGATATTATGCTGGAATATCTTAAGAACTGCGTCAGCGAATAATCCGGTTTCCATTTTCGGTAAAAAGGAAAAAAGGGCTGGGGAGAGCTTTACTCTCCCGGGCCCTTTTCCTTGTTATAGTTAATTTTTGACCGAAAACCGCCTTAAATATAGGTGAGCCAGTCCCGGTAGCGCTGGTCCTGGCCCAGGACCACGTCAAAGAAGATGGTCTGCAGTTTCAGGGTAATGGGGCCAGGTTTTCCAGGGCCAATAACCCGGCCGTCCACCTCCCGGATGGGGGTGACTTCGGCGGCGGTGCCGGTGAGGAAGGCCTCATTGGCCAGGTAGAGTTCATCCCGGGAGAAAATCTCTTCCTTCACCGGGATGCCCAGGTCCTGGGCCATGGTGAGGATACTGGCCCGGGTGATCCCCGCCAGCACTGAGGTAATTGGCGGCGTGCGCAGCACTCCATCCGAGACGATGAAGATGTTCTCCCCGGAGGCCTCGGCCACATAGCCGTCGATATCCAGCAGCAGGGCCTCGTCATAACCCAGGGCGGTGGCTTCCCGCTTGGCCAGGATGGAGTTGACATAGTTGGCCGTGGTCTTGGCCTTAGTCATCATGACGTTGACGTGGTGCCGGGAGAACGAAGAGATTTTGGCCCGGATACCATTCTTCAGACCCTCCTCTCCCAGATAAGCGCCCCAAACCCAACTGATGAGGGCCACCCGGATGGGGTTGTCCTGGGGATGCAGGCCCATGACTCCTTCGCCCACAAACACCAGGGGGCGCAGGTAGCCGGATGCCTGGCCGTTCCGCCGCAGCAGGTCGCAGCAGACCTCCTCGATCAAGGAACGGCTGAAGGGGATATCGATCTGCATAACGTGGGCGGAGTCGAACAGCCGGCGGATATGCTCCTTCAGGCGAAAAATGGCGGTGCGGCCGTCCTGGCAGTGGTAAGCCCGGATACCCTCGAAGACTCCCAGTCCGTAATGCAAGGCATGGGTCATGATATGCACCTGGGCCTCAGCCCAGGGGATGAATTTGCCGTCCAGCCAGATATACTTAGCCTTTTCCACCATCCATCCGTCCTCCTAAGGAGCATCTGGAAATTTTTATCGTTTCCCGGGGCGCTTGTCAAACGGTTTTCCCCCGGATTTCATTGCCTCCGGGCCTCCTTTTCCGGTATGATGAGCCTGGCCGGCTAGCAATATTTATTACCAGCCGTTTCCAAACCGCGGCTTTTAGGGGGCGCCCGGGCTGTCCCCCCGCATTAAAGGCGAAGACGCGGGTCCGTTCTTGCCGGCAAACAGGGTATCTTCTCTGGAGGCATCTGTTCATCATGGTTTCACCCTTAAGAGTCGGGGTTATCGGCGTCGGCTATCTGGGCCGCTTCCACGCCGAGAAATACACCCATCTAAAAGAGACGGAACTGGTGGGGGTGGCCGACCTCAACCAGGCTCTGGCCCAGGAGGTGGCCGGGGCCCTGGGAGCCGAAGCCCACACCGATTACCGGGCGCTGCTGCAAGAGGTCAGTGCGGTGAGCGTCGCGGTGCCCACCTCCAGCCATTTTGCGGTGGTGCGGGATGCCCTGGAGGCCGGCTGCCAGGTGCTGGTGGAAAAGCCTCTCAGCATCACGGTGGCCGAGGCCGACTCCCTGGTGCGTCTGGCCCGGGAGCGCCGCCGCATCCTCATGGTGGGGCACCTGGAGCGCTTCAATTCCGCCATGGAGGAACTCAAGACCCGGGCCAGCGGACCCCGCTTCATCGAAAGCCACCGGCTGGCGTTTTTCAAGGAGCGGGGCACCGATGTGGACGTGGTCCTGGACCTGATGATCCATGACCTCGACCATGTTCTCTCCCTGGTCCAGGCGCCGGTGCAGGAGATCAGGGCGGCGGGCATCTCGGTGCTCACCGACCGCATCGATCTGGCCAACGCCCGCCTGGAGTTCGCCGATGGCTGCATCGCCAACCTCACCGCCTCTCGCATGTCCTTCAAGAGCATGCGCAAGTTCCGCCTCTTCCAGACCGACGCCTACCTGGCCGTGGATTTTGAGAACCGGGAACTGACCGTGGCCTTTAAAAAGGAGGGCGCCCTGGGCCCCATTCCCGGTGTAGCCCTGGAAAGCCGGCGCTTCCCCCAGGAAGACGTCCTGCTGAAAGAGATCAGCGCCTTTGTGCAGGCGGTTTTAAATGAGCAGGAGCCGCCCATCAGTGGTGAGGCTGGCCGGGCTGCTCTGGACCTGGCCCTGAAGATTAATGCCGCCATGAAGATAGCCAAAGGCTAAGGGGTCAGGGGATAAGGGTTAGAAAGGAAAAAGTAAAAAGTAAAAAGGCAAAATTGAGCATATAGGGTGGGCACCGCTAAGATTTCTCATCAAGGAAATGGCAAAGACTGATAAAAAACCAGGGGGAATCCTCATCGTGGCCGGGGAGGCCTCGGGGGACGAACATGCGGCCCGGTTGGTGGCGGCCATTAAGAAGCGGTTGCCCCAGGCGGAGTTCTTCGGCATCGGGGGGGAGGCCATGGCCGCCCAGGGGGTGCGCCTTCTCTGCCCCGCCTCGGAGCTGGCGGTGGTGGGCCTCTGGGAGGTGGCGGGCCGCCTGGGGGCGGTAATGCGGGCCTTGTGGGACGTGGGCCGGGCCCTGAAGAGCCAGAAGCCCGCCCTGGCCATTCTGGTGGATTTTCCGGATTTCAACTTCTGGGTGGCCCGCCTGGCCAGGTATTACCGGGTCCCGGTGATGTATTACATCAGCCCTCAGGTGTGGGCCTGGCGCAGCTACCGGGTGCGCACCCTGGCCCGCCTGGTGGACCGCCTGGCGGTGATCTTCCCTTTTGAGGCCGATTTTTACCGGGAGCGGGGGGTGCCGGCGACCTATGTGGGCCACCCGCTGCTGGAGACCCTGCCGCCCGCGGAGGCGCGGCGTTCCTGGCTGGCCCGCGTGGGCCTGGAACCGGGACGCCTTACCGTCGCCCTGCTCCCGGGCAGCCGGGCTGGCGAAATCGAAGGCCACTTGCCCGGGATGCTTAAGGCCGCGGCTCTGATCCGGCAAGCCATCCCCCCAAGCCAATTCATCCTGCCGGTCGCTTCCACTGCTCCGTGGGAGTTGGTGCAAAAGCTGGTGGGGGAATTTGAGGATGGTTTGCGGGCCCAAGGCCAGGGAGGCCTGATTCTCAAGACCCTTCAAGGCCAATCCTTTCAAGTCCTGTCCGCGGCCCACCTGGCGATGGTGGCCTCGGGCACCGCCACCCTGGAGGCGGCCCTGGCGGGGACGCCCATGGTGATCGTCTACCGGGTGTCGCCTCTGACTTTCCGGGTGGCCCGATGGCTGGTGCGGGTGCCGCACGTGGGCATGGCCAACCTCCTGGCCGGGGAACGGCTCTTCCCGGAGCTGATCCAGGAAGATTTTACCCCGGAGCGCCTGGCCAGGGAGGCGCTGGGCTTGATGGGTGATCGGGAGCGCCTCGCCGCCCTGGGGCCGGCCCTGACCCGGATCGTTGGGAGTCTGGAGGGCCTCGACGCCTCGCCGCGGGCGGCCCAGATGGCCCTGGAGTTGATGGCTGGGGGGAAAAAATAGAAAAATATTTGCCATTGCCTACATTTAGGGGGATCTTATCTTATTATATAAGGAAGATCTTTTGACTCATGGCGGCATCTTGCCGGTTCCCCCGCAAAAATCAGAGAAACTGAAAACTGAAACCTGAATAACGAAAAACGAAAACCGAAAACAGAAAACTGCCTTTCAGGAGGTGAGGATGGCCATGATTAAAAAAATCCAATCTTTGCTGGGCCCCGAGGCTGATGATCTTTTGACCCATACCTGTAAGGGGTTCCCCAAAGAGAGCCTGCACCTGCCGGGGCCGGACTTCATCAACCGGGTCTTAGTGGGGAGCGACCGCTCGGCCAGGGTGCTGTGTTCCCTGGCGGCCCTCTTCGGCCATGGCCGCCTGGCTGGCCGCGGCTATCTCTCCATCCTGCCGGTGGACCAGGGGGTGGAGCATTCCGCCGCGGCCTCCTTTGCCCCCAATCCCATCTATTTCGATCCCGAAAACATCGTCAAGTTGGCCCTGGAGGGGGGGTGCAACGCGGTGGCCTCCACTCTGGGGGTCTTGGGCGCGGTAGCCCGGAAATACGCCCACAAGATTCCTTTCATCGTCAAGCTCAATCACAACGAGATGCTCAGCTATCCCAATTTCTATGACCAGACCATGTTCGCCAGCGTGGAACAGGCCTTCGATTTGGGGGCGGTGGCGGTGGGGGCCACCATCTATTACGGCTCCGTGGAGTCCCGGCGCCAGATCCAGGAGGTCAGCGAGGCCTTCAAAATGGCCCACGAACTGGGGATGGCCTGCATCCTCTGGTGCTATCTGCGCAATCCCGCCTTCAAGACGGAGCAGGGGGATATGCACGCCTCCGCCGACCTCACCGGCCAGGCCAATTATCTGGGAGTGACCATCGAGGCGGACATCATCAAGCAGAAATTGCCCGAGTGCAACGGGGGCTATAAGGCCCTGCCGAAATTCGGCAAGACCAATGAGTTGGTCTACACCAAGCTGGCGGGCACCCACCCCATCGACATGTGCCGCTATCAGGTGGCCAACTGCTTCATGGGCCGGGCCGGGCTCATCAATTCCGGCGGCGGCTCCGGGAAGAACGACCTGGCCGCGGCGGTGCGCACCGCGGTGATCAACAAACGGGCCGGGGGCACGGGGCTGATCTCCGGGCGCAAGACCTTCCAGCGTCCCATGAAGGAAGGGGTGGAGCTCTTCAACGCCATCCAGGACGTCTTCCTCAGCCCCGAGGTGACGGTGGCTTAAGCGCCCTGGCGGGGCCTCCTTGGGTAAGGTTTCCCCGGTCGCCAAAAAATTGTAAAATCAGAAGCAAGGTTATCTCGTTCCCAAGTTGAACTTGGGAACGAGATTGGATCAGAAGCAAATCGCCGCTTCAGGATAGGCTTCATGTTTACCGGATTAGTGGAAGGGGTGGGGGAGATCGTAGGGCTCACGCCCCTGGCGGAAGGACTCAAGGTTACGGTCAAGACCCCGTTCCCGGCGGCGGAACTGAGCCTGGGGGAGTCGGTGGCGGTGGCCGGAGTCTGCCTGACGGTGGTGGCCATTGCGCCGCCGGCGGCCAGCTTTGAGATCTCGCCGGAGACCCTGGCCCGCACCACTTTCCCCTTGAAAAAGGTGGGTGAACGGGTAAACTTAGAAAGATCCCTGCGACTTGGCGACCGCCTGGGGGGACACCTGGTCACCGGCCACGTGGACGCCGCCGGCGTGGTGGGGCAGCGCAGGCCCGGCCCGGCCCATTTCCAGTTACAGATAGAGCTGCCCGCGCCCCTGGGCGCCCTGGTCATTGAGAAAGGCTCCATTGCGGTGGACGGGGTTTCTCTGACGGTGAATTCGATCAAAGGAGCCGCCTTCAGCGTCAACATCATTCCCTTCACCGCCGGGAAAACCACCCTTGGGGCTTTGCGGGTGGGGGACCGGGTCAACCTGGAGGCGGACCTCATCGGCAAATACGTGGCCCGGTTAATGGGCAAGGACTCCGGGAGAGGCCAGGGAGTCACCGTGGAGGTGCTGGCCCGGCACGGATTTCTGTAGTGGGCAGTGGGCCAAAGAATCACCGGCTCAGATGCCGGCGCCAGCAATAACCGAAAACAGAAAAAATGTAGCGCCGCCGCCCCCGGCGGCGCGGCAAACCGAAAACAGGAACCGAAAGAAATGTCGTTAGCACCCATTGAAGAAGTCATCACAGATATACGCCAGGGCAAGATGATCATCCTGGTAGATGACGAAGACCGGGAAAACGAAGGCGACCTCACCATGGCCGCGGAGCTGGTGACCCCGGAGGCCATCAATTTCATGGCCCGTTTCGGACGGGGACTCGTCTGCCTGGCCCTGGAGCCGGATCTGGTGGAGCGCCTGAAATTGCCCCAAATGGTGCGGGACAACCAGTCGGGCTTCAAGACCGCGTTCTGCGTCTCGGTGGAAGCCCGGCGAGGGGTGACCACCGGCATCTCGGCGGCGGATCGGGCCACCACCATCCTCACTGCGGTGGCGGACCACACCCGTCCCGATGACCTGGTGAGCCCCGGGCATGTTTTTCCCATCCGGGCCCGGAGGGGCGGGGTCCTGGTGCGCACCGGCCAGACTGAGGGCTCCGTGGACCTGACCCGTCTGTCGGGGCTGAAGGGCGCCGCGGTGATCTGCGAGGTTATGAAAGACGACGGCACCATGGCCCGGATGCCGGATCTGGAGAAGTTTGCCGAAGAGCATCGCCTGAAAATCGCCACCATTGCCGACCTGGTGGAATACCGGCTGCGGCACGAATCCTTTGTACACCGCCGGGCCAGGGTCAAACTGCCCACCTATTTTGGCGAATTCACTGCCATTGCCTATGACAACGACGTGGACGACAACCAGCACGTGGCCCTGGTGAAGGGGGAGATTGTTCCGGAGCAGCCGGTGCTGGTGCGGGTCCATTCCGAATGCGTCACCGGTGACGTCTTCCATTCCCTGCGCTGCGACTGCGGCGACCAGCTGGAAGCCGCCATGCAACTGGTGGAGTGCGAAGGCAATGGGATCATCCTGTACATGCACCAGGAGGGCAGGGGCATCGGCCTGGTCAACAAGCTGCGGGCCTATGAGCTGCAAGACCAGGGCGCCGATACGGTGGAAGCCAACGAAGCCCTGGGTTTTAAGGCGGACCTGCGGGAATACGGCATCGGGGCCCAGATCTTGCGGGACCTGGGAGTCCGCCAGATGCGCCTGATGACTAACAATCCCAAGAAGATCATCGGCCTGGAGGGCTACGGCCTCAAGATGGTGGAGCGGGTGCCCCTGGAGATTCCTCCCAACCGCAGTAATCGCAACTATCTAAAGACCAAGTGCCAGAAGATGGGGCACCTGTTGAAGCTGGTGGAAAACTAGTGTCCTGTTTCATAATTAGCTGGACATAATATCAAGACTGGAGCGCTGGATTTGGTATGGTTAAGTCCCCCTTTGAAAAAGGGGGATTTAGGGGGATTTCAAGAGGCTATATTAAATCCCCCCTACTCCCCTTTTCCAAAGGGGGGGTAAAAATCAATCATTTTCAATGGATAAGCAATTGCGGAACAGACCACTAGTACCAGCAAGCATACGATACCTCTCTCCTGACCAGGGGCTTGCGGACCAGAAAAACACCAAAAACTCAAACTGAGAAACTGAGAAGGAGGAAGGATGCGTACGGTAGAAGGCAAGCTCATCGGCGTCGGCCTGAAATTTGCCCTGGTGGTCAGCCGCTTCAATTCCTTTATTACCGAGCGCCTGCTGGAAGGGGCCCTGGATTGCCTGCGGCGCCAGGGGGTGGCGGAAGACGATTTAATGGTGGTGCGGGTACCCGGGGCCTGGGAAATCCCCCTAACGGCCAAACGTCTGGCAACCTCCAAGGCCCACGACGCAGTGGTCTGCCTGGCCGCGGTGATTAGGGGCTCCACTCCCCACTTCGATTACGTGGCCGGGGAAGTGAGCAAGGGGATCGCGCAGGTGGCCCTGGAGAGTGGGGTGCCCATCTCTTTCGGCATTCTCACCACCGACACTCTGGAGCAAGCCATCGAGCGGGCCGGCAGCAAGGCGGGCAACAAAGGGTTTGCCGCGGCGGAGGCCGCCATTGAGATGGCCAATCTTCTGAAGGGCTTGGGGGCCTGATTTCTTGCCGGCTTATTCCCGCAGCCGCTGCCGGGAATGGGCCCTGCAGTTTCTCTATCACGGTGAATTCGCCCGGAGCGACCGCCCGGAGGATTTAGAGCGCTTCTGGAGCCATTTTCATCCGGAAGGCCCCGGCGTCCCTGCCTATCTCCGCGAATTGGCGGCCGGGGTGGCCTCCCATCAGGGAGAATTTGACGCCCTCATCCGCCGCTTTTCCGAACACTGGCGCCTGGAGCGCATGGGTGCGGTGGACCGCAACCTCCTGCGCCTGGCAGCCTATGAACTCCTCTACCAGCACAAAATCCCCCCCAAAGTGGTGATCAACGAAGCCATCGAGCTAGCCAAGCGTTACGGGACCGAGGACTCGGGGGCCTTTGTCAACGGCATCCTGGACCAGATCCTGGCGGACCGGGAGAAGTTAGCCTTGAGCGGTGAGCAGTGAGCAAAAAGTGGTTGTTGGTTAGTTATCCCAAGGTGCAGTCAAAGAACTGGTAATATACCAGGGGCGCACGGGGGCACAGGCTTTCAGCCGGATTGGGTCCGCCCCTGCTGGTTCCCGCCTTTGCCTCAGGCTGGCAATCTTGCACAATGGGAAAAAAGATTTATTGTTATATCTAGTAATTGCCGTTCTTTACCGAAAGAAATCTGAACCGGATCCCACCGGCACTGCAAAAGGAGGAAGTTGAGATGTTCCGGAGAATCCTGGCATTGGCAATGATAATCATTTTTCCCCTGGCGCTGGCGGGTTGCATGACTGATAGCGGGTATTATTCGCCGGGACAGTCCGCGGGCGCCGGGGCCTTGGGAGGTGCGGCCACCGGGGCGGCCATCGGCGCCATCATCGGTGCGGCCACCGGCGCGCCCGCCACCGGCGCCTGGGTGGGCGCCGCCGCCGGCGGGCTCCTGGGAGGAGTGGGCGGTTATCTCTATGCCGAACACCGTAATAGTGAGATCAGCTCCAGTCAGGCCGCGGCCCAGTCCAATAATTACAACCCCTCTCAGGGCAACCTGGTGAAAGTCGACCGGGTATCCGTCAACCCTTCGGTGACCCGGCCCGGCCAGCAGGTTAACCTGGAGATGAATTACACCATCCTGACCCCTGGCAATACTCCCACCTCGGTCACCTTGGTGCGGGAAGTCCGCTACGGCGGCCAGTTGCTGGGGCAGCCGTACCAGAATACGGTCAGCAATTACAACGGCAGCTTCACCGATTCCGTGGACTATGCCCTGCCCAACAGCGCGGCCTCCGGGAGTTATACCGTCACCAGCCGGGTGGTCAGCAGTTACGGCAGCGACCAGCAGGATGCCTATTTCAGCGTCCAGTAAGATCCCGGCCAGGTCAGCAGGGGGCGGCAGGTGAGAACCGTCACCGGCCGCCTCCTTCCCGCCGGTTCCCGGGGCGCGTCCCGGAGGTCCATTATTGAAGTACTCTTAGGGTTTCCTGCCTGTTGACAAGACTCCATCCTTTTGTTAAATTTACTTTTTACGCTCCTTGCCCTGGAGCCGGAAGGCGCCAGGGCCATCAGGCCATAAGGAGGAAGAATGCGCCGCTATGAGTCGGTCTGGGTGGTCAACGGCGACCTCCCGGACGAAGAGATTAAGGGCACCATCGACAAGTTCAGCCGGATCATTTCCACCCAGGGAGGCACCCTGGTGCGCCTGGAGGAATGGGGCCGCAAGAAGCTGGCCTACCGGATCCAGGCGGTTACCCGGGGTTACTACGTCGTGGTGGACTATGCCGGCACGCCGGCCACTGTCAAGGAACTGGAGCGGAACTACCGCATCGACGACCGCCTTATCCGCTCTCACACCGCCAAGAAATCCGATAAAGTAAACCTGGAGGCCCTGCAGGCGGAAATCGCCGCCGGGGTCCAGGCGGTGGCGGCGGCCCCGGCCCCGGAAGTGGAACCCGCGGTGGGGGTCCCGGAGCCCGTGGCGGCGGTTGAGGCCGCGGCGGCGCCCGTTGCGGAGGTGGAAGCCGCGCCTAAGGGACAGGAGGACTAAGCCATGCCGGTAATGCCTCGCCGCAAACGGAAACAGTTCTACGTCAGGCGCAAGGTTTGCCGCTTTTGCGTGGACGCCAACCTGCCCATCGACTATAAAGACTTCAATACCATGAGGCAGTTTGTCACGGAGAGGGGCAAGATCATCCCCCGGCGAATTTCGGGAAATTGCGCCCGCCACCAGCGCCGGCTCACCAGGGCCATCAAGCAAGCCCGGCTGCTGGCCCTGATTCCATACACTCCCACGGCGCCGCCAGCATGATGGCTGGAGCAGAGCCTTGTTACCCGGAGGCCGCCTCTCCATCTGGTTCGCCTGTTTAAGCATCCTGCTGCTGCTCTTCATCGGGGCGCACCTGCACCCCATGGGTTTCCTGCTAGCGGGCATCCTGGCGCCCTTGCCGGTGCTGCTGGTAGGCCGGCGCCTGGGAGACCGGGAAGCCCTACTGCTGGTCCTGGCCGGTGTCGTGGCTGTCCTGGCCTTGAAGCCCGGGCTGGAAACCCTCTGGACGCACCTCAGCTTCCTGAGTCTGCTGCTCATGGGCTTCTTGTTGAGCGCCATGCAACACCGGGGTCTGTCCGCCCCCGGGGCCATCATGCTCACGGTGCTGACCCTGAGCGGCCTGGCCCTGCTGATATTGCTGGGACAGGCCGCTTATCAGGGGGTGAGCCCCCAGGTTCTCCTGGCCCAGAGGGGCGCGGAAATCATGAAGTCGGTGCACCAGGTGCTGGGGGAAGGCAGTGGCGCCTCCGGGGCCCCGCTAACGCCGGGGATTTCCCCGGACGAACTGGAAGCCCTGCTTAAACGGCTGCTGCCGGCCCTGGTGGTCACCAATACCGGCATGGTGGCCTGGCTCAACGTGGTGCTGGCCCGGCAATTAGCCTGGCTGCTGAGCGGCCAGAAGCCCGAGCAGCCCCTTTATTATTGGGCCCTGCCCGAATGGCTCATCTTCGTGGCTCTGGGCGCCGGCTTTATGCTGTTGGTTCCGGTGGCCGCGTTGCGTTCCCTCAGCCTCAACCTGTTGCTGATCCTGGCGGTCCTCTATTTCTGTCAGGGTTTGGGGGTAGTGGCCGGCTGGTTCCAGCGTCTGAAGCTGCCCCGGGTTCTGCGGATCATCGGCTACGCGGTAGTATTTTTAAACCCGCTGTTTTTTTTGATCATCATCCTGGGGGTGCTGGACCTCTGGTTCGATTTTCGCCGCTTGCACCGGCAACCCGGGGACGCCGGAGGAGGAATAGAGAGTTGAAGATCATTCTGACGAAAGACGTTACCGCCCTGGGCGTACTCGGCTCCGTGGTGGAGGTGGCCCGGGGTTATGCCAGAAATTACCTGATTCCCCAGGGCCTGGCCATGGAAGCCACCCGGGGCAACCTGGCCCAGGTGGAACAGGTTAAAACCAAATATGCCGAGCTCCGGGCCAAGGAGCAGGAAACCGCTTTGGCCAATGTCGCCCAACTGGAAGGGGTGAGCGTCACCATTGTCCAGCGGGTAGGAGAGGGAGACCGGCTTTACGGGTCGGTGACCGCGGCCATGATCATCACGGCGCTGGAGGCCAAGGGCTTCAATATCGACCGCAGGCAATTGGCCCTGCCGGAGCCTATCAAAAAGCTGGGCAGCTACCAGGTCCCCGTCCGCCTGGCCCCGGAAATCAAGGCCGAAATCACCGTGGCAGTGGTGGCCGAGGCAGAATAGCTTTCCCAGTGTGGTTGGTCCTCGTTCACAAGTTGCACTTGGCGACCAGATTAAGAACATTTTCTGGTGGCACAGGCGTCTCGCCTGTGCGCCGTGATGCAAAAATTGGCTGCTTTTCATCGGAATGGAGGCAGGATTTAGAGCCATTAGGTGAAAAATCCAGCTAACCCATTAGGGAAGATCGCTTAATCTTCTGTAAAAACCTTAACTTGGTTCTAAATCTTTAACTTTCATTCCTTCCCCGCATCAAAGGAGCGCTCAGCCCCCATTTGTTTTGCAATCCCGCCGGGTTTTCGGTATGATGCATTAAGTGACCCCGTGTAATTAATCATCTTTTAAATTCAAATAGTTACTAACAGAGAACCGTTCTGCCACCCGGGGAGAGTCACCATGCCTGGAAGCATTCGGCGCAACGCCCAACGGATGGCCACGGCCCCGGCGGAAGCCGCCCACCCCGGCGGCTTTACCCCGCCGGCCTCGCCCGAGGCGGAGCAATCGGTCCTGGGGGCCATCCTGGTGCGCCCGGAGGTGCTGGACCGGGTGGCCGATGTGATCGAGCCCGGCGACTTTTATCGAGAAGCCCACGGAAGAATCTTTCAGGCCATGCTGGACCTCTACGGCCGGGGCGATCCGGTGGACCTGGTGACTGTCACCGCCCTGTTGGATGAGCGGGGCCAGTTGGAAGGAGCGGGTGGTCCGGTCTTCCTGGCGGGTCTGAGCGAGCAGGTGGGATTCGCCACCAACGCCGACTATTATGCCGGCCTGGTGCACGACAAGGCGATTCTGCGCCGCCTGCTGGACGCCACCCAGGAGATCGCCGGCTCCTGTTTTGCCCCGGTGGAGGATGTTGCCGAATTTCTGGACGCAGCCGAGCAGAAGGTCTTCGAGGTGGCCGAGTCCAAGGTGCGCCTGGGCTTCCAGCCCTTGTCGGCCCTGGTGGAAAAGGAGATCGCCAACCTGGAGGCCATCTGGCACCGGGAAAAGGGCCGGATTACCGGAGTGACCAGTGGCTTCGGCGACCTGGACAACCTCACCGCGGGCTTTCAGAACAGCGACCTGATTATCATCGCCGCCCGCCCCAGCATGGGGAAGACCGCCCTGGCCCTGAACATCGCCTTCAACGCCGCCTACAAGCCCCAGGTGCCGGTGGCCTTCTTCTCCCTGGAGATGTCCAGGGAGCAGTTGGTGCGGCGGCTGCTCTCCAGCGTCGGCGAGGTGGACGCCTCCAACCTGCGCCGGGCCTTCCTGAGCACCACGGAATGGGCCAACCTGCAGACCGCCGCGGGTTTTCTCCTGGATTGCCCCATCTACATCGACGACACCCCGGCGGCCACCGTTCTGGACATCCGGGCCAAGGCCCGGCGCCTCAAGGCGGACGGCAAACTGGGGATGCTGGTCATCGACTACCTGCAGCTCATGCGCGGCCGGGCTGACGTGCACAGCCGGGAACAGGAGATCTCGGAGATTTCCCGGTCCCTAAAGGCCCTGGCCAAGGAGCTGAAGGTGCCGGTCATCGTGCTCTCCCAATTAAACCGCCGCCTGGAAGACCGCCCCCACCCGCACAAACGGCCGCAACTGGCGGACTTGCGCGAATCCGGGGCCATCGAGCAGGATGCCGACGTGGTCATCTTTATCTACCGGGACGAAGTCTACCGGGAAGATTCCCCGGACCAGGGCACCGCGGAAATCATCGTCGGCAAGCAGCGGAACGGCCCCACCGGCAAGATCAAGCTCAACTTCCGGGACAAATACACCACCTTCGCCCCCTATGAGCGGGAAGAGGCCCCGGCGGGATATTGAGGCCTCGCCGCGGCTCCCTGGAAAAAAAAATTCAAGGCATGCCCAAAACGGCGGCCAGCCCCGCTAACCCGCTTCCCCGGCGGGGTTTGCTCCTCTTCACTGCCTGCCTGGGGGCCTTCATGGCCACCCTGGACACCAGCATCGTCAACATCGCCTTGCCCCAGATAGCCCGGGAATTCGGCAGCTCCCTTGCGCAAATCTCCTGGGTCATGGTCGCCTATCTGCTGGTCCAGGTCTCCCTGCTCCTGATCAGCGGCCGTTTAGGGGATTTGTGGGCTCCCGGGCGCCTCTATCTCCTGGGGCTGCTGGTTTTCACCGGCTCGTCGGCTCTCTGCGGCCTGGCCCCCGACCTTCCCCGGCTGGTGGCGGCCCGCTCCTGCCAGGCGCTGGGGTCCGCCCTGATGCTGGGCCTGGCTCCCAAGCTCATCGCGGTGACCTTTGGCGAAGGAGAACGGGGTCTGCCCCTGGGCCTCTTTTCCACCGCCTTTGCCGCCGGCATCAGCGTGGGCGCCCCGGCGGGCGGGCTCATCACCTCCTACCTGGGCTGGCCCTATATCTTTTTCATCAATATCCCCATCTGCGCCCTGGCCCTGCTGGTGGGCGGGACTTCCCTGGGAAGGCTCCGGTCCCAGATGGCCTGGGACCGGCGGGCCCTGGACCTCTGGGGCTCTCTGGTCTTACCCCTCGCCCTGGGATCGCTGGTCCTGGCCCTGACCCGGCTGCGGGAATCGGGTTGGGGTGACGGTCTGACGGAGGGTTTCCTGGCCCTGGGGCTCGGGCTGTTCCTGATCCTGATTTTCCTGGAGCGCCGCCAGCCCTTCCCCTTGATCAACGGCGAGTTGTGGCGAAGTTGGCCCTTCGTGGCTGGGTCGCTGGCCGCGGTTCTGACCTTCGCCGCGGTAATGGGGACCTTTTTCCTGCTGCCCTTCTTCCTGGAGCAGGTTTACCGCTACTCCCCGCGTCAGGCGGGCCTGCTGCTGGGCGCCCTGGCCCTGACCAACGCCGCGGTGGCCGGGGTGGGGGGTTACCTGGCGGACCGCTGGGGGAATCTGCTGGTGCTTAGGAGCGGCTGCCTGCTGATGGTGGGCGGCCTGGGCTCTCTGGTGTTCACCGGGCCCGGCGACACCGCCCTGGGCCTGGCGGCCAGGTTCGCCCTCCTGGGGCTGGGCTTGGGTCTGTTCCAGGCCCCGAATCTCAATGAGATCCTCCGCGGGGTGAAGCCGTCCCTGGTGGGTCTGGCGGCCAGCACCAATGCGGTGTTAAAAAATCTGGGGTCCTTGACCGGGATCACCCTGATGGTGACGGTCTTTGCCTGGCTGGAGCTGCACCAGACTCGCCTGGGGCAGGAAGTTCCCCCGGGATTGGCGCCCTACCAGCGGGCCTTTGCCGCGGCCCTCCTGGTCGCGGCCCTCAACCTGCTCATCAATCTTCTGCCCCGGAAGACGCCCACCGCTAACCGCGGCCAATAGCCAACCTGAACGAACTTCGGGACCATGCAGCCGCAGGCTTTAGCCTGCGCAAGCTAAAGCTGGCGGCCACATTTTAAGTTGCAATTTATTTAAGGCTCTGATTAATAAGCCCTCTGCGCCTGTTCCAGGAGGCCCTGGGCCATGAGGACCTGGCCACCCCCCCCGGATTTGCGGCCATACGAGTAAATGAGTAACTGGGGCAAGCTATCAAAAATTTAGGAACGGGGGAGAGTAAGCACGGTACGGGGGCTCATCTATGCTGAGCCTATCAGCACGCCAAAACCCGGCTGCTGCAGTGCGCAGATAGCAGATAGCAATGCTGTCCGGTTAACTGAAGCAGCCGATGCGACGGCTTCCGCAATTCCCATGACTTGGCGATGAAGTTTCAAATGACTTTGTAAAGTTAATTCATCTTTCCAGATGCGAAGCCTTACGAAGGGCTTCAAGAAATGCCGGGTTGATTTTACAGCCCAGGCTTTGGGCCTTTCTTATATCGGCCCAGGCCTGTTCATAGTCTTTTTTGCAGCAAAAAACTGCGGCTCGATTGTAGTAGGCATTAGCATACCCGGGGTTGATTTCCAAGGCCCGATTGAAGTCGGCGATGGCCTGGTCATACTGGCCTTTTTCCCGATAGGCCGCCCCCCGGTTGTTGTAGAACTCGGCATGCTTGGGTTCGATTTCCAGGGACCGGGTATAGTCGGCGATGGCCTCGTCATAATGGCCTGCTTCTGCATAGGCAGCCCCCCGGTTGTTGTAAGCCGAAGCAAACTTGGGATTGAGTTCTATGGCCTTGGTATAGTCGGCGATGGCCTTGTCAAGGTCGCCGGCTTTAAAATGTTCCTTCCCTTGGTCAAGGCAGTATTGCGCCGTCCCCGCCTCAGCAGCCCAGGACTGGCCGGCCGCCAGCAAAGCGACCATTAACACCAGGATAACAATAGTGAATCTTCTCATGGCTGCCCCTTTCTCCTTTTCCCGAAGTAGATTTTCCGCTGCCCTTTTAATTGGAGATTATGCAACAGTTTTAGCTATTTTTGTCTCAATGAGAACTTATCCATTCAAACTGAGATAATCCGGCCGCCTGGGCCCTGCAGTCGAAAAAATGGGGGTTTGGAGCCCTCTAACCAAGTTTAACCCCGATAAGTTTCCTCTTTTTTCGGCCAAATTGTTTCGTGGAAGGCATGATAGCACAAATTTCGCTGAAAGAGTAAATTTTGCAAAAATTTTGGCATACCTACTCCTCAGTCTCTGTTTGCCTCACTGCGATGGAGCTTAAGAACCCTAACCCAGCACCGCCCGATAATGGTGCACCAGGGGAAAGGCTGAAACGACAAGGCCAAACCCCTTCCTGTGCTAAGCAAGGTAGCTGATTTTTTGCCATATCCTTGACTTATCAGGGGAGCAGGGAAAATAGCAGAAATGATTTGGATAGGGGTCTGATGATTATCCGAGTCGGGGACGATCCCCCGGCCCGGGCTTTTTTCCGTCGCCGACCTGCACGGGCCTGGGCGCCTCACGTCTCTCCCCCGGGAGGTCACTTCAGGCTGCCGGTGACGTCCGCTACTTCACTGCCTCCCTGGATGCCCAAGGCTTTCTTTGGGGCTCCGGGCTTCATATCGAGCTTTTTCAGGTCAATAGCGCGGAGCCTAAGGTTCTCGTAAGTCCGGAAATAAACGATCTTGTTTTTCAGGTCCTTAATCGTAATCCACATCGTGTAATCACTGTCTTTAAAGGTATTGTCCTCGGGCCGGATCGCGCCCAAGGGGATATCCACGGCGTTGAGGAGGTGCGCGGCCAGGTTGACTCCTGCCGCGGCATTTTCCGCCGGCTTGGCGTAGCGCTGCATGAACCAGGCGCGCACCAAGCGGGACGGCGAGGTCCAATCACCCGGCAGGCCCTGGCCGCCGCTCCCCTGGCCAGGCGAGGCCAACACGGCATCGCCCATTTTTACCGGCTCCACTTCAGCCGCCCGGATATTGAGATAATTACGGATATTGATGAGGTGCCAGTCAAAGGGCGGGGAGTTGGTGAGTACACCGAGGTCGGCGTGATCGTAGATGCGCAGACCTTCCTTAACCCATTCGATGACAATGCCGTTCCCTTGGGCGTCGTACACCGAGATGTGCAGCGGGAACACCTGATTTTCGGCTTCTTTAAGAGGCTTGCCCCAGACATAGATTTTTTGGACCGCATCCTTTACCTGGGCGGCAGTTTCAAAATTACCGAGCATCCAGGTGCAAACGTCCAGAATGGCCAGGGCCGTGGCGGGATGTTTCGCCGCCGCTTCATCCTGATACTTCGTGTAGCCCGGGAGGTAAAGGGCGCCTATGGACAGGCCAGCCTCATTTAGGCCATCCACCCCGCTACCGAAGGCCTCAAAAGCCAGAAAGCCATATTTGGAGGTCCATTTAAGCCCGGGTTTGCCGCCGGGGGCGTCAGTGCTGCCCTGCTCGCCGCGGGGATGGACCACGGCTTGATATCCAGGATTCCAGCCGAATTCCAGGGACCGCCCGATAACGAAGCCGCCGTCCTGGGCTTTGAGGATGAATTCGGTGCAGGCCGATGACGGATGTATCTGGACCGTGACGAGGGCCAATGCCATAAGGAGCACTGCAAGACTTTGGGCTTTCCGCTTCATCATCTTCTCCTATGCTTCAATATTTTCAATAACTCACTATCTTTAAATCATTTTTTTCCCGGTCTCAAGAATTATTTAGCAATTTGGCCATTCCTCTGGCACACTTAACATCTTAATAACTCTTTAAGTTTAGTGGATTTTGTCTTTTAGAGGCGTAGAGGGAAAACGATTATCTCCTATGTGCAAAGTCAAGAGAGTCGAGGCGGTGCGGTATCCGGTTAGAATCCAAGCCAGTCTCCTCTTCGTGGTTCCCCCCTCAGGTGAGAACGCAATTAATTAATCCGGGGTTATAGGATGGAGGTCGATGCGCACTATCTTGCCACAATAAGCACTTATCAGTGGGGCTAAAAAATAGCGGATATGATCTGGATAATATGTTTGAAGGCTAACCGGGCCGGGGAAGATTCCGCCGGGCTCATTGTCCTTGCAGGAGAACCCCGCAGGCGGCCTATGCCTTCCCTAAAAAAAAGGGGAGGCGCAGCTCCCGGAGCCGCGCCTCCCGCCGCTTGCGCCCGAGTTTTGTTAGCTCAGGCGGTCTTCACTTCGATCTTCCGGGGTTTGGCCCGCGCCACCTTGGCCAGCACCAGGCGCAGCACCCCGTCTTTCATGAGGGCCTCAATCTTGCCTTGATCGATCAGACTGCCCAGGTGGAATTCCCGGATGAAGTCCCCGGTGTAGTATTCCTGGTCCACCATGGTTTCGCCCTGGCTCAACGGTGGGGCCACTTCGCCGGAGATGATCAGGTGATTGTCCCGCAAGTCCACGGTCACTTTATCCGCCGCCACCCCGGGCATGTCGGCCACCATTACCAGGGCCTCGGGGGTCTCGAAGATATCCACCGCCGGCAGGAAGACCCGTCCGGGCCGAACCCGCTCTCCCTTGGCCGGAGCCTCTTTCTTGGCCTTTACCTGCAGTTCCTTTTCAGTCATGAGTCCTCCCTCAGGCAACCTTCACCTTGATCTTCCGGGGTTTGACTTCTTCCGGCTTGGCCAACTTGATGGTCAGGACACCGTCCTTACAGGTGGCTTCCACTTTATCCGGCTGAACCCGGGAAGGCAGGGCCAGCACCCGCCGGAAAAAGCCCGATTCCCGTTCCCGGCGCTGGTAATTGACCTGCTTTTCCTCGGAGGCGATCTTGCGTTCGCCCCGGAGGATCAGGCTGAGGTCCTGGATGGTGATTTCCAGGTCTTCCGCCCTGACCCCGGGCAGCTCGGCCCGCACATAGATATGATCCCGGTCTTCGGAGAGATTCACCAGGGGGTAGACTCCCACCTGCCAGGGTGAGCCTTCCGGGCTGAAGCCGCCCTGAAAGAGCCGTTCCATGCGGCGCTGCAGTTGCTCCAGCTCTCGGAGGGGATATTGGGTTAGCCCCGGTTCCCGAAAAATTATAGGCATGATCACGCTCCTCCGCCTTACGAAAAGTTTAAACTCAATTATTTTAATTAAGCATCGAATTTCCCGGAGTCAAGGGACGCCGCGCTTGAAAAATCGCCGGAATCGTCTATAAATATAAGGAAAAATGAGAGATTGGGAAGGAGGGCCCATGGTATTCCCCTGGCAGCCAATCACCTGGGTGCTTCTGGACATGGACGGCACCCTGCTGGATAAACACTTTGACGACTACTTCTGGGAAATCCTGGTGCCCCAGGAATACGCCCGGCGCCAGGCGCTCCCCTTGCCGGAGGCCCGGCAACTGGTCTTCGCCCGCTACCGGCGGGAGGAGGGCACCCTCAACTGGACCGACATCGATTTCTGGTCCCGGGAGCTGGAACTGGATATCCCGGCGCTGAAGGAGGGCATCCGCCACCTCATCGAGGTTCACCCGGACACTGAAGATTTCTTGAAATTCCTGGGGGAGGCGGGGAAGCGGGTGGCCCTGGTGACTAATGCCCACACCAAGACCCTGGCCTTAAAGATGGACCAGACCGGCCTGCTGGCATATTTCGATGCAGTGGTCTCCTCCTTCGACCTGGGAACCCCCAAGGAAGAAGTGCGCTTCTGGAAGATTCTGCAAGAGAGATTGGCATTTAACCCCGGGTCCACCCTGTTGGTGGACGACAATGCCGAGGCCCTGGCCGCGGCCCGGGTTTCCGGCATCCGCTACCCCTTCTTCAAGTCCAAATCCAGCTCCCGGCAGGAGGCCGAATCCCACCCGGACTTCCCCTCCATCGAGTCCTTTTACGAGCTGATGGAATAATGATTTTTTGAGGGCAAGCTATGAGAACTACGGTTTCACCAAGAGGCATATTATTTGCCAACCAAGCGAGATTTTGGGTTCTGGTAGCCATTCTGACCGCCGTTCCCTTGCTGGCGGCCCTGACCTCGGCGCCGGAAGCCTACGGGCAAAGAGGGCCGGAAGTTCCGTCCATCAAGAAAAAATTGGCGGTGGGAACTAAAGAGGCGCCTCCTTTTTCCATGAAAGATTCAGATGGGCAATGGACTGGGATCAGTATTGATCTCTGGCGCCAAATCGCCACGGAATTGAATTTAAGCTATGAGTTTCGGGAACTGGACCAATATGACCTGCTGGAGGGGCTGACGAATGGATCTTTGGACGTCGTGGTCACCGAGTTAACCATAACTCCTGAGCGCCTGGATAAGTTTGATTTTACCTATCCTTTCTATACCACCGGTTTGGGCCTCGCGGTGGTTTCCAAAGAAAGGAATGCCTTGGTTTCTATAATAATACGATTATTCTCCATAACAGTTTTAAAGATATCGGTCCTAATATTATTAGCAATACTGATAGTGGGCCTAGTGGTGTGGTTATTTGAAAGGAAACAAAACTTGGATCACTTCGGGGGCAATACTATTCAGGGGATAGGATCAGGGTTTTGGTTTTCAGCAGTTACCATGACTACGGTTGGATATGGAGACAAGCATCCAAAAACTATGGGGGGGCGGATAGTCTCTTTAATCTGTATGTTTACTGGTATTGTTCTCGTTTCATTTTTTACCGCAACGATAACTTCCATGCTTACCGTGAAACAACTTACTACATCGGTGCGGGGCCTGGAGGATTTGAAAAAGGCCCTCGTGGGCACGATGCCTTATACTACCAGTGCATCTTTCCTTAAAAATAATTTAATTTCATTTAAGACCTATCAATCAATGGACGAAGGGTTGGAAGCCTTGATTAAAGGAGAAATCAAGGCCTTCGTCTATGATGCACCGGAACTACGTTACCGGATCAAACAACGATACCAAGGAAAATTAGAAGTACTTCCCAATAGGTATTCCCAAGAGAATTATGGCATCGCGCTGGTGAACGATAGCCCACTGCGGAAAAGCATAAATCGAGTTTTATTGCAAACAATCCGTGATCAAGAGTGGCCGAAAACTCTCTATCGTTACTTGGGGAGATAAGCGCTTTTCTGGAACCAGGCAGTGGCTATGAGCTTAGGGCTGACTAATCAGGAGGTATACTCCAATGATAGATATCTATAAAGGGGAGTTTAGTGAAACAACCAGGGAAGAGGTCCAAAGAAAAGTTAAGTCGTTACTTAGAATTGGCATTTTTTTCTCTATATTTTGGCTGGCCGGCATAGGGTCGATCATCTCCATTGTGTTAGGGTTAAAAGCCAAAAATATCATTAAACGGGCCAACATGGATATCAATGGGATGGGTGGGGTCTATTGGTGCTTAATAGTTGGGGGGCTGGGGTTGATTATCTTATTATTGATATTCATTGCCGTAACCTTGCCTATCTTCCTAAAAAAATCTTGATAAATGAAATCCTGGAAACCACCGTTTAAAATATGGAGGCTAGATAAGTGGCATTTTGATCAGGTCTAAGGTGAACCACGAGTGACCGCCAACGCCCGCGTTAGCTCGACCGGGTTATTAGCCCATCAGTCATAAGATTCCTACCAATTGCAATATCCCAAATCCGATCAGGCACGGGCTTAGAACCTTCATCAGCTTGCCAAACTTCCGATGCCACAACTCCATCTTTTCCGGGTCCTTGGGGTGGCGCGGCAAAACACGATAGGCCAGCAGCAGACCGTAAATGCCGCCAAGTATCGGGATTAAACCGCCGAGATTGATGTGCATGGGTATTACCTCTCAGGTTTGTTGGCGTACCAGCCCACGACCACCACGATGATCAAACCGATCACCAAGGTCGCGGCCGAAGCAACGAGGGTGACGCCCGACACGCTGCCTTTGGCTCGATACTCCCGGATAATGAACAGAGAAGGACCAGAGAGAATGGCGAGAAAGAGGAGGAAGAACTTTCCTCTGGTAAATAACTTCGGCTGTGGCCGCTTTGCTTGGGGTGATTCGGTCATGGTCTGGGCCAACTCCATGATAGCCCCAGGTTTTGCCTTTCACCGAAAACCGCAAACCGCCCTCAGGCAGCCACCCTTTTGATCCGCGCCCCCAGGGCCGCCAGTTTCTCCACCAGGCTGGCGTAGCCCCGGTCCAGGTGATAGACCCGGAGGATTTCGGTGGTCCCGGTGGCGGCCAGGCCGGCCACCACCAGGGAGGCGCTGGCCCTGAGGTCGGTGGCCATCACGCCCCGGTCCAGGTGATAGACCCGGAGGACTTCGGTAGTCCCGGTGGCGGCCAGGCCGGCCACCACTAAGGAGGCGCTGGCCCTGAGGTCGGTGGCCATCACCTGGGCGCCCTGGAGCTGGCGGCGGCCCCGGATGATGGCGTGGCTTCCCGAGACGCTGATGTCCGCCCCCAGGCGGCGCAGTTCGCTGACGTGCATGAAGCGGTTTTCGAAGATGGTTTCGGTGATCACTGAGGCGCCCCGAGCCACGCTCATCAAGGCCATGAACTGCGCCTGCATGTCGGTGGGGAAGCCGGGGTAGGGGAGGGTACGGATATCCACCCCGGTGAGGGCGCCGCCGGGGTGCACGCTGATGCGGCCCGGTTCGGCGCTGAGGCGCACCCCCGCCTCGGTGAACTTGCCCAGCACCGCGGTGAGGTGGGGGACCGGGGCGTTGGTCAGGGTGACCTCTCCCCGGGTGATGGCCGCGGCGGCCAGGTAGGTGCCGGCTTCAATACGGTCGCTCATGATGGCATAGCTGGCGGGCTTCAGCTCCGGCACCCCGTGGATAGTGAGGATTTCGCTGTCGATCCCTTCGATCTGAGCCCCCATGGCCACCAGGAAGCGGGCCAGGTCGCCCACTTCCGGCTCCATGGCGGCGTTTTTAATCACCGTGGTGCCTTTGGCCAGGGTGGCGGCCATCAGCAGGTTCTCAGTGCCGGTGACCGTGATGCCTTCCAGGCAGATCTCGGCCCCCCGCAGCCGCCGGGCGTCGGCCTCCACGTAGCCCTGGGACAGGTTGATTTTTACCCCCATGGCCTCCAGGCCCTTGAGATGGAGGTTGATGGGCCGGGCCCCGATGGCGCAGCCGCCGGGCAGGGAAACCCGGGCCTGACGGGCTCGGGCCACCAGGGGGCCCAAGACCAGGACCGCGGCCCGCATGGTCTTCACCAGCTCATAGGGGGCCTCGTAGCCCGTGAGCTCTTGAGTGTCGGCGATGAGGATTTTTGGTACCTGGCTCCCGCCCTCAGGCGCGGCCACTTCCCGAAACTGCACCCCCAGGCTGCCCAGGAGTTTTTGGCAGGTGCGGATGTCGGCCAGGGGCGGGACGTTGGAGAGCCGGTGTTGCCCCGGGGCCAGCAGGGTGGCGGCCAGGATGGGCAGGGCGGCGTTCTTGGCCCCGCTGATCTGCACTTCCCCCTGAAGGGGAACGCCGCCTTCAATGACGATTTTATCCATTATTAAAGCTTATCGAAAAACTCGCTGATGTCAAAGAAGACGGTTTCCCCGCCGCCCTGCTTCAGCTTATTTCCATGCGGTCCTAGACCTTGCCCTTAGGACGCCGGGCGCCTTGGGAGTTCAATTTCCAGGCGACGTGGCGCCGGCCAAAGTTCTTTTCCAGAAAGAAATATGCCGCCGCGACCCTCACTAGGGAATTGGACCACCTTTGTTTATCGCCCAGGCAATTTATTAATCTCCAGAATCTCCAAGTAAGTTATGTTTAACTTCAAGTTGATACTGCATAATCCGTTTTTCAGCTAACGCTAAATATTGTGATTCAATCTCATAGCCAACATAGCGTCTCTTTCCCTGTAGAGCCGCAATTGCAGTTTGACCGCTTCCCATGAAAGGGTCTAAAATAACTTCATCTTCATAGGTATAAAATTGAACCAGGCGATACGGTAGCTCTATCGGAAAAGGCGCCGGATGTCCCACCTTTCGGGCGGAGACTGTGGGGAAGGTCCAAACGCTTTTGCTGAACTCCAGAAATTCCTCAGGGTAGATGGTGGCTCTGCGTTTCTTGGGATTCTTTCTGGAAAAATCTCCCTTGGAGAAGGTCAGCAAGTATTCATGTACGTCCCGTAACGTCGGGTTGGCCGGGGAGCGCCAGGAACCCCAGGCGGTGGAAGGCGAGGCGCTGTTTCCCTTATTCCAGATGATTTCCCCCCGCATGAGAAAACCGATATTCAGCATATCTTGGATAATATAGGAATGGAGGGGGATGTAAGGCTTGCGCCCCAGGTTGGCGACGTTGACGCAGGCCCGGCCGCCCGGCGCCAGCACCCGGTAAACCTCCCGCCAGACCCGGCCCAGAAACTCCAGGTACTCAGCCAGGGTGGCGTCCCGGTCATATTCCTTGCCGACGTTGTAAGGGGGCGAGGTCACCATCAGGTGAACGCTGTTATCCGGCAGTTCCGCCATGTCTTCGGAAGACTTGCAGAAAATTCGATTCAGGCACTCTTCCGGGATAGGTTTCTCCTCCTGGGACGTCTCCTGCTCCCCGGGCAGCTGCTCATATAATTTGCTGGCGTAAAAGGACGAGGAATCGTGGGAGATGTGCCCCGGGGAGCCGAAGGGGCTGGTGCGGGTCTTTTTCCGGACAGGAGGTTTTTTCATGAGATCCAAGATTTGCTGGCTGCTCCGTGCCCAGGCGTCTGAGGCGCGTTAATTGTCTCCCGCAAAGGCGCCAAGGGCGCCACGTGCTGGCCATCCCCTTGATTTTACCTTGGTTTACGGCCTCCGCTATGGTAGCATGATTATACTTGCGCTTGGAGGGGAAGAAAAGAGAAATCATGAATCCCTGGGTGCTGGCGGGAGCGGCTGCCACTTCCTTTATCGTGGCCCTGTCCGGGGCCATGATGCCGGGGCCGCTGCTCACGGTGACGGTGGGCGAGTCGGCCCGCCGCGGCTTCTGGGCCGGACCCCTGATCATCGTGGGCCACTCCCTGCTGGAGGCGGCCCTGGTCTTGCTATTATTGCTGGGTCTGGGAACCTGGCTGAATCAGCCCCCGATCCTGGGGGTGGTGGGCGTGCTGGGGGCAGTCCTGTTGGGCTGGATGGGTTTCCTGACCCTGAAGGCCTCCCGCCGGGGGCGCCTGGAGTTGGTAGCTGGCAAGGGCTCCGGCCTGCACCCGGTACTGGCCGGGGTGCTGATGAGCGCCGCCAACCCTTTCTGGCTCATCTGGTGGCTCACCATCGGCCTGGGCTACGTGATGTTTTCCAGAAAATACGGATTTGCCGGGGTGTCCCTCTTCTACCTGGGGCACATCCTGGCGGACTTCACCTGGTACACCCTGGTGTCCGGGGCGGTGGCCCAGGGGCGGCGCTTCCTCTCCGACGGCCTCTACCGCGGCTTCCTGGCGTGCTGCGGCGTCTTTCTGGTGGGCTTCGGGGGCTATTTCGGGCTCCAGGGAGTGAAGTTTTTTCTGAACCTCCAGGGGCTGACCTGCTATTATTGACATGATAATGGAGGCTCCATGATTCAAAAAGACCTGACGGTGGGATTGCTGGAGGTCAACTGCTATATCCTGGGGGATGAGGAGACCAAAGAGGCGGTGGTCATCGACCCGGGGGGCGACGAGGAGAAAATCCTCGAGGCCTTGAAGAACGCAAAACTCGATCTTAAATATATTATCGACACCCATGGCCATTTCGACCACGTGGACGCCAACCAGCCCCTGAAGGAGGCCACCGGGGCCAAGATCGCCATCCACGAGGCGGACGCCCAGATGCTGAACCAACCTTCGGCGGAGGCCATGTTCTTCACCGGCAACCGCGTGCGGTCGTCCCAGGCGGACCTGCTGCTGAAAGAGGACGACCTCATAGGTTTCGGACCCTACCGGTTGAAGG
Source organism: uncultured delta proteobacterium (assembly GCA_963812655.1). Taxonomy (GTDB): domain Bacteria; phylum Desulfobacterota; class Desulfobaccia; order Desulfobaccales; family 0-14-0-80-60-11; genus JAPLJC01. The sequence continues at coordinate 83,500 of CAWEWX010000035.1, read as the reverse complement.
TCCTGCACACCCCGGGGCATACCCCGGGGGGCATCAGCTTGGTCCTGGAAGGGCACCCTGCCGTGTACGTGGGGGACCTGCTGTTTGCCGGCTCCATCGGGCGCACCGACTTCCCCGGCGGTTCCTTCGATAACCTGATCCAGGCGGTGCGCACCAAGATCTTTTCCCTGGGAGACCAATACTCGGTGTACCCGGGCCACGGCCCCGTCACTACCGTGGGCCAGGAACGGAAGTATAACCCGTTCTTTTGAGGAGGTGTTTGGGGGGAGGGCCAGGGAAAGTGAGCAGTAAGCAGTGAGCAGTGAGCAGTGAACAGTGAACAGTGAACAGTGAACAGTGAACAGAAAAAAATAACTGATAACTGGTAACTGCTTGCAATCTTTGCCGCCCTTCAAAAGGCCAAATTTATGCCCTACAACGGCAAGCGCATTTTACTGGGAGTTTCCGGCGGCATTGCCGCTTACAAGGCGGCGGAGCTGGCCCGGCGCTTGATCTGCGCCGGGGCCCGGGTCAAGGTGGCGATGACCGCGGCGGCCCGGGAATTCGTAGCGCCCCTGACCTTCCAGGCGCTGACCGGCGAGCCGGTGGCCGCGGCCATGTTCGGGCCTGGGGCGGTGGAGCCTTTGGAGCACATCTCCCTGGGGCAGGAGGTGGACGCCATCATCCTGGCCCCGGCCACTGCCAATCTCATCGGGAAGCTGGCGGCGGGGATCGGCGACGATCTGCTGACCACCGTCATGCTGGCGGCCACCAGGCCGGTGCTGCTGTGTCCGGCCATGAACGTCGCCATGTGGGACTCGCCGGTGGTCCAGGAGAATCTGGGCCGCCTCCGGGCCCGGGGTCTGCAGGTGATGGAGCCCGCCAGCGGCGAGTTGGCCTGCGGCGCCGTGGGCTTGGGCCGGCTGCCGGAGCCGGAGGAGATCGTGGAGGCCGGCGCCCGCTTGTTAAGCCGCCAGGATTTCAGCGGTCGGCGGCTGCTGGTGACTGCCGGGCCGACTCACGAAGACCTGGACCCGGTGCGCTTCCTCAGCAACCGCTCCAGCGGCAAGATGGGTTATGCCCTGGCGAAAGTGGCCTGGCGCCGGGGAGCCCAGGTGTGCCTCATCAGCGGTCCCAGCGCCCTGCCGGCGCCCTACGGAGTGGAACGGCTCTGGGTCAGGTCGGCCTGGGAGATGCTGGACGCGGTGCAGGAAAGGTTTATCGCGGCGGAGGCGTTGCTGATGGCCGCGGCAGTGGGCGACTATCGGCCGCGGGCCCTGGAGGGGCGCAAGCTCAAACGGGGGAAGTGCGCCGCGCAGATGGAGTTGGTGCAAAATCCGGACATCCTGCGGGAGACGAGCCGGCTCAAAACCCGGCAGGTGATGGTGGGGTTCGCGGCGGAGAGCCACGATCTGGAGGCCGAAGCCCTGAGAAAGCTCAAGGAGAAAGACCTGGACCTCATCGTGGTCAACGACGTTACCCGGACCGACTCCGGCTTCGCGGTGGACACCAACCAGGTTACCATCTTGCGCCGTGAAGGTGAGCCGCTGCGGCTGCCCTTGCTGACCAAGGAAGAGGTGGCGGAACGCCTCCTGGACCAGGTGGCGAAGCTGCTTTCGGCCGGTGGTGAAGAGGAGGCAAGGGGGGGGCATGCCTGAGGACCCGGCGGCGGAATTGCTGGCCCTGACGGAGCACCTGACGGAGTGGCTCCGCTACCAGCGGCGTCTGGGCTGGCGAGGCCTGCCCCAGGAGCCGGCCGCGGCGCCGCCTGCCTCAAGCGAGGCGGCGGCCGAGAGGGGTGTAACCCTGGAGGAAATCCGGCAAGAGATGGGGCGCTGCCGGCGCTGCAAGCTCTACGCCGGGGCCAAGAACCTGGTCTTCGGGGAGGGTTCGCCCAGCGCCCGCCTGATGTTCATCGGCGAGGCCCCCGGGGCGGAGGAAGACTTGGAGGGGCGGCCTTTTGTGGGCGCGGCGGGGCAAGTCCTCAACAACCTGCTGCACAAGCTGAGATTGGACCGGGAAGAGGTGTACATCACCAACGTGGTCAAGAGCCGCCCCCCGGGGAACCGGGACCCGCAGCCCGACGAAATCGAGGCCTGCCTGCCCTTTCTGCTCAAGCAGATTAAGGCTATCCGGCCTCGGGTGATCGTCACCTTGGGAAAGGTGGCCACCCACGCCCTGCTGGGCTCCAAAGAACCTATTACCCGCCTGCGGGGTCGCTGGCAGCGCTACGACCACATCCGGGTGATGCCCACCTTCCACCCCTCCTATCTCCTCAGGTTTCCCCGGGAGCGCCAAAAGACCTGGGAGGACATGCAACGGGTGATGGAGTATCTGGCGGAACATGAACAGGATTAGCAAGAAGCTGTCAGCTATCAGCTAAAGGCAAAAGACCAGAGCGAAGGTTAATGAAGGATTTCAAAAAACAAAAAGTTTGCCAAAATAGCCATCAATTGCCTCTGGATATATATAAGGTTCATGTAGGGTGCGCACTGCGCACCACTAGATTATAGTAAGCAAGCAATATTCCGGTGCGCGGTGCGCACCCTACATGGTTGCAAGCTGACCGCTGAAAGATGAGAGATAGAAGATGAAACGCTGCTCAGGGATTTTTGCACTCATCATACTCACGCTGCTGGGCGCGGCCGCGGTTTGCCAGGCCGCGCCCCGGCCCGTTTACTACCTGGGCGCCGTGGGTTCGGTGAACCCCGGCCTGGCGGAATTCATCCTGGCAGGCATCGAAGAGGCGGAGAAGCAGCAGGCCGAAGCCCTGGTGGTGCAGTTGGACACCCCGGGGGGGCTGGATAGCTCCATGCGGCAAATCGTCCAGGCCATCGCCAACGCCCGGGTGCCGGTGATCGTCTTCGTCTCTCCCAGCGGGGCCCGGGCCGCCTCCGCCGGGGTCTTCATCACCCAGGCGGCGCACGTGGCCGCCATGGCCCCGGGCACCAATATCGGCGCGGCCCACCCCGTGTCCATCGGTATGGGCGGCAAGATGGACCCGACCATGGAAAAGAAGGTGCTCAACGATTTTGTGGCCTACGGGCGGGCCCTGGCCGAGGAACACGGCCGCAACCCGGACTGGATGGAGAAGGCCATCCGCCAGAGCGTCTCCATCTCGGCCTCCGAAGCGCTGAAACTCAAGGTCGTGGACCTGCAGGCCGACAACCTGGACGATCTGCTGGCCAAAGTCAATGGCCGGCGGGTGCTGGTGCGGGGCAAACCACAGGTTCTGCAAACCGCAGGGGCGCGGCTTGTGGAAATCCCCGAAAGCCTGCGCTACCGCATCCTGGGGCACATCGCCGACCCCAACATTGCCTTCATCCTGATGATGATCGGCCTGGCCGGCATCTACTTTGAGCTGGCCCACCCGGGGGTGGTGCTGCCAGGGGTGATCGGCGCCACCTGCCTGCTGCTGGCCTTGTTCGCCTTTCAGGCCCTGCCCGTCAATTACATCGGCGTCCTCCTGATCCTGCTGGCCTTCGTCTTCTTCATTCTGGAGTTCAAGGTCAGCAGTTACGGGATGCTCTCCCTGGCGGGGATGGCGGCGCTATTATTGGGGTCCATCATGCTGTTTCGGGACAAGGGCGGCGGTATGGGAGTCTCCTGGGGACTGCTGCTCCCCACGGTCTTCACCGTGTCCCTCTTTTTCATCGCAGTGGCGGGCATCGTTTTCCGCAGCCACCGGCGGCGCGTCGTTAGCGGAGCCGAGGGCCTGGTGGGGGAACAGGGGGTAGCCGTGACCCCCCTGGCTCCCGAAGGACGAGTCTTCATCCACGGCGAAAACTGGCAGGCGGTGAGCGACGAGTCCATCGCCCCCCAGGAACCCGTTGAGGTGCTGGCGGTCCGGGGCTTGAAACTCCGGGTGCGCCGGGTAACGCAAAAATCTTAAGGAGGCGGCTATGGGGAGTTTTGGCTTAGTGATCATCGCACTTGTGTTCCTGTTTCTCATGAGTGCCATCAAGATCCTGAACGAATACGAACGAGGGGTGATCTTCCGCCTGGGCCGGTCCCTCCCACACGCCAAGGGGCCGGGCCTCATCATCATCATTCCCATGGTGGACCGGCTGGTCAAGGTCAACCTGCAATTGGCGACCTATGAGGTCCCGTCCCAGGACGTCATCACCCGGGACAACGTCTCGGTGAAGGTGAACGCAGTGGTCTATTTCCGAGTCATCGACGCCATGAAGGCCATCATCGAGGTGCGGGATTATTGGTCGGCCACCCAGTTGCTGGCCCAGACCACTTTGAGAAGCGTCTGCGGCCAGATGGAGCTGGACGACTTGCTGGCCGAACGGGAGAAGGTCAACACCCAGTTGGCCGTGATTCTGGATAAGCAAACCGAGCCCTGGGGCATCAAGGTGACCCTGGTGGAGGTGCGCTCCATTGACCTGCCGGTGGAAATGCAGCGGTCCATCGCCAAGCAGGCGGAGGCGGAGCGGGAGCGGCGGGCCAAGGTGATCAACGCCGAGGGCGAATTCCAGGCGGCCGCCAAGATGGCCGATGCCGCCCGGATCCTGGCCACCGAGCCCATGTCCCTGCAGTTGCGCTATCTCCAGACCCTGCGGGAGATCGCCGCCGAGAAAAACTCCACCACCCTGTTCCCCATCCCCATCGACCTGATAAAGCCCTTCATCAAGCTGGCGGAAAGGATGGAGAAAGAGGAAAAATAGTCGTGAAGAATGGGTGGCACTGGCGTCTCGCCTGTGCCGACTGAGTGGCGGACGAGCAACACCCGCCCCACCGGGCTGCTCATAATTGCTAAGTGGGCCAAAGGCCCAGGGAACGGCTGTTCTGAAAAGTTCCTGAGGTTCCCGCGCCGCCGGGGGCGGCGGCGCTACATGATTTACGGGTAAGCCAGGGGCTCCGCTCTCAGCAGTAACCTTTTGGGGTTGAGAAATTCGGGGATTATAGTTAAATTTAGGGGGAAGATTGCCGCAGCGCGTGGTGCGCCCCTTTAGCGGCAGGCTCATAAGAATACCCGTGGGGGCGGGATTATCCCGTCCCCCCCAGAAATAACGTTGATCTTTATAACCTTGAACTTTGAACCTTGAACCTTGAACTATAACCGGGAGAGGAAACATGGCCCCAAAGGAACGCAAAGAGAAGAAAGAAAAGCCTCTGGATAAGATGACCGCCACGGAGTTGCGCAAATACGCCCTGGAACTGGGGGAGATCAGCGGCGTCCACGGCATGAACAAAGAAGAGCTGCTCGGCGCCATCAAAAAGGTGAAGGACATCAAGGAAGAAGGGAAAGCCGTGGAAACGGTGAGCGTGCGGGATTTGAAGGAGAAGGCGCGGCAGCTCCGGGCCAAGAAGCTGGAGGCCATTGCCGCGGGCGCCCCGCGCAAACAGGTCGACATCCTGCGCAAGAAGGCCAACCGCGTGAAGAAGCGGACCCACCAGGCGGCTTGATCTATCGATCCTTTTTGTCCAAAAAAAGCAGGGCCCGGGGCCCTGCTTTTTTGTTGGGGGAGATTGGACCGGTTACAGGCCGGGAAAGATCTTCACCGCATTCACCGCCAGGTCGTAGAGGGAGCCGGGGAAGATGCCGATCAGCAGCACGCCGGCGGCGGTGGCGGCCAGCACCGCGGTGAGGCCGGGTGAGAAAGCCACCGGACCCAGGTCGGCTTCGGCGGGTTTCATGTACATGAGTACCGTGATCCTCAGGTAGTAAAAGACCGATACCAGGGAGTTCATCACGCCGATGATGGCCAGCCAGATGTAGCCCGCCTGCACCGCGGCGGAGAAGATGTAGAATTTGCCCACAAACCCGGCGGTGGGAGGCATGCCCGCCAGGGCGAACATGAACAGGGCCATGGACGCGGCCAGGGCGGGGTGCTGGAAGCCCAGACCGGAGTAGTCGTAGATACTGAGGTAGCTGTCCTTTTTGCGTCCCACCAGGATCACCACCCCGAAGGCCCCCAGGTTCATCAAGGTATAGGCCAGCAGGTAGTAAAGGAGGCTCACCGCGCCCAATTGGTTGGCGGCCACCAGGGCCACCAGCAGGTAGCCGGCGTGGGCGATGGAGGAATAAGCCAGCATGCGCTTGATGTTAGTCTGGGCGATGGCAGTGACGTTGCCCACCGTCATGGTGGCCACCGCCAGGACCCAGAGGAGCATGGTCCAGTCCAGCTTCATCGCCAGGAAGGCCAGGAAGAAGACCCGGGCGAAGGCGGCGAAGGCCGCGGCCTTCACCCCCACCGCCATGAAGGCGGTGACCGAGGTGGGGGCCCCTTCATAGACGTCCGGGGTCCACATGTGGAAGGGCGCCGAGGCCACCTTGAAGCCGAAGCCCACCAGCAACAGGGCCATAGCCAGCAGGGTCAGGGGCCGCATGAAGGTGTGGCCCATCAGGGCCGTAGCCAGTTGGTCCAGATACAGGGTGCCCCCGGCGGCGCCGTAGAGGAAGGCCATACCGAAGAGCAGAAAGGCGCTGGAGAAGGAGCCCAGGATCAGGTATTTCAGGGAGGCTTCGTTGGAGCGGGGATCCTCCCGGAAGAGGCCCGCCAGGACGTACACCGCGATGGACATCACCTCCAGGCCCAAAAAGAGCATGATGAGATGGGCGCTGGCGGCCATGAGCATCATCCCCACGGTGGCAAAGAGCAGCAGGGCGTAGTATTCGCCCATATTTTTGCCGTAGTCCTCTAGATATTGCCGGCTGATCATCACTGTCAGGGCGGTCCCCAGGATGAAGATCAGATAGAAGAAGAAGGTAAAGTTGTCCACGTAGATCATGCGGGAGAAGTCGGTGCCCCGGATGCCCCACATGAGAACGGTCATCACTGCCGCGGCGGCCAGCCCCAGGAGGCTGAGCTGGGGAAAATGGGCCTTGCGGCCCCTGGGGGAGAGGGCGTCCACCAGCAGGATGACGATGGCGGTGAGGGTCAAAATGAGCTCCGGCCCGATGCTGTATAGATGGAAACCGGGGATGGTGAGGGTCATAGCGCCTCCCCCTTAGAGACTTGGGTTTGGGTGACCTGGCGGGCCTGGGCCTTTTCCATCATGGCCAAAAAGTTGTCGGTAGTGGCCTTGGTCTTATTCAGGAAGGTGTTGGGATAGACCCCGATCCAGAAGATGAACAGCAGCAGCGGCAGAAAGATGGCGACCTCCCTTAAGGAGAGATCGGCGAGTTCCCGGTTCTTCACGTTGGTCACTTCCCCCCAGACCACCCGCTGGAACATCCAGAGCATGTAACAGGCGGAAAAGATGACGCCGGTGGCGGCGATGGTGCCATAGACGATGTTGCTCTTAAAGGTGCCCAAAAGGATGAGAAATTCCCCGATGAAGCCATTGGTGCCGGGCACGGCAATGGAGGACAGGGTGACGATCATGAAGATGGTGGCGAAAATGGGCATGGGGGTGGCCAGACCCCCGAACTCGGCAATCATCCGGGTGTGGCGCCGCTCGTAGATCATGCCCACGATCAAGAACAGGGCGCCGGTGGAGATGCCGTGGTTAATCATCTGGATGAGGCCGCCCTGCACCCCCGAGACGGTGAAGGTGAACAGCCCCAGCATGACAAAGCCCAGGTGGCTCACGGAGGAGAAGGCGATGAGGCGCTTCAGGTCCTTTTGCATCATGGACACCAGGGCGCCGTAAACGATGCCGATGAGGGCCAGGATGGAGAACAGGGGCACAAAGTAATGGGCCGCCTGGGGGAACAACGGCATATTGAAGCGCAGAAAACCGTAAGTCCCCATCTTCAGGAGCACCGCGGCCAGGATGACGGAACCCACCGTGGGCGCTTCGGTGTGGGCGTCGGGCAACCAGGTGTGGAAGGGGAACATGGGCACCTTGATGGCGAAGGCCAGGCCAAAGGCCAGGAACATCCAATACTGCAGGTGAAAGGGGATGGGCAGGCCGTACATCCTCAGCAGATCAAAGGAGTAGACGCCGGTGGTCTTGCCGCAGTGGAAGTAGAGAACCAAAATGGCCACCAGCATCAGCAGCGAGCCGAACATGGTGAACAGAAAGAACTTGATGGCCGCATAGACCCGCCGGGCCGGGTTGCCCCAGACGCCGATGAGCAGGTACATGGGGATCAGCATCACTTCCCAGAAGATGTAGAAGAGGAAAAGGTCCAGGGAGGCGAATACCCCGATCATGCCGCTCATCAAGGCCAGCAGGCAGATCATGAACTCCTTGACGTGGGTCTGGATGTCGGTCCAGGTGGCCAGCACGCAAAGCGGGGTTAGAAAGGTGGTGAGCAGGATGAGCAGCAGAGAGAAGCCATCCACCCCGAGGTAATAGCTGACGCCGTAACTGGGAATCCAACTGTGGTGTTCCACGAACTGCATGGCGGCGGTGCCGTTGTCGAAGCGGAACCACAGGGGCAGGGAGAAGCCCAGCTCCAACAGGGAGATCCCCAAGGTGGCGCCTTTGAGGACCTGGTGGTTCTTCCGGTCCAGCAACAGCAGCAGCCCCACCCCCAGGAGGGGGAGGAAGATCAGGATGGAGAGGATTGGTAGATGCATTGAGCCACCCTCAGGTTGTTAACGTCCGATGAGATAGCCCGCGATGAGCACCATCCCCAGAAGGATGGCCAGGGCATAGGTTTGTACGAAGCCGGTTTCCAGCTTGCGGAGATGGGCGCTGATCCAGGCGACGGTGCCGGCGCTGCCGTTCACCACGCCGTCCACCACCCCTTCATCCACCCCATGCCACAGGAAGGCGGAGCCGTTCTTGACCGGCTCCACCACCGCGGCGTCATAAAACTCATCCACAAAATATTTGTTATAGATGTATTCGTAGACCACCGGGAATTTCGCCACCACCCGGGCCGGCAGGTCCGGCTTTTTGAGGTAGCACTTATAGGCGATGAAGATGCCCACGCCGGCGACGCTCATGCTCAAGGCCATCATGAAGATTTCGAAGGACATGGCGTGGTGCGCCTCAGGGTGCAGGGTGGCGATGGACGGGGCCAGGAACTCTTTGAACTTATGGGCCCCTTCGATGATGGGGAACCCCACCAGACCGCCTACCGCGGACAGGACCGCCAGGATGATCAGCGGCACCGCCATGCTCCAGGGCGCTTCATGGGGGTGGACCTCATGGTGGTCAAACCTTTCCTTGCCATGGAAGGTCATGAACACCGCCCGGAACATATAGAAGGCGGTGATTAAGGCGGCCACGGTGGCGATGCCCCAGTAGAGGACGTGGCCGTCCACCAGGGAGTAAAAGAGGATTTCATCCTTGCTGAAGAAGCCGGCGAAGGGGAAGATGCCGGAAATGGCCAGGGTGGCCACCATGAAGGTCCAATAGGTGATGGGCATGTACTTCCTGAGGCCGCCCATGTGGCGCATATCCTGTTGGCCGTGCATGCCGTGGATTACCGAGCCGGATCCCAGGAAGAGGAGGGCCTTGAAAAAGGCATGGGTCATGAGATGGAAGATACCGGAGACAAAGGCCCCCACGCCACAGGCCATGACCATATATCCCAATTGGCTCACGGTGGAGTAAGCCAGGACGCGTTTGATGTCGAATTGCGCCATGCCCATAGTGGCGGCGAAAAAGGCGGTGAGCAGGCCCACCGCCGCCACCACCGTCATGGAGGTCGGGGCCAGCACGAACAGGGCGCTGCAACGGGCCAACATATAGACCCCGGCGGTGACCATGGTGGCCGCGTGGATCAGGGCGGACACCGGAGTGGGGCCTTCCATGGCGTCGGGCAGCCAGATGTAGAGAGGAATCTGGGCCGACTTGCCGGTGGCCCCCAAAAACAGGCAGAGGGTGGCGGCGGTGATCACCGCGGAGCCCACCGGATAAGGGGAGGCGGCCGTGAAGACCTCCCGGAAATTGAGGCTGCCGAAGGTCCAGAAGATGATGAAGATGCCCAGCAGGAAGCCGAAATCGCCGATGCGGTTGACCACGAAGGCCTTTTTGCCCGCGTCGCTGGCCGAGCGGCGCTCATACCAAAAGCCGATCAAGAGGTAGGAACAGAGCCCTACGCCTTCCCAACCCACGAACATCAACAGGAAGTTATTGGCGCTCACCAGGATGAGCATATTAAAGACGAAGAGGTTGAGATAGGAGAAGTAGCGATAAAACCCCGGGTCATCGTGCATGTAGCCCACGGAGTAGATGTGGATCAGGGTGCTCACCCCGGAGACCACCAGGAGCATCACCAGGGACAGGGGGTCGATGAGGAAGGCCGCCTGGGCCTGGAAACTGCCGGAGGAGATCCAGGTGAACACCGTCTTTTCCACCACCCGGGACCCGTGCGGCAGTTGCAAGAATTCCAGGAAGATGCCCACGGTGAGCAGGAAGCTCAGGCCCACGGCCAGCGAGCCGATAATTCCCACCACATTCTTGGACAATCTCTTGCCCAGCAGGCCGTTGATCAAAAAGCCGCTGAGGGGGAATAGGGGTATCAGCCAGACATAATCCATCATGAGGATCGCCTCACCACCTGAGGATATTCAGGTCGTCGACATAAATGGAGCCCCGGTTGCGGAAGATGGCGACAATCAGGGCCAGGCCCACCGCCACTTCCGCGGCGGCCACGGTCAAGACGAAAAACACGAACATCTGTCCGTCCACCGCCTTGAAATAGTCGGCAAAGCCGATAAAGGCCAGGTTGACGGCATTGAGCATCATCTCGATGCTCATGAAGATAACGATGGCGTTGCGCCGAATGATCACCCCGATCACTCCCAGGGCGAACAGGGCCACGCTCAGGGCCAGGTAATGAGACAAGGGCACTACCATGGGCATTCTCCCCTAATTCTCACTTCAACTTACTTTTAGCCAGGACCACCGCGCCGACGATGGCCACCAGGAGCAGGACCGAGGTGACCTCAAAGGGCAGCAGGTAATCGGTAAACAGGCTGCGGGCAATGGATTCGGTGTTGCCCAGACCCGGTATGACTTCCCTGGTCGCCGGCAGGCTGGCCCGGTGGTAGGCGTAAATCATGATCAGGGCGGTGAAGCCGGCCAGGACCGCGCCCAGAAACTTCTGCCCGATATAGGGAATTACCGGGGCCTCCTCGGGCTGCCGCAGATTCAGGAGCATGATGACGAACAGGAACAGCACCATGATGGCCCCGGCGTAAACGATCACCTGGATGGCGGCGATGAACTCGGCATGGGCCAGCAAGTAGATGCCGGCTACCGCAAAGAAGTTGACGATGAGCCAGAGGGCGCTTCTCAAGGGGTGGCGCTGAAAGACCACCAGGCCGCCGGAGATTAGGGCCACTGCGGCTAGGATGAAAAACAGAATCTGCATCCCCCAGGCCTCCTTTATAGCCAATCCTTCAGCCGCAAGTTGGATTCTGGCTGAGTAGCCGTGTCAATGTTGAGAATCAAGGCGCTCTTATCGTATTGGGCCAGCTCATAGGCGTTGTTCAGCTTGATGGCCCCCTTGGGACAGGCTTCCTGGCAGAGGCCGCAAAAGATGCAGCGCTGCAGGTCAATGGTGAACTGTACCGGGTACTTCTCGTGGTCCGGGCCTTCGGCGGCGACAATCCCCCGGATGGCATTGGAGGGGCAGACCACCATGCACAGGGTGCAGGCTACGCAGCGGCGCCGGCCGTCGGGATCGACGGTCAGTTGCGGCTGTCCCCGCCAGCGGGGGTACATCGGCCGCTTCTCTTCGGGATACTGTTGGGTGATGGGCCTGGTAAACACCATCCGCAGGGTGGTGGCCAATCCTTTGAGCAATGGCATAATCATGGGCTAACCCTTGAGAAATAAGATTAACGCCCCGGTGAACACGATGTTCGCCAAACACAGGGGCACGAGCACCTTCCAGCCTAAGCGCATGAGCTGGTCGAAACGGAAGCGGGGGAAGGTGCCCCGCACCCAGATGAAGAAGAAGATTACGACAAAGGTCTTCAACATAAACCAGATCACCGGAGGCAACACCGGCCCGTGCCAACCGCCCAGGAACAGGGTCACGGTTAGGGCTGAGGCTACGATAATGTGGGTGTATTCCCCCATCATAAAGAGGGCCCACTTCATGGAGCTGTATTCCGTCTGGAACCCGGCCACCAGCTCGTTTTCGCACTCAATCAGGTCGAAGGGCGTGCGGGCGCATTCGGCGAAGGCGGCAGTCAGGAAGAGGAGGAATCCCAGGGGCTGATAGACGATGAAGGGCACGCTCTTCTGGGCTTCGACGATCTTCACCATGCTCAGGCTGCCGGTCAGCATCAGCACCCCGATGACCGAGAGTCCCAGGGCCAGTTCGTAGCTGACCATCTGGGCGCAGAGGCGCAGCGCTCCCAGCAGGGAATATTTGTTGTTCGAGGCCCAGCCGCCCAGCACCGCACCGTACACCGCCAGGGAAGAGACGGCAAAGATGTAGAGCAGCCCCACGTTGACGTCGGCGATCACCCCCTGGTTCAAGGCCGCCGCGGTGAGGTTCACCTTGTGCCCGAACAGCGAGATCTCCGGGGGCAAAATGGTATTGGCGAAGGGGATGGCGGCAAAGGGCAGGAAGGCGGTGCCTGCGGTGAGGATGGGGGCCATGATGAACAGAATCCGGTTGGCCCCGGGAGGGGTGAAATCCTCCTTGAACAGCAGCTTGAGCAGGTCCGCCACCGGCTGCAGCAGTCCCCAGGGGCCCACCCGGTTGGGGCCGTAGCGCAGTTGGATGAAGCCTAAAACCTTGCGCTCCAGGAGGACCGTGTAGGCCACGCAGGTGAGCAGGACTCCCATCACCACGCCGATTTTGACGATGCTGAGTAATATCAACAGGGGCAGATTCATCTTCTCAACCCTTTTGGATGGTTACACGCACCAGGTTGGAGTTAAGGGTCAAATCATGGGCCGCGGGGACGGCAAAATGTTCCGGCAGCAAAACCAGGCCCGCGGGCAGGTCCCGGGCCAGGGTGACGGGCACCCTCACCTCACCCTGGGAGGAGATGACCCTGGCGGCCTCGCCCTCCGCCAGACCCAGGCCGGCGGCGTCTTCCGGGTTGATCTGCAGACGGGCCCCGGGAGTAACCACCAGGGTGCCGCAGGGGTGATGCGTAGTATAGGAGCCGGAGTGCTGCAGGGATTTTCCCACCACCAGAGTGAAGGGCCGGCGCCCCAGCAGGCTGAGGTCCGTCTCGAAGGGCACGAACTTGCCCTTCAGGTCCATCTTAAAATCGGGGCTGGGGGTGCTGAGCCTGGGGGTCAAGCCGGCCCAGAGGGGCATCTTCTGGGCCAGTTCCCGGAAGATCTCCTTGGGGCTGCCGTATTTCATGGCAAAGCCCATCTTAACCCCAAGCTGGCTGATGATTTGCCAGTCGGGCCGCACCCCGTTGGCGGGCAGGGCCTGGGACAGCAGCCCCAGTTGCCCGGTGCTGCTGATGAAAGTGCCCTCCTGTTCGGCGTGGATGGCCACGGGCAACACCACCTGGGCCAGTTGGGCGGTATCGGTGAGGAAGGCATCCTGCACCACGATAAAGGGAATCTTTTTTAAGAGCTTGGCGACTCGACTCCGATGCGGCAGGGTCCGCAGCAGATCGCCTCCCAGAAGATAGAGGGCCTGGGGCGCCACTTCCCCCTCTTCCTTCTCCAGGAGGTCAAGGAGTTCTTCCAGGGTGGGGCCGGGTTCGCGGCGCGGCGGATTCTTGCCCCAGAAAATTTCGGCGGTATCGGCATCCAGGGGGAGATAGCCGGGCAGGCGGTCCGGCAGGACCCCGACCTCGCACACTCCCCGGGTGTTATTTTTCTCTGCCACCGGATAGAGGGCGCTGCCGGGAATGCCGGGTTTGCCAATTAAGAGAAATAGATCGGCCAGGGCCACGGCGTTTTGCCGGCCCTTATCCTGTCCGCTGAGTTCGGCGCCGAAGATGATGGCTGGGGACTGGGCCCGGGCCAGCAGGGCCGCCGCTTCCTTAACGAGACTCTCATCCACGCCCGTCTTGGCGGCCACGTCTTTCAGAGTCAGCTTTTTGAGGCTCTCTCTGAGCTCGTCCAGGCCGGTGGCCTCCACCGCCGGGGTCAAGTCGGGGTTGGCGGTGAGCAAGGCCTTGATCAGCCCGGCGATGAGAAGCCGTTCGCTCCCCGACTTATAGCGCAGCGACAGGGTGGCGTAACGATCGAACTTGGTCCGGCGGTTGTTGGCCACCACCAGTTGGAAGCCGTCCTTCTCCTTGGCTTCGTGAAGCTTCCAGCCCAGGGGCGGCAGCTCCGGGGTGAGGTCGGCGCCCAGCACCAGGACCAGGTCGGCCTGGGGCAGATCCGCCAACTTGCCCAGCACCGCAGGAAAGCCGCTCACCTGGGCCTCGGGGGTGAGGCTGAAGGGCGACCGATAGGGCCCTGGGTGGCCCGGGGCGATTTCCACCCCGGCGACCTTGGGCAGGCCAAAGACCGCGGCGATGCCCTTCAGGGCCCGCACATAGGTGAGCCGGGCCGGCGAGTCCAGGTGGTTGGTGCCCAGGCCGGCCCGAAAGAATTTCTGGAAGAGGTAGTTGGCCTCATTGGTGGCCCGGGGCGACCCCACCCCGTAGATGGCCTCAGGGCCGGCGGCCTCCACCGCCTCTTTGAATTTGGCGGCCACCAGGGTAAGCGCCTCTTCCCAGGAGGCGGGCCTAAAGCTGCCGTTTTCCCTGATTAACGGGGTCTTAAGCCGGTCCGGCGATTCCACCACCGGCCAGCCGAAGCGCCCCCGGCCGCAAAGGAGCACGCTGTCTTCGTTGCGCACCCTGAGGATGTGCTGGTCTTTGGTGTGCACCTGATAATAGCAGCCGCCGCCGCAGAAGGGGCAGGCCACCTCGGTCTTGTCCACCTCCCAGGCCCGGGCCCGGTATTTCCACTGCTTGTTGACCAAGGCCCCCACCGGACAGATGTCGATGCAGGAGCCGCAGAATTCGCAGTCCAGGGGCAGCTCCCCGCTGGAGAGCTGGGTAAAGTAGCCCCGGTGTACGAAGTTCCAGGACCAGGCCCCCACCCGCTCCTTGCAGATGCGCACGCAGCGGCCGCAGGTGACGCAGCGGTCCTGGTGGCGCTCCACGAAATTGGACTCGTAGTCGAAGCGGGGAGAGAGTTTCACCGCCTCCAGATCCACTTTCTGGATCGCCAGGGCGTGAGTCAGATTCTGGAGCTCGCACTCGCCGCCCTTGTCGCAGATGGGGCACTCCACCGCGTGGTTGATCAGGACCAGTTGCATCAGCTCATTCCTGATGGCCTCCAGCTTGGGGGAGGTGGTGGTGACTTCCATGCCTTCGTTGACATAGGTGGCGCAGGCCGGCAGGGGCCGGGGCGGTCCGGGTTTAACTTCCACCACGCAGATGCGGCAGGAGCCGATGGGGTGCAGGGCCTGATGGTAACAAAGGGTGGGGATGAAGATCCCGTGCTCCCGGGCCGCTTCCAGAATGGTGGAGCCTTTTTTGGCCTGGAGCGCCCGGCCGTCGATGGTCAGATTCACCATAAGTCGATCCTGTGTAAGCCAGCGTGTGAGCCGCGGGCTGCCAGCCGGCAGCCTTCAGCCTGAGCGGGTCTGGCGGGCGAGGCCGCCAATTCTTTAATTATCGGGCCATCCTGCCAATGATTTGACCCGGTACTCCGTCAGTTCCTGATCCTCTGCGTCGGATGCCACCACCAACTTTACTTTTCTTGCCCATCAATTCTCCAGCCGCTCCACGGCGAGCACCCGGTAAGTGGGGGATTCGGACTTCCCAGTATATCGAGCCTCGCAAGTCAACTTTACCTTCCAGCCCAGCCCCTTGCTCATCCTGGGAGTTAGCACCACAGTGTTCCCCGTCGCCTCGATCACCCCGGACTTGACCGCTTCCTCAGGGGTAAGGCGGAAGATAAACCCGGGGTGTTCCGCCAGTCGCAAGGTGTAAAAAATATCCCTCTTGTCGACATCCAGCTCGGTCCCCCGGTCGATCTCCGAGATCTTGCCGGTAAAGGTCTTGGTGGCCTGGCCGAAAACCGGCCCGCTCCCCGCCAGCAGGAAAGCCAGCAGGAGAGCCAGCGTCATGCTCAGGATGATCTTATCGTTGCGCAAGGCCATATTTTCCAAATTGCGACTGAATCCCGCATCCGCCGATGGGCGTACACGGCGCCGTGCGGCCCGCCCTACCGGTCCACGTCGGCCAGGACGATGTCCATGGTGCCGATCAAAGCGATCAGGTCCGCCAGCAGCCTTCCTTTAGCCAGCTTGTCGCAGGCCGACAGGTTGATGAAGCTGGGCCCCCGGACCTTGACCCGGAAGGGATGGGGGCCGCCGTCGCTGACGATGTAAAAGCCCATCTCCCCCTTGGGGGCCTCGATGCACTGGTAGACTTCCCCCACCGGCGGACGGATGCCGTCCTGGATAATGAGGAAGTGGTGGATCAGGGCCTCGATCTCGTTATAGACCCGCTCTTTGGGCGGCAGGCTCACCTTGGGGTCGGCGCACTTGATGTCCCCGGGCTCGGTCTGCTGGATCTTGGCCACCGCCTGCCGGACGATGCGGGCGCTCTGGAGCATCTCCCGCATCCGCACCAGGTAGCGGTCGTAGGTGTCACCGTTTTTCCCCAGGGGCACTTCGAATTCGAATTCCTCGTAACTGGAGTAAGGGTTATCCCGGCGCAGGTCCCAATCGACCCCGGAGCCCCGGGCCATGGGGCCGGACCAGCCCCAATCCAGGACCTCGTCTCTGGACATGACCCCGACCCCGATGGTGCGTTCTTTCCAGATCTCGTTTTGGGTGAGGAGGTTGTCGTAATCCTGCCAGCGTTTCGGGAAGGCCTGGGCGAAGTTGGCGACCAGGGGGAGGAACCCCTCGGGCAGATCCGCGGCCAGGCCGCCGATGCGGCAATACAGCGGGAACATCCGGGCCCCGGAGACCATCTCGCACAGGTCCATGATCTGTTCCCGCTCCCGGAAGGCGTAAAAGAGGGGGGTCATGGCCCCCAGGTCGTGGCCGTGGGTCCCCAGCCAAAAGAGGTGGGAGGCGATGCGGGTCAATTCCGCCAGCATCACCCTGATATACTGGGCCCGCTTGGGGACTTCCACCGCCAGGAGCTTTTCCACCGCCAGGCAAAAACCGAAGTTGTTGACCTCCCCGGCCAGATAGTCCAGCCGATTCATCAGGGGCATGCACTTGTGATAGGTGCGGTACTCGCACATCTTCTCTATGCCCCGATGCAGGTAGCCGATATCCGGGTCGGCCTTGATGATGAGTTCGCCGTCCAGCTCTACCAGGACCCGCAGCACCCCATGGGTGCTGGGGTGCGAGGGCCCCACGTTGAGCTGCATGGTTTCGGTGCGCGGCATGGTTTGAGCTTGATTCATGGCCAGATTCTCATTTTTCGAAGTTCGTTTTTCGCGGTCCGTTTTCCGTTTCCATGTCTAAAATGATCATAGCCCTTTTCTCAACGTTATATTGCCACTAGTACCTCCCGTATCAGTATAAGTCCCTTCCATAACATTATTATTAAGAGTAAGATGATAGGTTTCAGGGTACCAAGCAGTACACGTAGTAGATAGTACTTTACATGTAATGGTGACGGAATTACCATTAACTAATATATCTGCACTTTCTACAGCACCACAATTATTCCGAGATGAATTCCTGTAGAACTTACCTGTATATTGTGATAAGTTTTTCCGTTCGTCTATTGTTAGCCTCCCATACAAAGTATTACCTTGGCTATTAGGGTTCCTGACTATGTTCCAGGTACCTCGCAAATCTTCTGAACCAGCATGTGTGGCTTCGGCGGCCAGGCGTCCCTGCGCCCGTGTGTCTCTCGTTATTGCAAAAACAGTAACCAGGGTAAATGTAAAAACCAATGTTACAATTAAATTAGTTTTCCATTTCATGGCTCATTCCTTTCTTTCTTCTCAAAATTATGATCCTGAGTGAAACCCCCCCCCCCCCGTCATTTACTGCCCCCGCAGGGGATAATCCTTGCGTTGAGGATGTCCCACCCAGTCGGAGGGCATGAGGATGCGCCGCAGGTCCGGATGGCCCTGGAAGCGAATCCCCATCATGTCGTAGATTTCCCGCTCGTGCCAGTTGGCCGTGGTCCACACCGGAGTCACCGAGTCGGCCAGCGGGGCGGCGTCATCGGTGAGCAGGGTCTTTAAAGTGATGCGGTGGTGATTCTGGTGGGAATAAAGGTTATAGACCAGCCCGAAGCGGGGGCTTTGGGGCAGGTAGTCCATGCCGGCGATCATGGAGAGATACCGGAAGGAGGTTTCCGGGTCATCCCGCAGGGCCCGGCAGAGGTCCACCAGGCGTCCCGGCTTGACCACGAGGGTGGTCTCTCCCCGGAACTCCACCACCTCCAGCAGCTCATCGGGGAACTTCGCCTGGAGCAGATTTACGGCGGCGCTCATGCGGCTTCCTCCCGGCGGGCTTGCAGGCGTTCCTGGTACTGTGCGGTCAGGAATGGATCTTTGCTGATCTTTTCATGGAGTTTCAGAATGCCGTACAGGAGACCTTCGGGCCGGGGCGGGCAACCGGGGACATAAACGTCCACCGGCAGGTATTGGTCGATGCCCTGGACCACCGAGTAGGAGTCGAAGATACCGCCGGAGGTGGCGCAGGCCCCCATGGCGATCACCCACTTGGGCTCGCTCATCTGGTCATAGACCCGCTGGATGGGCGGCATCATCTTCTTGCACACCGTGCCGGCGATGATGATCAGGTCGGCCTGGCGGGGACTGGCCCTGAAGGCCTCCATGCCGAAGCGGGCGATGTCGTAGCGGTTGGCCGCGGTGCAGATCATCTCGATGGCGCAGCAGGCCAGCCCGAAGGTGGCGGGCCACAGGCTGCTCTTGCGGCCCCAGTCCACTAGCTTCTCCAGGGTGGTGGTCAGGACGTTATAACCGAGGTGCTCTTCGATACCCATTCCAGGCTCCAAAAAACCGCTTTTCGTTTTTGGTTTTGACGCAGGCTGCTTGCCTTCTTCATTTACCGAAAACTGAAAACTGAAAACCGTCTTTTATCATTCCCATTCCAGGGCGCCCTTGCCCCAGACGTAAACCAGGCCCACCACCAGGACGGCGATGAAGACCAGCATCTCCCAGAAGCCGAACCACCCCAGGGCCTTGAAGATCACCGCCCAGGGATAGAGAAAGATGGCCTCGATGTCGAAGACGATGAAGAACATGGCGATGACGTAGAAGCGCACCGTGTAGCGGTTGCGGGCGTCGCCGATGGGGTCCATGCCGCATTCATAGGGCAGGTCTTTGGAGGGGAAGTGCTTCTTTTTGCCCAGCAGTTCGGACAAGAGCACGATCACCCCGATCAGCCCGATGCAGATGAGCATGTAAATCAATACCGGCAGGTAGTTGAGCAACATACGTCTCGCCTTTGCTTAAGTGGTGGTCTGGCCGGAACTAAGGTTAATGCTCTTTCGCCTTGCAGACCCCCAGGGGGCATTTGCCGTCCAGGTGGGCCTGGTACTCGTCGGCGAAGCGCTCGATGGTGGTCTTGATGAAGAAGTACGGGCTCATACCCAGGGCGCAGTTGGAGGAATCCACCATGATCTGGCTAATGCTGATCATCCGGTCCAGGTCGGCCCGGGCGCCTCGGCCCACGGCCACCTTGGAGATCAATTCGTAAAGCACCCGGGTGCCGCGCCGGCAAGGCAGGCAGAAGCCGCAAGACTCGTGCTGGAAGAAGTAGAGGATCGACCTCACCACGTCCACGACGCAGGTGTTGTCGTCCATGACCAACATAGTGCCGGAGCCCAGGGCCCCTTCGGCCAGGGCCATGGCCTTGTATTCCATGGGGGTGTCCAGGTGCTCGTCCAGGAAGAAGCCGAACGAGGAGCCGCCGGTCTGGCAAGCCTTGTATTTGTGACCCTCGCGCACCCCGCCGCCGTACTTGTCGATCAGTTGCCGCACCGTCATCCCCAGGTTGGCCTCCACGATGCCGGGTTTATTGACGTGCCCCACCACCTGAAAGATCTTGGTGCCTCTGGCGTCCTCGGTGCCTTTGGACTTATACCATTCGGAGCCGTGCAGCACGATGGACGGCACGGTGGCCAGGGACTCGACGTTGTTGACGATGGTGGGCTTGTTCCACACGCCGACGACGCCTGGGAAGGGCGGTTTAACTCGGGGATTGCCCCTCTTGCCTTCAATGGATTCGATGAGCGCGGTTTCTTCGCCGCACACGTAAGAGCCGCCGCCGGTCTGCACCTGAATGTGAAAGGAGAAGCCGCTCCCCAGAATGTTGTCGCCCAGGAGATTCCTGGCAGTGGCGTCTGCGATGGCCTTATTGAGGCGGTACATGCTGAGGTAATATTCGCCGCGCACGTAGATATAACCACCGCTGGCCCCCACCGCATAGCCGGCGATGGCCATGCCCTCCAGGACCCGGTGAGGGTCGCCTTCCATGATATAGCGGTCCTTGATGGTCCCCGGCTCCCCTTCGTCGGCGTTGCAGACGATGTACTTGGGAGAATTGGGATTGGGCAGGGTGAAGGACCACTTGAGGCCGGTGGGGAAGCCGGCGCCACCCCGGCCCCGCAGCCCCGAGTCTTTGACGGTGTTGACCACATCCTGCTGGCTCATGGCCAGGGCCTTTTTCAGAGCTTCGTAGCCGCCCTGTTCCAGATAGGCGTCCAGGCTGAGGGGGTCAATCCGGTCTACGTTGGCCAGGAGCACCAGCTCATCGCCGCTGACCGGATAGTCGCTCAGGGGGTTGGTGGTGCGGGGCAAGGTCCGATAGTCCACCGTCTTGCCGGCCCGGTAGTCGGCAATGATGTTTTTCAGGCGCTCCGGGGTGAGGCGGCCGAAGACCACCTCATTGATCTGCATGGCCGGCGAGACCTCGCAGACCCCCAGACAGGCGGTGGGTTCCAGGGTGAAGAGACCGTCGCCGGTCGTTTCCCCCATCTTAATCCCCAATTCGGCCTGGAGCCCTTCCAGGAGGTCGTCCGCCCCCCAGATATGGCAGGGTGGGGATTCGCACATGCGAATCAGATATTTACCCCTGGGGGTAGGCGAGAACATGGTGTAGAAGCTCATGACCCCGTAAAGGTAAGGATAGGGAATATCCATGCCCTGGGAGACAAGCTGCAGGGCCTCCAGGGGCAGCCAGTTGCCGCACAGCCCTTGCACGGCGTGCAGCGCTGGCAGCAATCCGCCTTTGACGGCCTTGTGCCGGGCTATGGCCTCCTGGATGGCGGATATCTGCTCGGGGCTTAAAGGGGAGCTAACAGGACGTTTGATCTCCAGCATGATCGATTCCGTGGGGTTTTAACTTGTGAAGGTTTTCTCTTGCTCCCGACTTTATTAAACACAATCCGTATCTCTGTCAAGCATTTTTTAGCGCAAGTTTCGGACTTGGGGTTTCCAGGTGGAATGGGGTAGATCTGCCAGGGTGAACGCGGTTCGACCCAACGGGAAGAGCGGCAGAGGCTCTGTATGCAGTAACCGCGGCCTTGAGGCAGGTCATTGAAAAACTAACCAAAAACTTCGAAAGCACCCGCCGCTTAGCGTGGCGCTAACTCAAGATTCGCACCCCTGAATTGACTACACAGGCGGGACGCCTATGCTACCCGAACTTGGTAGCATGGGCCTCTGGCCTGTGTAGTCAGTTATTAACGGAATCATGAAAGGGGTTTCATCTTTATTCCCTCTGCCCCCGCCGTAGGGGCGGGGTTTCCCCGCCCGGGCGGCGAGACGCCGCCCCTACCGGCGAGGAGAGAGGGCAAGGGTGAGGGGGAATTTTGGTTCGAAGATTCGCTAGTGGATCTTTGCCCCTTCACCGGTTACCAGCTCTGTTTGGCGGGCTCGTGTCCACCCTACGGGCCTTTGACCTGGTTTTCGCCTATTACGAAAGACGGAAAACGGAAAACGGGAAACTATCAACCAACCGCTGACTAGCGGTTTCTGCGCCCCAGGCCGGGAACCAAACCGCCCATGACCTTCAGCCAGGCGCCGCCCTCCCGCAGGACCATCCTGGCCAGGGGGAGATAGCGGCGTTGCCGCCAGTAATGGTGAAGCAGCCCCGGCGCCGGCAGCGGCCGGATCATAATGCCTTGTCGCTGAAAACAGCGGCGGAAGAGATAGTGGGCCCGGCGCAGGTGGAGGCGGTCGCTCACCAGGCCCACTGCCGCAACTTCCAGACCCTGGGCCAGGGGCAAGGTGTTGGCCGCCGAAGCCGCGGTATTGCGGCTGGCCTCTTCCAGGATCAGGCAGGGAGCCAACTCTTCCCGGAGCCCGGGCCCCCAGTTTTCCGCCACCCATTCCAGGGACCACCTGGCCATGGAGCGGGCTTCCGAGATGGCGCTGCCGGGTCTGGGGCCGCCGGTAATCAGGAGATGACAACCGGGGTGCAGTTGCCGCCAGAGCTTCAGGGCATGGAGCAGGCGCAGCCGGGCCACCCGGCCGGGCTGGCCCTGGGGATTGAGGCGGGCCCCCAAGACGATGAGGACGGCTTTTTGGGCGGTTTTTGCTGAAATCGGTTTTAAAACCTCAGTTTGTTGAGCAGCAGGACAGTGGCAGAGGCCAAAAGACAGTAAATCCCGAAGAAGTGCCAACGGCCCTGTTCCAGCCAGCGGGACAGCCACTTGAGGGCCAGCATCCCGGCGAGACAACTGAGCGCCATGCCCAGGATACTGGGAAGAAAGAGGGCCAGGACGCCGGTGTGCGTCAAGGGAGCGGTCTGGGCCTTCATCAATCTCCAGACCTCCCGGGCAATGACCGGCGGGGTCAGAACCACGGCCAGGGCGAAGCTGAACTCCTCGGCCCTTTCCTTGGTAATCCCCAGCAGCAGGCCCAGGGAAATGGTGGCGCCGGAACGGGAAAAGCCCCGAAAGGGCAGGCAGACGCCCTGAATGACGCCGATCAGGGAGGATCCTTGCAGGCCCGGTTGCTGGGGGCGGTAGCGGCGCTCGGCCCTAATCCCGGCAAAGATGATCAACAGACCCACCGCGGCCAGGGAGAGGCCAATCAGGTTGAGGTTCCCAAAAATGAGTTCGATCTCGGCATGGGGAGCGCCCTTGAGGGCGAATTTCTCAATGATAAACTTCAGGGACAGGCCGACGACGCCGGTCATCACGGTGGCCACGGCCACCCGCCCGGCAAAATTCCGGAATACGCGGCCTGAAGAGAAATAGTTTTCCTTCCAGGCACCCCAGAAATAGAGAATCACCGCCACCATCGTGCCGGTGTGCAACATTACCAGGAGCAGGGTCATCTCCGGGCTGGTGGGATCGAGCCGCATCAGTTTCTCGGCCACGATGACGTGGGCTGAACTGGAAACCGGCAGCAGTTCGGCGGCTCCCTGGACCAGGGCCAGCACCATAATCTTTAATAGAGACAAGAAGCAGCTCCCTTCTCCGGGGCCCCGGTCGTCGCCAGGACCGCTCAGGTCTATTTTAACCGAAAACCACAAACGGAAAACCGAAAACTTTTTTTAGGCGGTCTTTGAAGTTAACTATACATAACGACATAAAAAATTGCGCATCTCCCGCACCCTGCAAAAGACCGCAAAATTTCCTCCCCCTGCGAGGGGGGAGGGTAGGGTGGGGGTGGCATCGTCTTTGGAGTCTTAGCGTCGACAAGTGAGCCACCCTCCCCCCAGCCCCCTCCCCTCTCAGGGAGGGGGAGTTTGCCAATAATCGGTCCAGAACTATTGATAGATTAACGAAGATATAAATGGCGTGGCGTATAAACCCGGCTTGATGGTCTAGCAACGCGGTGGCCGCGGTGATTAAGGTTGGCGGCGCCGATCTTTACGCAGGGCGCGGGCGCCCGCCTTCCAGGTGGGCTCCGCTTTTTTGCCTTTTTTGCTTTTTTTGTCAGGGCCATGGGCCGGTTTGTCCAGGGCCGGGGGAAATTTGACCAGAAAGCTTCCCGGCGTGACGGGTAAAGGTGGCGCGGCTGGGGGGAGCGGCGGCCTTTTCTCCGGCGCCGGGGGGGTGGGGAGTTGCAGAAATTCCCGGGGCAGGCCTGCGGCCAGGAAGAGCTCCTCCCCGTATCCGGTAAAGGATAGCCCGGCCTGGGCCGCGGCCTGGGCCTGGATGGTGACCAGAACCGGCGTGGGGGCGCGGCGCTTCCCCAGCTTCAGGGCGGTATCCGGGGTGCGGGCCAGTAGGAGCTCCCGGCCGGCGGCCGCCTTGAGGCCCTCCTGCCAGACGCGCTCGTGCACCTTGGGAGAAATGGCCAGGTAAAGCAGGGGTGGGGGTAGCAACTCCGGGCGGCGCCGGGGCCGCGGCCCGGGCTGAAGAGCGCGGATACGCTCCCCCTCCAGCGCAAAGGCGGGGGGCTGCATCAGGGAGATCACCTGGTCCAGGTGGTGGCGCCGGACGAACCCCCAGCCCGGTTCGCGGCCCAGGGCCTGCTGGAGTTCCTTGAGGGGGATGGAGCCGTCTTCCGCGAGCACCAGGCCGAATTCGTCGGGGTGGTGGCCCAGCATATAGGCCAGCATCCGCGCCAGGGACTCCAATTGCCGGGGGAGCTTCATAAGGCCGTTTTCGATTTCCGGTTTTCAGTTTTCGGTTATATATAGAGGCGCAAAGACTCAAAGAATGTCCAAGTTCTTGTTCTTATCACGGTAATTCTTGATTCCGGTTTGGTCATCTCACTGGGAACCCTGCATGAGCACCTCGGCGCGCTTACGGATCTCCTTCTCCTTAAGTGCGGCATTGTATTCAGCCTTTGCCATATCCTCTTTAATTTGCGCCCCCTTTACCGCCAGTTCGGCCCTCTTGGCCGGATCCGCAGTCTGCATCGCCTGGCGCACCTGGGAGAGCTCCTTATCCTTTTGCTGGTACATGGTGTTATAGGCATCCTGCTGTTTCTGCAGGGTGAGCATCACCTGGTCGTCCTTGATCCGGGCCGGCCATTCCGGCCGCTTGCCGCCGCCGCTCAAATCCACTGCTAAAGGAAGGCTGCCACCCTTATCAAGTCCTTTCATGGCTTCAGCCTTGGCTGCTTCAGCAGAGAGTCCTTTGGCAGTCGTGCCATGGTATTCCGTGCCTTTCAGCTGCTTAATTGGACTCGTGGAGGACACTTCTGGCGTTATTGCCTCCGGTTGACGTTTCGGTCCTTTGCGACCCTCTTCAGCCGCCAGATGGGCCGTGGCCAGTTCATAGTTACTGCGGATGGTCTGATCGTCCGGATTTTTTTCCAGGGCTGCCTTGAACGCCTCCGCCGCCAGCTTCCATTGCTTATTGTTGTAGTACTGGGCGCCCTGCTCGTTCAGATTGTGTGCTTCCTTCTGGCGTTGCAGGGCCGAAATCTCTTGGGGCGGCGGCCCGGAGACCGCAGTGTTGACCTCGGAAGGCTTAGGCTTTAGTGATTCCGATCCCCGGGCCGCTTCAGGTGCCGGCCCTGAAACCCGCGTCAGAATTCTTGGAGGACTGCCCCGAGGCCCTATTTGGGAAGATATCAAATGACCTGACTTGGTGTCCCAACTGATATTAAAGCTATCTTGAACAAACTGCATAGTACGACCGTCTGGGGAAGGTATGTAATAATTTGTTATTTGCACTCCCGCTGCTTCCCTGAGTGCGGCATCTGGGACCCCCATCCCTTGATAATCCTTTTTCAATTTTTCAAATGTTAGAGTGATTACCATCTTGATCTCAGTATCGCATCCATACCAGATATTAGATATTCCTGCGTGCGGCCAAAATGCCTCATATTCTCCAAGGCCTTTGCGCCGGATCGTAACCTTCTGGCCTACAAATCCTGGTGGCTCTGACGTTTCCAACCAAGTACCTTCGACGCTGGCAGTTCCCTGGGCGTTGGCTGGCTGGGGCAAGCCAGGGAAAGCAAAAACAGTTATCATAAATAGCGAACCCACCAACAACGCTGCGGTTCTTGTGATTTTCATGGTCTATCTCTCCTGAAATGCCGTTTTACGGGGGCCTCTTTAACCTATCCACTGCGCCTGGACAGAATCATCCCGCGGACCTTGCAGCTTTCCTATCCTTTTTTTGCTAAACTGCTTTTGTAAGGTCTTTACCTGACGAGAATCCCTCGTACGAGTACTTTATGAGGCCGAACCATTTTTGGCGAAAGTATTATAGCACAAGTCTCCTGAAGAGATAATTTCTGCGTTCAAAAACAGAAAACAGAAAATAGAAAACAGGGAAAACGAGGGCCGCCTGGCAGTTGACAATGGTAGTTTAATGCACTATATTAATAAGTTAAGGAAGTTAGTCGCATGGGCCAGGGTCATTTTCATCCGCAGCATAAAGAGCTCCTGAAAGAGGCGGCGGTAATCGCCGAAGAGGTGACCTCCGACTTTTTCAAGCTGAGCCCGGCCCACTGGCGCCGGGCCCGCTACGACATTCTCACCCTGGAGGGTTTGAGCCGGGAGGAGATCTCCCCCCATGCCCACGCCATGGTGGCCAAATACCAGGGCTGCCCCCAAAACTCCTCGCTGCAGTCGGCAGGGTTCGATTTCTACCGGGTCTGTCTCCAGGATCACAATATCCTCAAGACCCTGAAAGCCAGCCCGCACCTCTCCCTGTTCCCCCTGTTGCTCTATATCATTACTCATGAACTGGTGCACGTCATCCGTTTCAGCCAGTTTCTGGCGCTCTTCGAGGCTTGCGGAGAGGAACAGGCCCTGGAAGAGGCCCGGGTCCACCACCTGACCCAAAAAATCCTGGCGCCCTTGAATTTTCTCGAATTAACTCCGGTAATGGGTTATTATATTTAAATTAGGTAAGGAGGTTGGCTCGTATGCCGATTTACGAATATCAATGCGTCGCCTGCGGGCAGGTGCTGGAAAAATGGCAGAAATTTTCCGAAGAGCCCCTCAAATCCTGCCCGGCCTGCGGCGGTGCGCTCAGTAAACTCATCAGCTCCTGCGCCTTCCATCTGAAGGGCAGTGGTTGGTACGTGACGGATTACAGCGGCAACCGCAGCAACGCCGCGGCGCCCGGCGATTCTTCCCAGGGAGCCAAAGAAGCGGCCGCTTCCGGCGAGGCAACCAAGCCCAAGGAAGCGTCCAAGGAAGCCGAATCGGCCCCGAAGCCCGAAACCGCGGCTTCCCCTAAAAAATTAAAGTGACGCACCTGCTAAGATCCCCCGGCGGGGAGAGAAAGCGAGCCAGCGGTGGCGGAAATTAAGAGCGCCTTGGAATTGGCCCTGGAAAAGGCCGAGCACTACGGTAAGGCCTCCCGGGAGGAGCTGGCTGCGGCGCAATATCAGGAACAGGGCCGCCTGCTGGCGGTGAAGTTTCTCAAGGGGGAAGGCGATTTGGAAGCGGAGCTCCAGGACCTGCCTCCCCAGGCCCAGGAAGCGGCCCGAGTCGCCATTAAGGAAGTCTTTTTGCGCAACATCGGCCTGCCCCGGAATGGGGAAGGGGACGAACGCCTGGACCGGGCCCTGGCCGGGCTGATGCTGGTGGCGGTGCAAAAACGGGAGATGGCCCGCCTGAAGGGGGAACTGGAGCAGCTATTGCAGCAGTTCCTGCAGATCCGCAATAATGCGGTGCAGCAGCTCAAGGCCAGGTTCTCCCAGGGCGTCAACCAGGTGCAGCGGGCCATGGAGGCCAAGACTGGCCAGAAGACGCGCATGGAGTCGGAGCATCTCCCCCAATTCCAGGAGGAATGGCGGCGGTTCTACGGCAGTCTCCAGGACCAGTTCGAGCCCATGCTGGACGGATTGAAGGACCGGATGCTGCGGGCCTGAGACGGGCCTTAATCCGGATTGAGATTTTTTAAGAGATAAATGGCAGACATTACTAAAGGGGAAAGCCCTTTTTAAGGATAAACAAAACAGTCCACTTTATGGGGGAGGTTTAGTTATGAAAATTAACTGGAAGGATGTTTTTAAGTTTCTCTCCGGCGGGTTTTTTGTAACGGCGGGGGTGAGCTGGTATCTTTCATGGTGTAATATCAGTGTTCCTTTCTTCGGACATATGATTACCCCGAAGTTTTTGGAATTTCGAGGCTTCGTACACTTCGTATTATTTCTTATTTGCTTCTACTGGGGATTCATAAAGAAGTAGAAAAGAATTACCTTCCCGATAATTCTTCTAATTAGGCCGCTATTTTCCAGGTGATCGCCAAAAGAGAGCGAAACGTATCGGCTACTTCTTTGTTTTCCATCGGGACCGCAAAGAAGTTTTATTTTATGGAGAGAATTGCCACTTGATCGCCGTAACTAGCGGCGCCGGCGAATAAATCGTAGGCGGCAATCGATGATCTTCAAGGAGTCCAGCCGCGATCTTCAACAGGTGAGGTGCAGGGCCGCAGCCAGGGGGCGTTTGCCGTCCAGTTCATTGAGGCGCTGGCAGGCCTCCCCGGTTGGCCTGGCCACCAGCTCGATCCCCCGCTCCCGCAAGTAAGACACCAACTCCGGGTCCAGCTCCATCCGGCCGTAAGCGCCGGTACCCACCACCAGCACCTGGGGGGCGGCCGCCAGGGCCTCGGCCACGTCGGGCAATTGCAGCAGGTGGGCCTCCTGGCGCCACCAATCGTGCTTGATGCGGCCCGGCCAGATGAGCAGATCGGTCCGGTAGCTCTGGCCATCGATGATCACCGCGCCGAATTCGTAACTATCGATGTGCATTGGTCTTATCCTGGCGATTTCCACAACCTGCCGGGTAGCAGGCCGCGCCTGCGCCCCAGGTCTGGGAAATGGCCATTATTGGGAAAAATCTGCAGCCGCGCTTCCCAAAGTTCAGCGATCGCTGCCCCTCCAGGGGTCAAAGTAAGGCGGGGTAAACCATTTCTCCATACTGGGATCATAGTCATACCACGACGCGGGCACGGGATGATTCCATTTTTCCCAGGTGGGTCCCTCCCAGAAATGAATCTGCCTGGCCTGCAACAGCAAGTAGCCGTCCTTCCGGCCCGCCACCACCCCGGCTACCGTCACCTTGCTCCTGGTCTGGTAGGTGGAGGGGTTTAGCCTCTCGGCGCTCTCCACCAGAAAGGTGCCTCCGGAGGCGGCGCCGCTGGGAAAGAATTGACTGTCCAGGTCCCGCTGGTCCATGCTGAGCAGGCTGCCCTGGCCCAGGGACTGGACCGCAACCACTTCACCGCCCAAAATCTCCACCCGGCCCTGGTACTGGTCGGGATGGGCCGCAAGCTCGGCAAAGCCTACCTGGGGCCCCGCCTCCCGCTGAATAGCGGGGGAAATGGCCGGACCGCACCCGGCCTGAACCAACAAGACCCCTAAAATGAACCAGTAATTCCTGTACATAGCCGCCTCCGGATCACCGCTAGCTTACTGCGGCCTGCTTTACTGTCAATTATAATACTCTGCCAAATCCCCGGCAATACAGTAGTGTCCGGCAAGGTTTTTTGCTCTGAGGCAGGCAGTAGAGAATTGTTTGAACTTAGGCACCTTTTGCACTCTCTCGGCTACGGGCGACCCAGCGGGTCGCCCCTACATTTCATGAAATTTACGAGCCTTTTCCCTCTATTTCCGGCTACGGGCGACCCTATCACAGGCTGGAAGCCTGTGCCACTGTCGCCCCTACATTTCCTGGAATTTACCAGCTATTTCCCTCTCCCCCCTTGGGGGGAGAGGGCAGGGTGAGGGGGGTATGGAACTAATGGCCGGATATGTTAAATTAGGGCCATGAAGCGACCGAAACAACCGGATCCGGACGCGCGGGTGCGGCTCCCGGGGGTGGCGGTGGTGCTCTTCCGGCCGCAACTGCCGGAAAACATTGGCGCCGTGGCCCGGGCCGCCTGCAACATGGGCCTGAAGCGCCTCATCGCGGTGCAGCCCCTGGACCTGGACTTCCCGCGCATGGCGATGATGGCCACCGGCCCGGCGGTGGAGCTGCTGACCCGCCTGGAAGTTTACGATGACCTGGCCGGGGCCCTGGCCCCTTTTCAATATGTGGTGGGCGCCACGGCCCGCCTGGGCGGGGTGCGCCGCGCCTTTTTCACCCCCCGGGAGATGGCCGACAGGCTCATAGCCTTGTCGGCCCACAACGACATCGCCCTGCTCTTCGGGCCGGAGAATTTCGGGCTCACCAATGAGGAACTCCCCCTGTGCCACGCCCTGGTGACTATCCCCACCGGGGACTGCTCCTCCCTGAACCTGGCCCAGGCGGTGATGGTCCTGGCCTACGAACTGTTCACCGCGGCGAGGAGCCCGCAGCCCCGGGGCGAGCCTCGCCTGGCCAACACCCGGGAACTGGAGTCCATGTACTCCATGCTCCAGGAGACCCTGCTGAAGATTAATTTCATTTCCCACCAAAATCCGGAGCACTGGATGTTCAACGTGCGCCGGCTCTTCCAGCGCCACGGCCTGCGGGCCCGGGAGGCCCAGGTGATCAAGGGCATATGCCGCCAGATCGACTGGTATGTGCGGAGCAGGGTGGCGGAAAAAAAGGATAGTCAGGGCTTATAATACATCAATTGCCTGGCAAAGGAGGCCGTCGCCTCCTCCAGGCGGCGCATCTCTTCCGGGGTCAGGGGGACGAAGTCCCGGGCCGCGGCGGCCAGCCCGCGCACCTGCTCCGGGGAGTCGGCGCCGATGACCACCAGGCTGACGGACTGGCTCAAGGCATAGGCCAGCAGTTCCCGGGTCAGGGCCTCCGGGTCCTCCGCCATCCGGGGCAGTTGCCCCCGGCACAGGACCTTCATGCCGATGACCCCGAGGCCCCGGGTGCGGGCCGCGGCAGCCAGGGGCAGGAAGCTCAGGTGCTGCGGCTCCGCCGGGTTGACCGGCAGCAGCACCGTGTCAAACTGGTAAAGATCCAGGGCCCGCTTAAGCACCTCCGGGTCGTAATGGCCGGTAATCCCGATGAACCTGGCCCAACCCCGCTCTTTGGCCTGGCGGAAGGCTTCCAGGGCCCCTCCGGGCCTTCCCAGGGCCTCCACTTCGTCCAGGGTGCGCACGTCGTGCACCTGCCACAGGTCCAGATAATCGGTGTCCAGGTTCTTCAGGGTGACGGACAAGTGGGCCAGGGCCTCCCTGGCGGTGCGGCCGTGGGACTTGCTGGTGAGGAAAACTCGATGCCGCTGGCCCTTCAGGCCCCGGCCCAGATAGGCTTCGCTCCCCGAGTAGGCCCGGGCGGATTCGAAGTACCGGATCCCGGCCTCCAGGGCCGCGGCGATGACCGCCTGGGCCTCCTTCTCAAAATCGGAGGTGCGCAGCACCCCTTCTCCGCCCAATCCGAGGATGGTGGCCTGGTGGCCGGTGTGGCCCAGGGGCCGCAATGGCAGGGTCATCAGGTCCTCTCTTTGGCGCCTCATGGTTCAGGGTTTTCCGCGGCTTGACAGGCGGGAGCCGCCTGTTATTCTAAGGATAAGATGCCCGCCTCCGAAGTAAAGTCCAGCGCTCCCTATCCGGCCCTGGCCGCGGTCCTGGGGAATATCCCCAGGGACAGCGGCGTTTACCTCTTCAAAGACCGCGGTGGCAAGGTGCTCTACGTGGGCAAGGCGGTGAACTTGCGGAACCGCCTGGGCTCGTACCTTAAAACGCCGGACCGCCACGACCCCAAGACTGCCTTGATGTTAAAGAAGATGGACCGGGTGGACTATATCATCACTGCCGGTGGCCGGGAGGCGCTGATCCTGGAGCGCAATCTCATCAAGGAGCATCATCCCCGCTACAACGTGATGTTGCGGGATGACAAGAATTATCTCTGTCTGCGCCTGGACCTGCAGGAAGAATTTCCGGCCTTGCGTTTTGTCCGGCGTTTCAGCGCCGATGGGGCTCTCTATTTCGGGCCCTATACCGTCGCCGGCATGGCCCGGGAGACCCTGAAGGTGATGAAGGAGGTCTTCCGGGTGCGCACCTGCAAGGAGCGCCGCCTGGCGCCCCGCTCCCGGCCGTGCCTCGAGTTTCAGTTGCAACACTGCCTGGGCCCTTGCGCCGGGATGGTGAACTCTGAGGTCTATGGCAAGGCGGTGCAGGAGGCGGTCCTTTTTCTCAAGGGCCACAGCCGCAGGCTCATAAAAAGGCTCAAAGAAGAGATGGAGCAGGCCGGGGCGCACCTCGATTTCGAACGGGCCGCAGGGCTGCGGGACCGCATCCGGGCCATCACCAACACCCTGGAACGCCAGGACATGGCCCGGCCCAGCTTTAAGGATCAAGACGTGCTGGGGCTGGCCCAAGGAAACGGACAGGCCCTGATCCTGGTGCTGCTGGTGCGGGGCGGCCTGGTCACCGGCAGCCGGGAATACCTCTTCCCGGAATTGCCCCCGGATGGAGACCTGTTGGGGGCCTTTGTCAAGCTGTATTATGCAGAGGGGCGACCCCTGCCTGACGAGATGTTGCTTCCCCTGGAGATTCCCGACCAGCGTTTGCTGGAGGCGCTGCTCCGTGAAGAGAAGGGTGCGCCGGTGCGCCTGGTGGTGGCGCAGGCTGGCGAGCGGGCCCGGCTGATGAGCCTGGCGGTGGAAAATGCCCGGGCCGCCCTGAAACGGCGCCGCACGCCGCCCTCGCCCGAGGCGGCCCTGGCGGACCTGGAGGCGCGGCTGCATCTGGCCCGGAGGCCCGGACGCCTGGAATGCCTGGACATTTCCACCCTCCAGGGAGAGCAAGCGGTGGGAGCCCTGGTGGCCTTCGCCGACGGCCTCCCGGATAAGTCCGGTTATCGGCGCTTTCGCATCCGGGGGGTGGCCGGCCAGGACGATTACGCCATGCTGCGGGAGGTGGTGCAGCGCCATTACGGCAAGGAGGGCCAGGTGCTGCCGGACCTGCTGGTGGTGGACGGCGGCCGGGGGCAGCTCAACATGGTCCTGAAGACCCTGCAGGAGCTGGGTCTGGGAAACCTGGCGGTGGTGGGCCTGGCCAAGGCCGGGCTGAAGCCGGGGAGGGGGGAGGTCAGGGACCGCCTCTTCCTGGCAGGCAGGAAGAACCCGGTATTTCCGCCGGCCAACTCTCCGGGCTGGCTGCTGCTCCTCAGGCTGCGGGACGAGGCCCACCGCTTCGCCATCACCTATCATCGGCGGCGGGCCCGCCAGGAGATGGTGGAGTCGGTCTTGCAGCAGATCCCCGGCATCGGCCCGGTGCGGCGCCGGCGGTTGTTGCAGTATTTTTCCAATCTGGAGGCGTTAAAGGCGGCGGCGGTGGAGGAACTGGCGGCGGTGCCGGGGTTAAATCGCCAGGTGGCGGAAAAGGTGCAGGATTGGTTGCGGGAGCACGGTTAACCTGGGTAAGGGCGGGGTGACCCCGCCCCTACGGGGAGGCCCCATCTGCATTATTAGGTGTGTAGGGTGGGCACTGCCCACCAATTCCTTGAAAATCTATTGCCTAATCTCTGCCAGGCGGAGCTTGGCCAAAAAAACGGGTTCCCAAGCTGGAGCTTGGGAACCAGGAAAAGGCCGACCCGATCACAGGCTGGAAGCCGGTCCCACTTTAAGGAAATGGTGGGCTCGAGCCCACCCTACACTAACTGCAATTTTGACGCAAAAAGGGGCGACCCACAAAACTACTTGCAACTTTCCCCCAGCAAAATACCCAGCATAGGAATCGTTTCGGAGGGGTATTCTCACCCCGTACCCAGGATACTTTTCAGCTTCATCATCATCATTTTATGAGATTTTTCCATCAGCAATTCCCCTCAAAAAAATTTATAGGAATCGTTCCAAAATTCGAAACGGTTCCTATAATCGAATTATCAGTTAAAATCTGCCAGGTTAATTTCAGTTAATAAAACCGCAGGTTTTTCCCCCTGCGAATTTTTCAGATATTCTGCCCAAAGCTCTTTGATGCTAATATTGTCACTCGTAAACCAATAGATAGTGCCGCGAAATGAATTGGCAATAGATCCTTGTTTTTTTAAGAATTTTCCAGCCAAATCGCTCATCGAATATTTTTGCCCATTTTTGAGCAAGCCTCTTTGATGAATCGTGGCCTCTGAGTCGGGAATTTCACGCCCCTGGTATCGCATATGGAGTATTTGGCCTTCCTTAAGAATCCCGGCGTTTACCAATTTGATCAAACTGGCCTTACGTTTTTTTTGTCCCCAAAACGTACGAGACTGTTCTTTCGGCGGTGCCATCGGCTGCCCAAGAATGGCTTTTTTGTCAAATCCAAAAAGCCTACGGATCGTGTCGTTCAGGGTTTGGTCTACGTATAGAATTCCCTTGCTCACGATATAATCGTGAACCTCATCATCAATCTCGATGGCCTTCATTTTAATACCTCCTCTTAAGATTAAGGTTAAGATAGGTCTTATCCTTAAAAATGTCAAGAACATTTTAAGGATGAGGTAAGAATATTTTCAGAAATTGGATATCCTGCGGTTAATAAGTTATATATGGATTTTTTAGGATATTCTTAAACTTTAGGGAGTATAAAATAAGGATGGAAGCGCTGGGCAACGCGGTTTTCAGGTGCGGCGTAGAAATGCAAAAAGGGGCGACCCAGCGGGTCGCCCCTACAATTCTTATGGGGTTGGGGTGCCGGGTTGGGGGAGGGAAAAGGCATTCCCACAGGCGGGACGCCTATGCTACCGGCCTCTGGCACCCTTCCCCAAAATCTATTTTCAATGCCTGGGGTCGGAGGCGTCCTGGTCTTGGATCTGTTCCTGGGTGAGGCCGAAGCGGCGGTCCCGCTGGCAGTAGGCATCCAGGGCGGCCAGGAAGTCTTCTTCCCGGAAATCGGGCCACAGGGTGTCGGTGACGTAGAGTTCGGTATAGGCCGCCTGCCAGAGGAGAAAGTTGCTCAAGCGGTACTCGCCGCTGGTGCGGATCATCAGGTCCGGATCGGGCAGGTCGGCGGTGTAAAGGTAGCGGGCCAGGAGCGCGGCGTCGATCTCTTCGGGCGCCAGCCGGCCGGCCAGGAGGTCCCGGGCCAGGGCCTGCACCGCCTGGACGATCTCGCTGCGCCCCGCGTAGCTCAGGGCCAGGGTCAGGACCATCTTGACCTCCGCTCCCTGGGCGGTGGCGGCGATGGTTTGGGCCAGATCGCGCTGCACTGCCGCGGGGAGTTGTGGCAAGTTGCCGATGGCCCTCAGGGCTATCTGCTTTTCCTGCATCTCGGCTAGTTCCCGGTGCAGGAAACGGCGCAGCAGGGCCATCAGGGCCCGGATCTCCATGGCGGGGCGCTGCCAGTTCTCTTCGGAGAAGGCGAACAGGGTGAGGTAAGAGATGCCCAACTTGCGGGCCAGGCGAACTATGGTGCGCACCGACTCTACCCCGGCTACGTGGCCCTTGATGCGGACCAGACCCTGGCGCCGGGCCCAGCGGCCATTGCCGTCCATGATGATGGCCACATGGCGGGGAAGCTTATTGCAGTCCGAAGGATAAGAATTATTGGGCAAGACTTACCTCCGGCCGTTCAGAAGGCCATGATCTCCTTTTCTTTTTCGGCCGCCTGGACCTCGAGCTTCCTGGTCCAGTCATCGGTGATCTTCTGGACTTCTTCCTGGCCCCGGTGGGCCTCGTCTTCGGCCAGCAGTTTATCCTTCTTCATTTCCTTCAGGTCTTCGTTGGCCTCCCGGCGCAGGTTGCGCAAGGCCACCTTGGCCTCCTCCTCCATCTTCTTCACCATCTTCACCAGATCCTTGCGGCGTTCGGTGGTGAGGGCGGGGATGGGCAACCGGATGATCTTGCCGTCGTTCATGGGAGTCAAACCCAGGTCGGATTTAAGGATGGCCTTTTCCAGGTCCCCGAGCACGGAAGGGTCCCAGGGTTGCACCGTGAGCAGCCGGGGTTCCGGGGCGGCCAGGGAGGCCACCTGGGAGATGGGCATGGAGGCGCCGTAGCAGTCCACCTTGATGCCTTCCAGCAGGACCACGGAGGCCCGGCCGGTGCGCACCCGGGAGAGGTCCCGGGCCATGGCCTCCAGTACCTTGTCCATCTTGCGTTTGGTCTCGTTGAGGACGTCATCTTTCATCGGGGGGTTTCTCCACCAGGGTGCCAACCTCCATGCCCAGCACCACTTTTTTCATGTTTCCCGGTTCCAGGAGTTTGAAGACGACGATGGGGATGTTCTGCTCCATGGACAGGGTGACCGCGGTGCTGTCCATGACCCGCAGGGACTTTTCCAGGATCTGGAAGTAGGTGAGCCGGGGCAGCATCTGGGCGTCGGGGTAGATTAGCGGGTCCCGGTCGTAGATGCCGGCCACCTTGGTGCCCTTGAGGATAAGCTGGGCGCCGATCTCGGAGGCCCGCAGAGCCGCGGCGGTATCCGTGGTGAAGTAGGGACTGCCGGTGCCGGCTCCGAAGATCAGCACCCGCCCCTTTTCCAGGTGGCGGAGGGCCCGGCGGCGGATGTAGGGCTCCGCCACTTCGTTCATGGTGATGGCGCTCATCACCCGGGTGGGCAGTCCCGCCTTTTCCAGGGCGTCTTGCAAGGCCAGGGCGTTGATGACCGTGGCCAGCATGCCGATGTAATCGGCCACGACCCGTTCAATCCCCTGGGCGCTGGCCTCCAGCCCCCGGAAGATGTTGCCGCCGCCCACCACCACGCCCACCTGGACTTTTAGCGCCACCACCGCCTTGATCTCCAGGGCGATGGCCTTCAGGGTGGCGGGGTCCATGCCGAACTTTTTTTTGCCCGCCAGGGTTTCGCCACTCAACTTGAGAAGGACGCGCTGATATTTGGGGGTCTGCGGCGCCATGGCGTTAAGTCATACACCCACCTGGAATCGGCTGAAGCCTTTGACCTGGAGTTCTTTCTCCATCTTCTTTCCCACTTCTTGGAGAAACTGGCTGACGGTCTGCTCCGGATTTTTCACGAAGGGCTGCTCCAGGAGGCAGGCTTCCTTATAAAACTTTTCCAGGCGGCCGACTACCATTTTTTCGATGATCTGGGCCGGCTTGCCGCTCTCCTGGGCCTGGGCCGCATAGATGGCCTTTTCCTTGGAGACGGTCTCGGCTGGCACCTGTTCCCGGCTGACCGCCAGGGGATTGGTGGCGGCCACCTGCATGGCCAGGTCCTTGGCGGCGGCCACCGCCTCAGGAGCGGCGCCGCCGCCGCTAAGCTGCAACATCACGCCGATCTTGCCGCCGTGGTGAATGTAGGCGGCCACCAGGTCGCCGCGATAGCGGCTGAAGCGGCGCACCTGGCACTTCTCCCCGGTCTTGGCGATGACTTCGTTGAGGTAGTCGGCCACCTGCAATCCGGGAGAGTGGGGGCAGCGCTGGACCAGCAACTCCTCCACCGTTTCCAGGGCGGCCGCGGCCAACTGCTCCGCCAGGCGGGCGCCCAACTCCTGAAAGGAGTCGGTTTTGGCGACAAAATCGGATTCACAATTCACTTCCAGGAGCACCCCGGAGTGATGATCCGGGCTGACATGGGCCCAGACGCAGCCTTCGGCGGTGGTGCGGCCGGCTCGCTTGCTGGCCACTGCCAGGCCCTTCTGGCGCAGGTAGGCCACCGCGGCCTCCAGGTCGCCGGCCGTTTCCTTCAAGGCCTTTTTACAATCCATCATCCCGGCGTCGGTCCGGTCACGCAGGGTTCTTACCATTGCGGCGGTTATTTCCAAGTAATCTCTCCTCGCCACCCGGCCATTTTTTACCTTGGGGAACGACCAGGCGGGAAATGGGAACAGATTAACTCACCGGAGAACCGAGACGTTTTACCGGTGAGCCTGGTTCCCCTTTAGGCCTCGGTTTTGGCCGCTTCCTCAGCGGAGACTTCGGCCGGCGGGGTCGGCGGGACCTCCGCGGGTTCCGGGAACACGACCTCCGGGGCCGGGGCCGCGGCAGGTTCCGGCGTCAGGGCCGCGGCAGCTTCCTTATCCAACTGTCCCTGGAGGCGCTCTTCCGCCAGTTTTTTGCCTTCCAGCACCGCGTCGGCGACGCGGGAGGTGAGGAGGCGGATGGCGCGGATGGCATCGTCATTGCCCGGGATGGGATAATCGATCTCCGTGGGATCGCAGTTGCTGTCCACGATGGACAATAGGGGGACGTGGACCTTGCGGGCTTCCAGCACCGCGATGTCTTCCTTGCGGGGGTCCACCACATAGACGATATCGGGCAGCCGCCCCATATTCTTGATGCCGCCCAAGGAGCGCTCCAGCTTGGCCGCCTTCTTCTCCATCACCAGGACCTCTTTTTTGGGAAAGCGCCGGAGGGAGCCGTCTTCCTTCATGGCCTCAAACTCCTTCAGGCGGGCAATGGAACGGCTGATGGTGGAAAAGTTGGTGAGCATGCCTCCCAGCCAGCGGTGGTTGACGTAGAACATGCCGCAGCGTTTGGCTTCTTCGGCAATGGCGTCCTGGGCCTGTTTCTTGGTGCCCACAAAGAGGACGAGGCCGCCGTCCGCCACCCGCTCCACCACGTAATTATAGGCGGTCTTGAAGAACTGGACGGTCTTTTGCAGGTCGATGATGTGGATGCCGTTTCTGGCCCCGAAGATATAAGGCGCCATCTTGGGGTTCCAGCGGCGGGTCTGGTGGCCGAAATGCACCCCGGCCTCCAGCAGCTCCTTCATGGTGACGTAAGACATGGGTATTCCTCCGGTTGGTCCACCGCTCCGCCGCCGACGGGGCCACCGCCGCCTTGGACAACTGGCGCCGGCACCGGCCCGCCCTGGCGGGGCGTGAGTAATTTATGGCAAATCAAGTTTTTATAACAGAAATATCAGCAAGTCACAAGATATTTTGGCGTCTTTGACCTTAGCTGATTGCTGGCAGATGATAGCCTAGAGGGCCGGTGGTGCCCGCCGTCAATCACTTTCGGCGGGTCCCAGGTCGGTGAACTCCAGGCGGCGCAGTTCAGGGTAGCGCAGCAAAATGATGCCGGCGCCCAGGGCGGCCAAGAGCCCCCCTGCGGCGATGGTGGGCCCCGCGCCGGCGAAGTGGGCCGCCACCCCGTAAATGAGGCTGCCTATCGGGGCGAAGCCCATGACGATGAGCCCGAAGAGGCTCATGAGGCGGCCCCGCAGTTCATCGGGCACGTTGAGCTGCAGCAGGCTGTTGCCGGTGGAGAGTTGGGTCACCATGCCAAAGCCGGAAATGAACATGAAGACCAGGGCGGCGTAAAATGAGCCGCAGAGCCCCAGGCCCACCAGCCCCAGGAGAAACAGGGCCTGCCCCATCAGGAAGGAGTGCATGGGAGGGCTGCTCTGCAGGCGGCGGGCTATGATGAGGCCGCCCAGAAAGGCCCCCAGGCCGCTGGCGCCCATGAGGATGCCGAAGCCACCGGGCCCCGCGCCCAGGGTATCCCGGGCCAGCATGGGCAGCAGCACGTAATAGGGCATGGCCAGAACGGCCACCATGGTCATCAGCAGCAGGATCAAGCGCAGCTCCCGCCTGGTCCACAGGTAGTCTCCGAGTTCCTTCCAGGCGCGCCACAGGGGCGTCCAGGGCACCGGCTGGGAGACAGGCAGTTTGAGGAGCGCCAGGGCCAGGAGCACCGCCAAAAAGCTGGCGGCGTTAAGATAGAAGCAGTTGGCCATGCCCAGGGCCGCGATCACCACCCCGCCCACCGCCGGCCCCATCACCCGGGTGGCGTTGAACAGGCTGGAGTTGAGGGCGATGGCGTTGGGCAGGTCCGGCTTGCCCACCAGCTGCACGATGAAGGCCTGGCGCGCCGGGATGTCGAAGGCCATTACCGTGCCGGAGAGGAAGACAATGAGGCAGAGGTCCCAAATCTTGATGAGCCGCAGGTCCACCAGCAGCCCCAGGGCCAGGGCCAGCAGCAAGAGGGAGGTCTGCGTAATGAACATCAGGCGCAGTTTGCTGGTGTGGTCCGCCACCACGCCCCCCAGAAAGGAGAAGAGCAGGACCGGCAGGGTTTGCAGGGCGCCCACCAGTCCCAGGTAGATGGCGGAGTTGGTGAGCACCAGGACCAGCCAACTGAAAGCCACCGACTGCATCCAGGAGCCGGTGAGGGAGATCAGCTGGCCGGTGAAAAAGAGCTGAAAATTGCGATGGCGCAGGGCCTTGAAGGTTACGGAGTTTTTCATCTGGGACGCTGACTAACCTTTTTATTGTAAGGGATGGCTCGGGCCGGCGCAACCCTGGTATTTAGCTATCAGCCGTCGGCAGCAGGGGCGACAGTGGCACAGGCTTCCAGCCTGTGATCGGGTCGCCCTGCTTTCAGCAATCAGCTTGCCGCGGTCAGCCGTGTAGGGTGCGCACTGCGCACCGAAATGTTGCGCTTCCTATAATCTAATGGTGCGCAGTGCGCACCCTACAGGGCTGACCGCTAACTTAGCTGACTGCTTTCATTACCTTTCCGCCTTGACAATTTTAGCGTCCCGGCCATAATAGACTAAATTTCTTAAGAAATGGAGAAGTGGGAATGTTTGCCCTGAGGCATCTGCTGGTGGCCCTGGCCCAGGTCCTTAACCTGGGGCTCACCATCTATATGTGGCTTATCATCGCCCGGGCTCTGCTTTCCTGGGTGAACCCCGATCCCTACAACCCCATCGTCCGGTTTCTCTATAACG
Organism: uncultured delta proteobacterium; assembly: GCA_963812655.1. Lineage (GTDB taxonomy): Bacteria > Desulfobacterota > Desulfobaccia > Desulfobaccales > 0-14-0-80-60-11 > JAPLJC01. Next base: position 43,354 of record CAWEWX010000035.1, on the reverse strand, counting down.
TCACCGAACCGGTGCTGGCCTGGCTGCGGCAACGGCTGCCCCTGGTCTACAGCGGCCTGGATCTGACCCCCCTCCTGGTGCTGCTGGCCATCGTATTTTTGAAAAATTTCCTGATTGCCAGTATCCTGGACCTGGCCTACCGGATCTCCTGAGAGCCAGCCGGTGATGTCCACCTGGTTTGCGCGCACCGGCCAGGGCTACCTGCTGCGGTTGACGGTGGCTCCGGGGGGCCGGCGCACCGAGGTGGTGGGCTTGCATGGCGACAGCCTCAAGGTCCGGCTGGCCGCTGTCCCGGAAAAGGGGGCGGCCAACCGGGAACTCCTGGCCTTCCTGGCTCGGGCCCTGAAGCTTCCCCAAGGCGCTTTCCGCCTCCTGGGGGCTCGCAGCCGCAGCAAGCTGGTGGAAATCCACGATCTCTCCCCGGACCTGACGGCCCGCCTGGAAGCCCTTCTCGACACCTCTTCAAAAAAAGTTCAAAGTTCAAAGTTCAAAGTTCAAGGTTAAAGGCAAGCTCACTTCGAGGTGAAACTTTGAACCTTGAACTATCTTTGCACCTTGAACTATCTCCAGGTCCGCAGCCGTTCTTGACAAAGGCAGTGAAGATGATAACCATTAGGGCGAAAAATCATCCAGTGTATGAGGCTGGGAGTGGTTCAGCCGGAATGACAGAATATTATGAGATCTTGGGGGTTTCCCGGGAGGCCTCCGTGGAGCAGATCAAAGGCTGCTATCGGCAGCTGGCTCTCAAGCATCATCCCGACAAGAATCCCGGGGACAAGCAGGCGGAAGAGCAATTCAAGCTGATTTCCGAAGCTTACCAGGTGCTGTCGGATACCGAGAAGCGGCAGCTTTACGACCTGTATGGCCATGCGGGCCTGGCCGGTATGGATGTCGGCGGCTTCAGCGGTTTTGAGGATATCTTCAGCTCCTTTGGAGACATCTTCGAGGAATTCTTCAGCTTCGGGAAACGGCCGGCCCAAACCGAACGGGCCCAACCCGGGTCGGACCTGCGCCAGCGGGTGGTCCTGACCCTGGAAGAAGTGGCCCGAGGCCTGGATACCAGCCTGGAGGTGGAACGGCGAGTCAGTTGCCGGAGCTGCGGCGGCAGCGGCTTGGAGCCCGGCACCCAGCGTCAGAGCTGCCCGCGCTGCGGGGGCCGGGGCCAGGTTAGCCAGCCCCGGGGATTTCTGAAGATCTTCAACAATTGTCCGGATTGTCTCGGGGCTGGCACCCTAATCACCTCCCCCTGCGCCAACTGCGGGGGCGCCGGCACGGTGAAGGAAAAGAAGCAGCTCCAGGTGCGCATTCCGCAGGGGGTGGACAGCGGCACCCGCCTGCGCCTCCGGGGGGAAGGGGAAGCCGGCGCCAGGGGCGGCCCTGCCGGCGACCTCTACCTGGAAGTTCAGATCGCCCCGCATCCCATCTTTTCCCGGAAGGAACGAGATCTCCATTACCAGGCGCACCTATCTTTCGTGGAAGCGTCCCTGGGCGCCGCGGTCACTATTCCCACCTTGAATTCCCAGAAACTCCTGCAAGTGCCGGCCGGCACCCAGCCCGGGGCCACCTTCCGCATCCCGGGGGAAGGGCTTCCGGGCCTCAAGGGCAAATCCAGGGGCGACCTGGTGGTGGAAGTGGGCCTGGACACCCCCACCCGGCTCAGCTCCCAACAGAAGCGGCTGCTGGAGGAATTCCTCAAATTGCAGGCTAAACCCGAGGGCAAGCGGTCCAAGCAAAGGGCGGGGGAGGAATTACATAAGTAAGATTTTCAGCGGTTGGCAAATCTATATTCTTTAACAGGTAATGGTTTAATTGGCCCCCTCCCATTCCTTCAGAAGAAGCTCCCTTACAAAATTAAAATCCTAACCCCGCACCCCGTAATTCAGGCGTACTTAAGCCGTCCAGCCTCCAGGGCCCGGATCTGGTCCCGCAGGGTCGCGGCCCGCTCAAAATCCAGCTTCTTGGCGGCGGCCTGCATCTCCCGCTTCAGGCGGGCAATCCGGGCTGCCGCTTCCTCCTCCAGCAGATAGGGGGCCTGTTCTTCGGCGGCGAGGGGCACGGTGACATAATCCTGTTCGTACACCGAACCCAGGACGTCTTTGATCCGGCTCTGGATGGTCTCCGGGGTGATGCCGTGGCGTTTATTATAAGTTTGCTGCACGGCCCGGCGGCGGTCGGTCTCCTGGATGGCCGCGGCCATGGAGGGGGTTATCCGGTCGGCATAGAAGAGCACTTCGCCCCGGACGTTGCGGGCCGCCCGGCCGCAGGTCTGGATCAAGGAGCGCTCGGAGCGCAAGAAGCCCTCCTTGTCCGCATCCAGGATGGCGACCAGGGAGACTTCCGGCAGATCCAGGCCTTCCCGCAAGAGGTTGATCCCCACCAGGACGTCGAAGACTCCCAGGCGCAGGTCCCGAATGATCTCCATGCGCTCCAGGGTGGTGATGTCGGAATGGAGGTAACGCACCTTAAGGCCCAGGTCCTGGTAGTACTCGGTAAGGTCTTCGGCCATGCGTTTGGTGAGAGTGGTGATCAGGACCCGCTCGCCCCGCTGCACCCGGGCGCGGATCTCGCCCAGGAGATCATCCACCTGGTGGCTGGCCGGCTTCACGGTGATCCTGGGGTCCATCAGGCCGGTGGGGCGAACGACTTGCTCTACCTCCCGGCCGCCGGCCTTGTCCATCTCATAGGGGCCCGGGGTGGCGGAGACGTAGATCAACTTGTGCACCCGAGTTTCGAACTCTTCGAAACTGAGGGGCCGGTTGTCCAGGGCCGAAGGCAGGCGGAAGCCGAAATCCACCAGGGTCTGTTTGCGGGAGCGGTCTCCCCGGTACATACCCCGGAGCTGCGGGATGGTGATGTGGGATTCGTCGATGACCACCAGGGAATCCCGAGGCAGGTAGTCCAGCAGGGTAGGGGGCGGCTCCCCCGGGGAGCGGCCGGTGAGGTGCCGGGAATAATTCTCGATGCCGTGGCAAAAACCCAGCTCCTTCATCATTTCCAGGTCGAAACGGGTGCGCTCCCCCAGGCGCTGGGCCTCCAACAGTTTCCCCTGTTGCTGGAACCAGGCGAGACGCTCGCTCAGTTCCGCCTCGATGGCGGCCGTGGCCTGGCGGCGCACCAAGTCGGTGGTGACGTAATGGGAGGCGGGATAGACGGTGATCTTTTTGAGGCGGCGTAAGGTCTGGCCTCGCAAGGGGTCGATCTCTTTGATGGCCTCCACCGTGTCGCCCCAGAATTCGATGCGGATGGCCCGGTCCTCTTCGTAGGCCGGAAAGATATCCACCCGGTCGCCCCGCACCCGGAAAGTCCCCCGGTGAAAATCGAGGTCATTCCTCTCGTAGAGGATCTCCACCAGCTTGGCCAGGACCTCCCGGCGGTCCCTGGCCACGCCCTCCTCCAGATAGAGGAGCATGCCGTGGTAGGCCTCCGGCGAGCCCAGACCGTAGATGCAGGAGACTGAAGCCACGATGATCACATCATTGCGGTCAAACAGGGAGCGGGTGGCGGAATGGCGCATCCGGTCGATGGCTTCGTTGATGGAGGCGTCCTTCTCGATATAGAGGTCCGCTTGCGGCACGTAGGCCTCAGGCTGATAATAATCGTAGTAACTTACAAAATACTCCACCGCGTTTTCCGGAAAGAACTCCTGGAACTCGCCATAGAGCTGGGCGGCCAGGGTCTTGTTGGGGGCCAGCACCAGGGTGGGCAGATTCACCGCGGCGATGACGTTGGCCACCGTGAAGGTCTTGCCGGAGCCGGTCACCCCCAGCAACACCTGATGGGGCTGGCCGCGCCTCACCCCCTGGATCAACCGGCGGATGGCCTGGGGCTGATCCCCTTTGGGCTGGAAGGGCGTGACTAGATCGAACTGCTCTGACATGTTATTAATATCGGCAATTTTTAATTATAACATTTTTTGGGTCAGTGGCCGCAGGCCACTGACCCAAGTGAGTAATAAGATATTGGGGGAGGGGGCAAAGGGCCGAGGGCCCTTTCCCCCTCCCCCAAGCCCCCACCCCCAATCCCCATAAGATTAGGGGCGACCCGCTGGGTCGCCCCATGTTTAGTAAGCCGGGGAAGTTGTGGCCGCAGGCCTCAACTTCCCCGGTCCTTACAGGGGTTGGGAGGGGGGTTTGGGGGGAGAGCAGGGGCCATTTACAAAAACCCCTGGCCCTCCCCCCAAAGATCACATCACATCTGGCCGATTATTTTGTCAAATTCCTCCACCGGCAGGGCGGGCGAGGTGGTGAAAGAGATGCCGGTCATTTTGCTCAAGGCCAGGGAGGCCTTCACGGCCGCCTCGATGCCGGGCAGGTTCACCACCAGCAGCAGGTCGCACTTTCCCAGCACCGCGTAAATTGCCTTCACTTCCCCGCCCATTTCCTTGACCTGGTCCCGCGCCTTCTGGGTGCGTCCCGGGCTCATCTCTTTCAGGGCCTGGGCTGAGTATTTGCCAAACATCAGAAATGTGGCCATCTGCAAACCTCCTTGAAGTATATTAGCTATCAGCTTTTATTAGCTCTTCACCCGCCAAACGGTCCCCTGGGGAGTATCTTCCAGGACGATCTCCATGTCGGCCAAGGTTTTCCTGATGGCGTCGGCCCGAGCCCAGTCCTTGCGGTTCCGAGCCAGCAGCCGCTCGTCGATGAGGCGGGCAATCTCTTCCGGGGCAATCTTCAGGTCCACGGCCTTCTGTCTCAGGGTTCGGACCATCGCGGCCGGGTCGTCCTGGAGCAGATTCAGCAGCCGGCCCAGGTCCGCCAGGGAGTGATCGGCCTCCCGCAGAACCGTGAGATAGCCCGGATGATCTGAAGGTTCCTCCAGCAGCCGGTTGACCAGCCGCACCGCGTCGAAAAGGTAGCCCAGGGCCTGGGCGGTGTTGAGGTCGTCGTCCATGGCCGCCTCAAAGCGGGAGCGCAGGGAAGCTAGGCGGGCGACTGATGGGAGATCAAATATATTTATATCCGGGATGGCTGGGGGCATCAGAGCACTTCCGTCGAGGGAGCGGAGCGCCTCCCGGAGCCGGGCCAGAGTGGAATAAAGCCGCAGTAGGGCGGCCTCGGCCTCGCCCAGGGCGGCGTCGGAGAAATCGAGAGGGCTGCGGTAGTGGCCATTGATGAGGAAGAAGCGGACCACCTCCGCGGGAAAACGGGCCAGGACTTCCTTGATGGTGAAGAAATTTCCCAGGGACTTGGACATCTTCTCCTGATTGAGGGTGAGCAGTCCATGATGCAGCCAGTAGCGGGCAAAGGGCTGGCCGGTGGCCGCCTCGGATTGGGCCAGCTCGTTTTCGTGGTGGGGAAAGACCAGGTCCTGGCCGCCGCCGTGCAGGTCGAAGGTCTCCCCCAGGTAGTGCATGCTCATGGCGGAGCATTCGATGTGCCAGCCGGGGCGGCCCGGGCCCCAGGGGCTGGGCCAGGAGGGCTCCCCGGGCTTGCTGCTCTTCCACAGCACGAAGTCCAGGGGGTCTTCCTTGTTAGGGTCCACCTCAATGCGGGCGCCCACCCGCATGTCATCCGGGTTCTGGCCGGAGAGCTTGCCGTAGCCGGGAAAGCTGCGTACCCGGAAATAGACGTCGGCGGCGCCCCGGTAGGCGAAACCACGCTCTTCCAGGCGGCGGATCAGGGCGACGATCTGGGGCAGGTGGTCCGTGGCTCGGGGCTCCCATTGGGCCGGGGGCAATCCCAAGGCCGCGGTGTCTTGCCGGAAGGAGGCGATGTAGCGCTCGGCCACCTCCTGCCAGGAGGTTCCGGTTTCCTGGGCCCGGCGGATGATCTTGTCATCGATGTCGGTAAAATTTCTCACCCAGTTGACCGTTAGCCCCTGATGGCGCAAATAGCGCACCAGGACCTCAAAGACCACGCCGGAGCGGGCGTGGCCCAGATGGCAGTCGTCGTAAACCGTCACTCCGCAAGCATAAAACCCCACTTTCCCCGGGGTCAGGGGCTTGAAGGCTTCCTTGCGTCTGCTTAAGGTATTATAGAGCTGCATCGCAGAAGGGGGTTGACAATGTCCATCAGATAAGCGAAGTCAATTCCCAGCAAATTTCCTGGCAGGAAAGCCGCAGGGGGGACCATGTCCGAAGTAATTAGTAAGATAACCAAAAACGCCCGCGAAGTCGTCTTGCTGTCGCTGTCCGAGTTTAAGGGCCGCCGCCTCATCGATATCCGGGTGCACGTGCCCGGGGACCAGGAAGGGGAATGGCTCCCCACCCGCAAAGGGATTTCCCTGGCCGTGACTCTTTATCCGGCCTTCAAACAGGGGCTGGCCGAACTGGAACGGGCCTTGCTCCAGCAAGGTCTGCTGGACCCGGAAGACTTGGAACCAGAAGCCCCGGAATGAACCTGCAAGTTTGAAATATACCCTATCAGCAGCGGCCAGGCAACGAAAAGGCGGCCGGGTGCCGGCGGCCGGGGGGGCGGGCGCAGCAGGCGCGTCCGCCGGCGGGCCGGCGGGGGCCAGTGTTCAGAAGCCAGTAAAGTAAGCCAGTTACGAGAGGTTTCCTTCAGCGCCAACCGGAAACCGAAACCTTATTTATCCCCGGCGCCTTCCCCCATGGCGCCGGAAATTTTTCCCGCCGCCTTGCTCAGGCTCCCGGGCGTCACTATCTTTAACGAAAAAGACAGTGGCCGCCTCTTTCGTTTTTTTCGTTCGAGGTGGCGGCCGGAAAGGAGCTCAGCATGACCTATACCGCCAAGGATTTTTCTTTCCTGTTGGGTATGAAAGGCTTCAGTGACACCTTGCTCAAGAATCATTTCACCCTCTACCAGGGCTATGTGACCAACACCAATAAGGTGTTGGACCTGCTGGCGGCCCTGCTTAAGGACGGCAAGCAGGGAACCCCGGAGTTTGCCGAACTAAAGCGGCGCCTGGGGTGGGAATTCAACGGCATGCGCCTACACGAACTCTATTTCAGCAACCTGGGGGGCAACGGCGACCCCGGCAAGGCCCCGGAACTTACCAAAAGGGTGGCGGCCCAGTTCGGCTCCGTGGATGCCTGCGCCACCGATTTTATGGCGGTGGCCTCCATGCGGGGCATCGGTTGGGCCGTCTGCTACGAGGACCCGGAGACGGGTCTGATTATCAACCAGTGGATCAATGAACATGACGTGGGGCATCCGGCGGGCTTAAATCCCCTGCTGATTCTGGACGTCTTCGAGCACGCCTACATGACCGACTACGGCATCAAGCGGGCCGACTACCTCACCGTCTTCTTTAACAATGTCAAATGGGAGGTGGTGGAGCAACGCCTGCTTTGACCAGGGGTGGCGGGGGAGGGGTAGACGGAGGAGATCGCCGCCGCGGCGAGCCGTTTGCCCCTTTCGCCTTTCCCCATTTATTGGTCCGTAGATTCCCGGCTGCCGCCGAAAATCCTTTACAAGCCTGATCCCCTGGGGTTAATTCTTTAGTTAAGCATCGGCAGTTCAGCCAGCCAGGAGAGAACATGCGCCGCACCGGCTACGTTTATGACGACCGTTACCTGTTGCACGATCCAGGGTCGTGGCATCCGGAACGGCCCGACCGGCTAAAGGCCATCCAGACCAGCCTCAAGGATAGCGGGGTTCTGGAATTGCTGATCCAGCTCAAACCTTACCCCGCCCCCCTGGCCTGGGTGGAGCGCCTGCATGATCCGGATTATATCCGGCGGTTCCAAGAGGCCTGCCAGCGGGGTGAACAAGTCTTTGACGTGCAGGACTGCGGCATCAGCCCGGAATCATACGAGATCGCCCTGCTGGCCGCGGGCGGGGTGCTGGCCGCGGCGGATGCCATCATGGGAGATCAGGCCGATAATGCCTTTTGTGCGGTGCGGCCGCCGGGGCACCATGCCGAGCGGGACCGGGCCATGGGCTTTTGCTTTTTCAACAACGTGGCCCTGGGCGCCGTCTATCTCCTGGAAAACTTCGGCCTGGAGCGGGTGGCCATCGTCGATTGGGACGTGCACCACGGCAACGGCACCCAGCACCTCTTCGAGGCCGACCCCCGGGTCTTTTACCTGTCGCTGCACGAGGACCCGCAGTACTGCTACCCCGGCACCGGCTACCGCCGGGAGGAGGGCAAGGGTCCGGGTAAGGGCTTCACTCTGAACCTGCCCTTTCCGCCCCGCAGCGGTGATGAGGAATATCTGGAGGCCTTGCAGAACGAGGGGCTGCCCCGGGTGCGGCAATTTGCCCCGCAATTCGTGATGATTTCCGCGGGCTTCGACGCTCACTCCAAGGATCCCCTGGCCCATATGCACCTGACCCGGAGCGGCTACCGGCAGATGACCCGCCTGGTGCTGGACCTGGCCCAGGAAAGCGCCGGAGGCCGGCTGATCACGGTGCTGGAAGGCGGCTATAACCTGGAGGTTCTGGAGGAGTGCGTCGAGGACCACCTCAGACTTCTCTTGGACATCCCTCTGGATCATTTCTGATTTTTTTTAAGAGAGGGGGGCGTGCCCAGGTTCGGCTTTTTTCCCAGGGCGAGTTGGGGAACACCGGGGCGGCCTCCGGGGCGGCCTGAGCTTTTAGCGCGGCGGCCCCGGGCTGTCAAGAATCTCCTGAAAGAATTTTCTTGACAGTCAAGCCGGGAGTGTGCTAACGAAATTTTCATCCTAGATTCAGGCGTAAATGCGGTGGCCGGGGCGACAAAGTTAAGACAATGACGGTATGGCGGGAGCCGGCCGTTTTTTTTTGGGCCTGCGCCCCCTGCCCGTTAGCCGGCAAAGGAACCAAGGTTAAAAGGAGTGAGGAATGGAGATCAATAGCGGTACGGTCAAGTGGTTCAATGAAGCCAAAGGCTACGGTTTCATCAAACGCGAGGACGGCCCCGACTTGTTCGTACACTACACCAATATCGCGGGCTCCGGCTTCCGCACCTTGAAGGAGGACGACCGGGTGGAATTCGAGGTAAGCGAAGGCCCCAAAGGACTACAAGCCGTCAATGTATGCAAAATCGACGCAGCCATCGCCGCCGTGGAAGAATAGAGCAAGCCTGGAAGGCTGCCGCGCCGGGAAGCAATCAACGAGGCGAGACGAGGCGTGGCAGATTATCTTGCAGTAGTTAAGATATTAAATAATTAGCCATCTCCCTGAAGACCAGGGGCGAGCCCATCACAGGCTGGAAGCCTGTGCCACTGCCGCCCCTGATTTTTTTGGGGGATTGGCTGCCCCTAAAAAAAAATCAGTTTATCCCGATTTCCTCATCCGTCAGGTAACAGGCGGGGTCAGGGGCCCAGAGGTCGCCGCTCAGGGCCTCGGCCCGGACCCGGAAGTTGCCGGCGCAGACCTCCAGCCAGCGGCAGCGGGCGCAGCGCCCGCCCACATAGCGCTTTTTGTCCTTGAGCCGGGCCATGAGAGGATCACTCAGGTCGGTCCAGATCTCGCCGAAGGGGCGGCGCCGCACGTTGCCGAAGCTATGGTGGCGCCAGAACTGGTCGGCGTGCACCTCCCCGTCCCAACTGACGCAGCCGATCCCCCGGCCGGAACTGTTCCCTTCGTTCATTTTGAGCAATTCCAGGACCTCCGCGGCCCTGCCCGGGTCTTCCTTAAGCAGCTTCAGGTAGATATAAGGGCCGTCGGCATGGTTGTCCACCGTGAGCACCTCGGCGGCGCGGCCGGAGTCGAAGATTCGGCGGGTACGGGCGCAGATCAGGTCCAACAGCTCCCGGGTCTGGAGGTGGCTCAAGGCCTCGGCCACCAGCTTGGTGCCCCGGCCGGCATAGACCAGGTGATAGAAGCAGATGCGGGGAAGCTGGTATTCCTCCACCAGGTCGAAAATGGCCGGCACTTCCCGCAAATTGAGGCGGCTGACGGTGAAGCGCAGCCCCACCTTGAGGCCCATCTCCCGGCAGTGGCGCACCCCGGCCATGGCCGCGGCAAAGGAGCCAGGCTCGCCCCGAAAGCGGTCATGGACCGCCGCGGCGCCGTCCAGGCTGATGCCTACGTAGGAGAGGCCCAGGTCTTTCAGGCGCCAGGCCAGGTCCCGGCTGATCAGGGTGCCGTTGGTGGAGATCACCGCCCGCATGCCGTGGGCCACGGCCCGGTCCACCAGCTCCAAGAGGTCCGGCCGCAACAGGGGCTCACCCCCGGAAAACAGGACCACCGGCGCCCCGAAGTCCTTCAGGTCCCGGAGCAAATCCAGGGCGGCTTGATGGCTCAGCTCATCCGGGGCCGGGCCGGCGGTGGCCTGGGCGTAACAGTGGAGGCATTTGAGGTTGCAGCGCCGGGTGACATTCCAGACCACCACCGGCTTCTTATCCGCGGAGAACTGCAAAAGATGGGACGGCAGTTCTTGGGCCTGGCGGCCCGGATAACGCAGGAGGTCGCCGGCTTCCACCGCGCCGCAATAGAGTTTGGAGACTCCTATCATGTCCTGGGGTTATTCCCGAAAGCTGGTCGTCTGGTAATGATCCCGGATCAGCCGATTGAGATAGGAGTCGAGATCGGCCAGGGCTTCCCGGGTCAAGATGAAGTGGTCCCGGGAAGTGCGGTCCCGCACCAGTTTCAGGGCGTAGGACAATTCCTCGGAGATCCGCTCGCAGACGGCGAGAGCGGAAATGCCGCCCTCCAAAGCCTGTCGCAGGATTTCATCCATCGCCTCTTCATCGAAATGGAGCTGGATGGCGTGCTCGTCAAAGAAGCGGTCCTCGAAGACCCGCACCTGGTCTTGGAGACGGCCCATCTCCTGGAAGCAGGTCTTCAGGTCGCAGTCCCACTGCTGGTAATGGTCCACCAGCAACTCCACCCGTTGGTCACTGAGGGGCAGCCGGTAGCGCCCCCGTAAATCCTCTTCCTGACGCCAGATGAATTGCTTGAGAAGATCCCGTTCGGCCCGGGCCGCTTCCTGGAAGCGCTTGCGGATCTCCGGATTACCCGGATCGGCCATGAGCCTCTTCAGCTCTTCCTGGGATTCCCGCACCAATTCCGGGGTGACCAGCAGTTCTTTGATGTCTGTGGAGGGCAGCCGTTTTTCGAACTGGAGGAGGACCCGCTCAATGACGCTCACCAAACCCCGGGCCCCGGTCTTTTCCAGGGCCGCCTGGTCCGCCAGCAGGCGCAGAGATTCGTCCTCGAATCTGATGTCAATTCCATAGGCCCAAAAATCCCGTTTCTTGCTGGTAAGGATGGGATTATTGGGGTTGTGCAGGATTTCGTAGAGGTCCCCGGCGGTGAGTTGCTCCAGCACCGCCACCACCGGCAGACGGCCAACGAACTCCGATTCGAACCCGTATTGAATCAGGTCTTCGGCGGTGACCTGTTTCAGGAAGGCCCGCTCTTCCTCCCGGGTGGCTATCTCGCCATGGAAGCCGATCTTTTTCTTACTGAGGCGCTCCTTGACAATCTTATCCAGGCCGTTGAAGGCGCCGCTGACAATAAAGAGGATGTGACGGGTATTGAGGGTGCGCTTCTCCTTCTTGCCGGTGCGGCGGTAGTGTTCGATGGCCTGGATCTGGGACACCGGGTCGTGGGCCACCTTCAGATCCACCTCGGTCTCCTCCATGGGCTTCAGCAAGGCCCTCTGCACCCCGGTGCGGGAGACATCCGGCCCGCCCCAGGTGTGCGCCGCGGAGGCAATCTTGTCGATTTCGTCGATATAGATGATGCCGTATTGAGCCAGTTTCAGGTCGTCGCCGGCGGCGTAAACCAGGTCCCGCACCAGGTCTTCCACGTCACCGCCCACATAGCCGGTCTCGGAGAATTTAGTGGCATCTCCTTTGATGAAGGGAACCCCGATCTTTTTGGCAATGAGTTTCACCAGGTAGGTCTTGCCCACCCCGGTGGGGCCGATGAGGATGATGTTATTCTTGATGGAGCCCACCCCCGGTTCCGGTTCCCGCCCCTGTTCCAGGGAATGGCGGATGCGATTGAAATGGGTGCAGACCTTGGTAGCCAGGATGCTCTTGGCGAGGCCCTGTTTGATGACGTATCCGTCCAGGTAGGCTTCCATCTCTTCGGGTTTCAGGTCAAAATCGATCTTGCCGATCGACTCCCCTTTGCCCTTGTCTTCCCCGTCCACCCGGGGTTTGGTGATGAGTTGAGGGGCCAGGACCTGGATGCGGCTGCCATATTTCTTGGAAAGGTAGTCGCTCAGCTCCTTTTCCAGTTCTTTGGGATCCGGGATCTTTTCCATATCTTTGCGGGTCGGAACCAAATAAATTTTAAAGATTAGAGTTAAAGGCAGATATCCATAGTTAACTAAATTATATCCAAGTATGCCCCGGCTTGCAAGGTCAGGGGGGAGAGCCTGGGCTAAGACCTTAGTTCAAGGTTCAAAGTTCAAAGTTCAAGGTTAAGCGGCCCCGGCTTGGCCAGCCCCAAATTACCAAAAGGGATTGGGGATGGCGCTCACCGGCATGTATTAACTGAGTGGGATATCAACCCGCCAAGGGCTGGAGGCCTCTTTAGTTTCGAGTTTTCAGAAAAATTTTCTTGGCCCGGCGCCCTAAAGGTGATACTCAGCTTCTCGGGGTGGTTTCCCCTGAACGAGGGTGAGATGGACTCATTCCTGGAAGAGCTGGCCCAGGCGCAGCCCAACCCGGGAGGCGGGGCGGCCGCCGCCTTTGGGGCCAGGTTAGGCCTGGCGTTGCTGGAAAAGGTGGTGTGCCTGGAAGGCCAACGTCCAGTGAATCCCAAGGGTCATCAGGGGCTCGCCTGGGAAGAAACGCTGGCCCGGCTGCGGCGGCTGGCGGAACGCCTGCGGGAGCTCCAGGAGCAGGATGTTCAGGCCTATTCCCGGCTGACCGCGGCCCGGGCCGCGGGAGACGCCGAGCGCCTGACGGCCGCGGCGCAGGAAGCGGTGGGCTGCCCAGAAGAGATCGCCCGGCAAGCCGCGGAGGCCCTGAAACTGCTGGCCTGGGCCGGGGAACGCTGCCGGTGGCACCTGCTCTCCGACCTCCTGGTGGGCTGCGAATTTCTGGGGGCGGCCCTCCGGGGGGCCCATCACATCGCGGGCGCCAACCTGCCCCTGGTGGGCCAGGAAGCATCCCGGCAAGCCCTGGCCCGGAAACTCCGCCAAGCGTGGCAAAGGGATGAGGACTTATACGGCCGGGTGCAGGGGGCGCTGCTGGCCCGGGAAAACGGTCTTGTCTGAGTTATTAATGGGAGCGGAAAAGAGATTAAATTCCCCCTCACCCTAACCCTCTCCCCCATCGGGGGAGAGGGGATAAAGCTGGAACCCCTTTCAGGCTCCCGTTAATAAGTTTCGAGTTTTGAGTTTGGAGTTTTAAGTTCGCAAGTGTGATGAGGGGGAGGAGTTCATCTTTTCCGGGAAAAAGGTTAAAATAAAATTAATAGCTTCTTCCAGCAAATTTAGTGGTGATCCCAGTAGTGTCCGGAAAGTTTTTTGCTATGAGGCAGGCAGTAGAGAATTGTTTGAACTTAGGCAGGCCCGCTAGCTAATCAATTCATGGAATTTACAAGCTATTTCCCTCTCCCCCCTTGGGGGGGAGAGGGCAGGGTGAGGGGGGGGTGGAACGGCCGATGACTCCACCCCTCACCCGGTGTCGTCCCCTCGCAGGGGAGAGGGGATTTAGTGAGCATCGGTATAATATGGTGATATCGCTGAAATTACCATGGCCTAGAGTTTAACTGCGAGATAGTGTAATCTTCTCCATGCAATTTTGTTACCGGACACTACTGTTGTGATCCTGGTTTCGAGGCGCTTTTTTTCATAATTTCTCGAAACTCGAAACTGGGCGACCCGATCACCGGCTGGAAGCCTGTGCCACCGTCGCCCCTACAACTCAAAACCCGGAGGTTCGTATCCATCGCCCGTTTGGCAACCTGACGGGATTAAAATCCCACCAGTATCGCCAATTGGAGCGGCTCTACCGCCGCAAGGTGCCGCTGGCCTTGCTCCTCACCCCGGAGCTGGCCAGGCAACTGGCGGAAATCTCCCGGTCCCTGCACCGGCAGGTAGGGGTGCTCCTGGATCGCCAGGGCGTGGTGAGCCACGTCCTGGTGGGGGACGCCAAGGGCCTGGTGATTCCCCCCCTGCCCCGGGAGCGCGGGGTTAAAGGCCGCCTCAAGGGCCTCCGCCTGATCCATACCCACCTGGACTCCAGCATCCTGACCCGGGACGACTTGATGGACCTGGCCTTGCTGCGCCTGGACGCGGTGGCCGCGGTTACCGCCGGCGCCGATGGGCAGGCGGGGGCTATTCAGGTGGCCCACCTCTTGCCTCGGCCCCTGGACGGGCATAATTGGGGGATTATCGAGGCCTCGCACCCCGGGGCCTTGAACCTCGATTTTGCCGCCCTGGTGGCTTCCCTGGAGGAAGAACTGGCACAGGTGGAGACCGCGGGGGAGGAGGGGAGGGGCCGGGAGCGGGCTATCTTGATCGGGGTCACCGGCAATAACCGGGCGGCCGCGGAAGACTCCATGGAGGAACTCGGTGAGCTGGCCAGGTCCGCCGGCCTGGAGGTGGCGGCCACCCTCATCCAGCGCCGGCCGCGTTTCGATCCCCGCTTTCTCATGGGCAAGGGCCGTCTTTCAGAACTGGTCATCCAGGCCTTGCAACAGGGTGCGGACCTGCTGGTGTTCGACGCCGAGCTGAGCCCTTCCCAGGTGCGCTCCATCACGGACTTCACCGAACTCAAGGTCCTGGACCGCACCCAATTGATCCTGGACCTCTTCGCCCAGCGAGCCCGCAGCCGGGAAGGCAAGCTCCAGGTGGAGATGGCCCAGGTGAACTACCTGCTGCCCCGCCTGGTGGGCAAAGGAGACGCCCTCTCCCGCCTGATGGGGGGCATCGGCGGCCGGGGTCCGGGGGAGAGCAAGCTGGAAATGGACCGCCGCCGCCTCCGGGACCGCCTGCACCGGCTGCGCCAGGAACTGGCCGGGGTGCGGACGGACCGCCGGGAGCGGCGCCAGTCCCGGCGGCGCCAGGGCCTGCCGATTCTCTCCATCATCGGCTACACCAACGCCGGCAAATCCACCCTGTTCAATGCCTTGACCCGGTCCGGAGTGCTCTCCGAGGACCGCCTGTTCGCCACCCTGGACCCTACCAGCCGCCGCCTGCGCTTCCCCCGGGAGCGGGAAGTGATTATCACCGACACCGTGGGCTTCATCAAAAACCTGCCCAAAAACCTGCTGGAAGCCTTTAAGGCCACCCTGGAGGAATTGGCGGAGGCCAACCTCCTCATCCACGTAGTGGACCTGAGCAATCCCCGCTTCGTGGAGCAGATGGCCGCGGTGGAGGACATCCTGGGCTCCCTTGATCTGCAGGACAAGCCGCTCCTGACGGTCTTTAACAAGGCCGACCGGGCGGCCCCCAATCTGGCTGCGGCGCAATGCCGTATCCATCACGGGGTGGCCATCTCGGCCCTCGATCCGGGGAGCTTGCCTCCCCTCATCGCCCGCCTGGAGCACCAGGTAGATTTTTTGTTTAGTTTGGCTGGCCGGACGGATTGGGGCCAACTACAGAGGGAACTTTAGGGCGCCATTCATTCCCACGACAAGACCTCAGTAACCAATAAAAGGGCGGCCAGCGGCCGCGCCAATTTTTTTCTTTTGCCTCGCGCCTTGGGGTGGTTCCAGTAGGGTGCGTCTCACGCACCATTCGGGCGACCCGATCACAGGCTGGAAGCCTGCGCTACTGTCGCGCCTACGCCCTTCTTAAAGGCGCGTAAGACGCGCCCTACGAAACCTTGCCGTGAGATTCATTCAGAGCTGGGGGGCGCCCCGCGCCCCTGCACTCAGGCCTGCCAGATATTCAGCTGGCACCGCAGGGAGGCCGGGCCGGCGGCCAGGAGCAGCCAGCCGCAGCCCGCGGGGCCCAGCCCGGGCACGGGGCTGGCCGGGGTCCCCTGCAATGCCTGGGGACCGGGCCAGGCAGTGGCGGGTAGAGAAAGGTGTAAAAGACGGTTTGCCGTTTGCCGCTTGCCGTTTTCCGTCAAAAAGATCCCGCCCCTATCATAAACTTCCCTGATCCCTGATCCCTGACCCCCGGCATTATGGGTATGCCCATGGAGGCAAAGGACCTGGCGGAAGCCGGCCAGCAGGGGCGCCACCTCGCGGCAGTCCGCGGTCCACTGTTGCCAGGGCCGGTAGATGAGGTCCAGGGGGGCGTGGGAGAGGAGGATGAGGGGCGCTTCGGGGTCCATCCCGGCAAGCTGCCGGGCCAGCCAGTGGCGGCCGGGCTCCCCCACCCGGAAGCACGGTCCCCCGGGGCCCGGACCCCAGGCGGTGTCGAGGCCCACGAGCTGCAGGGTAGTTTGCTGGCTGCCGTTTCCGGCCTTACGCAAAACCCGGGAAAACCGGGGTTCCCCAAAGAGGCGGCGCCAGGGGGCGTCCCCGTCCGGCAGGCCGTCGCCCTCGCCCCGGAGCATTAGCAGAGGTCCCGGCAGGCCGGCGAGGATCTCCTTCCCCAGGGCCAGGGCCCCGGGGTGGCCGCGGTGGGCCAGGTCTCCGGCGAACAGGACCAGATCGGGCCCGGGCTTAAGGGCCCGCAACTCCGCCACGGCCCGGGCCAGGGCCAGGGCCTCGGGGCGCCTGGGGTCAGCGTCTTTCAGGTGCGCATCGGCCAGAAAGGCCAGGCGCAGCTCCGGGCCCCCGGCCGCCGCCACGGCCGGGCGGAGTTTTTGGTGAGGGCGGCTGAGGGCCACCCCTCCCGCCAGTACCAGAGCCAGACACCGCAAGAATTCCCGGCGTTTCATTCGGGGTGGACTACTTCCATATCCTGTTGAAATTCAGGAGCTTTTGGCAATTTCTCTGGCAAACTCGGTTTTTTGACCACCAGGGTGCCGGCCATGATGTCATGGAGGCCCTGCATCTTCTCGGTAAAATCAATCATGATAAAGCCGATACACAGAATGAGGGCGGAAAGCAATTTGCCTAGGTATCTCCCGGTGGCCCTGGCGAAGGAGAGGCGTTCTCCCTGGAGGTCGGTAACCTTAAACCCCATCGCCATCTTTCCCAGTGTTGCCTGGGTATGGGAAGATTCCATGCTTGCCCAATAGAGCCATTGAACTACCGTGCTGACGAGAAATTTCAAAGAGGCGAAGGCGGCAAAGAGTTGTGCTGGATTTTTCCCATAGGGTAACATCTTGGCACCAGTGGACAACCACACCACCATGATGGCACCCAGCACCACAATATAGACAATAATGGCATCGATCATAAACGCCACAAATCTTGGCCAGAAGGCCACATATTTAACGGTTGCCGGGGTTCTTCCGGCGGTCTTTTGGATCTGCGGCTCTCCGGCTGCCCAATTAAGGGTTTGGCCGCAGTTTTGGCAGAAATTGGTCAACTCCGGCGCCTCCTTACCGCAGGCTGGGCAGAACATATACTCCCTCCCCTAATGATTTATCTTGAAGATTACAAAATTCCCTTGGTGGACGGCACCCCCTGGACCCGGGGTTCAGGCTGGGTGGCCATATCCAGGGCCCGGCCGGCGGCCTTGAAGATGGCCTCCAGGATGTGGTGGGTGTTCTCGCCGTAGGGCACGGTGATGTGCAGGGTCAGGCCGCCATGGACGCACACCGCCCGCCAGAACTCCTTCACCAACTGCGGGTCCATGCCGGCGCCCCCCAGGGGCAGGTGCGCCTCCAGATGCAGGAAGGGGCGGTTGCTCAGGTCGACGCTGACTTGGGCCAGGGCCTCGTCCATGGGTACCCGGGCCTCCCCGAAACGCCGCACCTGGGGGCGGCCCTGCAGGGCCTCCCGGAAGGCGTGTCCCAGGCAGATGCCGATATCCTCCACGGTGTGGTGCTGGTCCACTTCCAGGTCACCGCTGGCCTTGACCTTCAGGTCGAAATAGCCGTGGGCCGCGAACAGGGTAAGCATGTGGTCCAGAAAGGGGATGCCGGTGGCGACCTCCGACCGGCCCCGGCCATCCAGCTCCAGTTCCATTTCCACCTCGGTTTCCCGGGTCTGGCGGCGGACCTTGCTTTTAGGCGCCATGTCACTATTCTCCTTGGGGTTGGTTAAGCGATGCGCTGGGAGTCCTGGCCCCATAATAAAACTTTTCCCCGGCCACGGCAAATGGTAAAATTAATTCCGGATTTCCTCCCTGAACCGGGGGAGGCAGCCGCCTTGCCGCTCAGTGGAGCTCACGCTCCTGGATCTTGGAGGGAAATTCCCTCAAAAATTAGGATGTTTTATCGCGGCGCTCCGACTCTTTTCCCCGGAACCGGGGGGAAGGCGCGGGTCGATTAGGTTTTCCCAGGGTTGCTGCCAGCCAAATTACCTGCGGGCGGTAAGCCGCTACCCGCGAGAGAAGGAGCAGAGGTGGCTCATCTGCGGCTTTAATATCTAAATCAAGAAAAATGGGCCTGGCCCCATCCCCTGGCCTGAGGTTACCAATGATTAATCAGAGGCAGAAGCGGCGATTTCTCACCCTTACCCGAAATACCCGAAATACCCGAAATACGCAAAATACCAAAAATACCAAAAATACCAAAAATAAAAAAACTGTCTGGACCTGGGTAGCCCTGGTTTTTTGGAGCCTCCAGGTCTTCTTCCCCCGCGCCTTGCTGGGGGCGGAACCGGCGTCTCGGGCCATTCTCACGGAGGACCACTATGATTTCGGACAAATCTTTGAAGACCGGGAGTTAAGCCATACCTTTATAATCCGCAACACGGGGCAGGAGCCCCTGGAAATCCTGAAAGTGGACCCGGAATGCGCCTGCACCGTGCCCCGCTATAACCGCACCATCCCACCCGGCGGCCAGGGCGAGATCACCTTGACCATCAAGCCCTATTCGGTGATCCACCAGTTCCGTAAGGAGACCACGGTCACCACCAATGATCCGGAGACCCGGGAGTTCCATCTGATGCTCACGGGAGACGCCCTGCCCTTCATCGAAATCCAGCCGAGCCACATACTGCGGCTCAGAGGGTCGGCGGGGGAAGAGGTGCGGGGCCAGGTGTGGTTCACCTCCCACCTGCCCGGGCCGTTTAAGATCATCGGCTATCAAACCAACATCCCGAATAAAATCGAGATAAGCCTGAAGGCGGTGCAGCCTGACCGGGTCTATCTCCTGGAAGTGAAGAACCGCAGCGGCAATTCGGGGGCTTACGCCGGCCTCATCGAGCTGAGCACCACCTCGGCGCAGCGGCCCCGGCTCATTGTTCGGGTTTTTGGGGATATTTACCCGCTTGGGGCGGTGCACCAGTGAGGAGGAGTTCGTTCAGCAGATGGGCGGCGCAGGTCCTGGCCGCATGGGTCAACAGCAGTTCCGTTTCCTTGGGGGCCGGCGTTCCCGGGTTGACCGGGGAGTTCAGACTGATCCGATCCTGAAAGGCGAAGAGGATCTCTGAGCCCCGGCTGACCTGCCCCTCAACCGTGAGCGCCGCGGTGATGCTGCCGGTGATGAACCTGAGGGAGGCTCCCCGGACCTCCACCCGGGAGACCGTGCCCCGGAGCGCCGTGTCGCTGTGGGGGTCGACCTTGAGGCCGTTGGCCTGCAAGGCACGGGAGATCTCCTCCTGCAACAAGGTCTGAAAGGTCTCCGGGTCCACCCCGGGGGCGGCTTGCACCGGGAAGGGCGACAGGGCGTAAGAGGTTCGGGCCGCCGCCCAGCCGGGGGCCCGATAGGAGGCGGTCACATAACTGCCCGGTTGTAAGGTAATACCAGCCACGGTGGGGGCCAGGGCGGGGGCGCAGCCCCCCACCAGCCAGGCCGGAGCCATGACCAGGGCGGCAATCAGACCCCAGGAGGTGCGCTTCCGAATCCACATGGCCAACTGATTACCACAATCGAGGTCTCTCTGCCAAAGGAATTAACCGCTTCCTTGCAGAAAGGAGGATTTAAGAACCTGTCAGCTATCAGGTATCAGGTATCAGGTATCAGCTAAAGCCAAA
The DNA here is from genome assembly GCA_963812655.1 of uncultured delta proteobacterium. Classification (GTDB taxonomy): domain Bacteria; phylum Desulfobacterota; class Desulfobaccia; order Desulfobaccales; family 0-14-0-80-60-11; genus JAPLJC01. Next base: position 23,572 of record CAWEWX010000035.1, on the reverse strand, counting down.
AGACCAAGGGCGAAAGCTAATTGCAGGATTTAAAAAAACCAGAAAATTTAGCCAAAGAGCCGGCAAAGAAACTGTAGCAGTGCGTTCCCCAGCAGTAGTTGGGGAACGAGAATGAGTTAAGCAAGCGCTAACCCCGTTCCTCAAAAAGCTGAAACCTGATGGCTGAAAACTGAGAGCCATTTGGCGCATTCTTTCCGACCAGGGCCCACCTTTTTGTGCTAAGATATTCGGGGTTGGCCAGCCCCTCGCCTAAAGATGTTATGTACCAGCTCAAGATTCCGGTAACTCACAGCCAGCGGACCGGGTTGATCACCCTCCGGCGCATTCTAACTTTGACTGCCATCCTGCTGGCGTTGCTCCTTTTTGGGAGTCTGGGCTTCGTCTGGCTGGAAGGCTGGGATTTCTTCGACGCCCTGTACATGACGGTGACCACCCTGTCCACGGTGGGCTATGGGGAGCTTCACCCCCTCTCCCAAACCGGGCGGCTGTATAATATGGGGCTGATCCTCGTCGGCATGGGGGTCCTGGCCTATATCATCACCTCCCTGGCCCGGGTGGTGGTGGAAGGGGAGATCAGAGAGGTCTTGGGGAGACGCAGCTTGGTGAAGAACATCCAAAAACTGAAAGATCATTATATTATCTGCGGCTTCGGCCGCATCGGCGAGATTATCGCCCGCCAACTGCAGGATCGGGGCGTCCCCCTGGTCATCGTGGAAAATAAGCCCGAGAACCTGAGTAGCCTGGAGGAGAGCGGTTATTATGTCGTCACCGGCGACGCCACCCGGGAAGAAGTCTTGTTAGAGGCGGGCATTGACCGGGCCCGGGGTTTGGTGGCGGTGGTCTCCTCGGATGCCGACAATGTCTACATCGTCCTGTCAGCCCGCAGCCTCAACCCCGCCCTCTACATTGTGGCCCGGGCCGACGAAGTGGGGGTAAAGCAGAAGCTGCTGCGGGCCGGGGCCGACCGGGTGGAATCACCCTATGAAATGGGGGGCCGGAAGATGGCCAACGCCATCCTGCGCCCCACGGTGACCACCTTCATGGAACTGGCCCTGACCGAAGGGGTGGCGTGGAGCATGGAGGAGATCAACGTCGGCGCGGGCTCGTCCCTGGTGGGGGTGGCCCTCAAGGACTCCGGCCTCCGCCAGAAGCTGAACCTCATCCTGGTGGCCATTAAGCGGGGCGATGGCGAGATGCTCTTCAATCCAACCCTCGAGATTCCCATCCTGGCGGGGGATACCTTGATTGCCTTGGGGATGCGCCCCAATCTGGAAGCCCTGGAAGAGCTGGCGAGATAGCGGCCAGCGGTGCGGCGAGGCGCCGGGGCTACCGGCGCCGGACCCGGAGGAAGCCATGACCAAAGCCATCATTGGACGAGGGGTGAGCATCACCTTCCTGGGGCATTCGGCCTTTAAATTGTCCGCACCCGGGGTCGCGGTGCTCATCGACCCCTGGCTCAGCAACCCCTTGCACCAGACCCCGCTGGACCAGGTGGGCCAGGTGGATCTCATCCTGGTGACCCACGGCCATGGGGATCACGTGGGCGACACGGTGCCGCTGGCCCGGAAAACCGGGGCCACAGTGGTGGCCATCCACGAGCTGGCGCAGATCCTGGCCGACCAGGGTGTCCCCCGGGTGGTTGGCATGAACAAGGGGGGGACCCTGGACGTCGCGGGTCTCAAGATCACTATGACCCAGGCGGTCCATTCCTCCACCATGGCAGTGGAGGGCAAGATGGTGGCGGCCGGGGACCCCGGCGGTTTTATCATTGCGTTTGCCAATGGCTTTACCGCCTACCATGCCGGCGACACCGCGGTCTTCGGGGACATGGAGCTCATTCGGGAGCTTTACCATCCGGAGCTGGCCATGCTGCCCATCGGCAGCCACTACGTCATGAGTCCCCGGGAGGCGGCCCTGGCCTGCCGCCTCCTCAGACCCAAATGGGTCATTCCCATGCATTACGGGACCTTTCCGGTGCTCACCGGCACCCCCCAGGAACTGAGAGACCTCCTCAAAGGCGAGCCGGAGATCCGGGTGATCGAGCTGGAACCGGGAGAAACGGTGGAGTAAGGAAAGCTGCTTTCAGCTATCAGCGGTCAGCTAAAGGCAAAATGAAAATGAAACTTCAAAAGAATTAACTTTAAGCTGATTGCTAAAAGCTGGCTGCTGATCGCAGGGCGACCCAGCGGGTCGCCCCTACATCCCCTCTCCCCCGATGGGGGAGAGGGTTAGGGTGAGGGGGAATTTAATCTTTTTTCAGATGCCTGGCGGGCACTGCCCACCAGGTTAACTGATTACTGGCCGCAGGGCGACCCGATCACCGGCTGGAGGCCTGCGCCACTGTCGCCCCTAAATCTTCAGCGGAGTGAAAATGCGCCGCAAAAAGCGCTGGCAGCTACATCCGGAGAGGCCGGAGCAGGTTAAGGAGCTTAGCGCCCGCCACGGGTTGCCCCCCCTGGTGGCGCGTATCCTCCTGAACCGCGGCCTGACCGGGGTGGAGGACATCCAGGCCTATCTGGACCCCACCCTGGAGCGCCTCTATCCGCCCTTTGGGCTGGCGGACCTGGAGACGGCCGCCACCCGCCTGGGCCGGGCGGTGCGCCAGGGAGAACCCCTGGCCATCTACGGCGACTACGACGCCGACGGCATCACCGCCACCTGCCTGTTGCAGCAGTTTTTCACCGGGCTGGGGCTCCCCTGTTACAGCTACATCCCTGATCGCCTCCGGGAAGGTTACGGCCTGAAGGTGGGGGGTATGCAGGAGCTGCTTCCCAAGAGCCGCCTGCTGGTGACCGTGGACTGCGGCATCAATGACATTCAAGAGGTAGCCTGGGCCGCGAGCCAGGGGCTCGAAGTCATCATTACCGACCATCACGAAGTCTCGCCGGCGCTGCCCCCGGCGCTAGCCGTGGTCAATCCCAAGCGGGGCGGCCCCGATTATCCCTTCCGGGACCTGGCCGGAGTGGGGGTGGCCCTGCTCCTGGCCCTGGGGGTGCGGGCCGAACTCAGGGCCGAGGGCTGGTTCCGGGGGCATAAGGAGCCCAATCTGAGGCCCTCTTTGGACCTGGTGGCCCTGGGCACCGCGGCCGACGTGGTGCCCCTCCTGGGGGAGAACCGCATCCTGGTGCGCCAGGGGCTCAAGGTCCTGGAAGAGAGCCGCCGGCCGGGCCTGGTGGCCCTGAAGGAAGTGCTCAGGATGGCAGGCAAGCCCATTTCCTACCGGGACCTGGTCTTTCGCCTGGCGCCCCGGATCAATGCCGCGGGGCGTTTGGGCCAGGCCCGCTGCGCCCTGGAGTTGCTCCTGTGCGAGGACCTGGCCCAGGCGCGGCTCCAGGCCAACTATTTGCACCAACTGAACCGGCAGCGCCAGGCCCTGGAGGAAGCTGTGCTCAAAGAGGCCGACGCCCTGGTCCGCCGGGAAAAATTACAACAGCGGGCAGTAATGGTGCTGGCCCAGGAAGGTTGGCATCTCGGAGTGCTGGGCATCGTGGCGGCCCGGCTGGCGGAGGAGTATCACCGCCCGGTGGCCCTGGTGAGCCTGAAGAACGGCAGTGGCCGGGGTTCGGCCCGCTCCGTGGAGGGCTTTCACCTGTTTCAGGGGCTGCAAGCCTGTCGGGAGGTCCTCAGCCGCTACGGAGGACATGCGGCGGCCGCGGGCTTTGAGGTGGCGGCGGAGAACCTGGCGCCCCTGCAAGAGAAGCTGGAGCAGGCCTTTGAGGAGCAAGTGGGCGCCGGCGGCTGCCTCCATCCCACCCTGAAGGTGGATGCCCAGGTGGAGCTGGCGGAGCTGAACCGGGAATTCTTCGGCCACCTGGAACAGCTGCGCCCCTTCGGCCCGGGCAACCCCGCGCCGGTGTTCGTCTGCCGGGAAGTGGAGTGCCTGGGATCCCGGGTGGTGGCGGAGCGGCACCTGAAGGTGCAGTTGCATCAGCGGAATTGCGTCATGGAAGCCATCGCCTTCGGCCAGGCGGCCCATCATCCGCTAACCGGGAAACAGGAGGTGGCCTTCAGCACCCGCCTCTCCCACTACCAGGGCCGCTCGCTTCCGGAACTGCTGTTGCTGGATTGGGGAGGCCCATAAGGAAGGGTTTTCGGTTTAATGTAGGGTGCGCACTGCGCACCGAAATATTGCTGCTGCGTCTAATCTAATGGTGCGCAGTGCGCACCCTACAGGAACTGTTGGATTGGGGAGGGCCATAAAATTGGCGTGGTATTTTTTCGTGCTCGAATTCGTCAGCGGACTGTTTCTTGCCAACGGTGTCCCTCATTTCGTTCAGGGCGTTTGCGGGCACCGGTTTCAGTCACCCTTTGCCTCGCCGCCCGGGGTCGGCGAATCCTCGCCGCTCAGCAACGCCCTTTGGGGATTTGCCAATTTTGTGGTAGCCTTTGTCCTTCTCTGGTTCTTCGGACCGCAAGGTTCTGCAGCAGGAATTGGGTGGATTCTGGTGGGCTTAGGCGTCTGGGTTGCCGCAGTCTGGCTATCCATCTATTTCGGCAGGTTGCGCTCCCAGACCCCTTAGCGTGCGATTGGTTCAGACTGCACCAAGTCTTGCTCATCTCGCCTGGTTTTGCCGCATAATCTTTCCTGATTAAGCATAAATGTCAGCCAGCTTCAACAACCGGCAGCGCAGCGGGGTGATTCTGGCTGGGGTGGGAAGGGGGGAGAGGTTTACTCGATGGCCCGGCGCTGTTCTTCCATGCGGTTCAGGAGAAATCCGAAGGAATTGCTGCGGATGACCCGGCCGAATTCATTGCGGTAGTTTTCCAGAATGCTTACCCCGTCCACCACCACGTCATAAAGCAGCCAGCCCCCGGAATGGGAGTGCATGAGATAGGTCACCGGGATGGTATCATTGGTCCGCACTATGGAAGTATCCACCCTGGCCTTGCCGCCGCCTTCCTGGCGTTCCTGCCCGTATTGGATGTTCTGCCGCTTGAGGAAGTTGAGAACCATGCGGGAGTAAGAATCCTGGAAGAGGTAATCGAAGGTATGGGTGAATTGCTGCCGTTGTCCCGCGCTGATCTGTCCATAGGTGGCCCCCAGAGTATCCTTAGCCATCATCGGAAAATCGAAACTTTGGGCAATGATCTGATGGATGGCCCGACTCCGGGCCTTGGCGTCCAGGGAAGCCTCATTCTGGATCGCCATAGTCTTGTCCAGGATCCCCCGCACATAGGCGGTAGGACTCTCAGCCGCAGCCGGGAGGACCAATATCCAGATTACCACCAGAGTCAAGCTAAGGATCGAGAGTTGTTTTTTCATCGGGTTTTTTCCTCAAGTTATGGCGCAGCCATTGTCCTAAACTCAGATAAGGGGCCGCGGCTGGCTGCCCCGGTTCATAATCTTTTTCCCACAGATGGAGAAAGGCCGGCAAGATGCTGAGAGAAGCCACTAAAACGCTGAGGCTGCCCACCGTCGCCAATAGCCCCAGGCTGAAGATGCCGTAGTGTCCGGAGACCATCAAGCTCCCGAACCCCACGGTGGTGGTCAAGGCCGCCAGGGCCACCCCTTTGGCGGTGCTGGCTGGCAGAGTAATGACCCGGGCCGCTTCCTCCATCTGCCAGCGGGTCAGGATGATTATCCCAAATTCGACCCCCTCTCCCAAAATTAATGGCAGGAAAAGCACATTGGCCTGATTGAAGGGGAGGCTCAGAGCCCACATCAGGATCAAGGTTAAGCCGGTCCCCACCACCAGGGGAATAAAGGCCAGCAGCGCCAACTTCAGGCTGCGGAACAAGATCACCAGCATGGCGGCAATGGCCATCAAGGCAATTCCGGTGGCGAAGAGGACGGAATTGCGAAAGCCCTTGGTAAAGACATAGAGGAGCACCGGATCCCCCACCACCTTGGGATCGACGCTCCAGAGACTATTCACGAACAGTTTCAGGGGCTTAAAATTCCAGATATCCTGGGAAGGAAACACCCGGAGTAGATAAGCTCCTTGCGGGCTGATGAACCGCTCCCGCACGGACCGGGGCAAATTCGCCTGGGTGGGCGGGGCTGAGTCCAGGGCTGATTTCGCATAACCCCGCAGCAGGTCCCATTTGTCTTTTAGATCCGCGCCAAAATCGTGATTGAAGTCGGCCAGGCGCGCCGCGGCCTGGGGATTCAGGTCCGCATTAAGCAGGGGGATGATCTTATTGATCAGCTGATGGGTCTCTTCAACCTGCTGTTTAGTGGCCGCCTCTTCCGGCCCCAAATTTTTGGCGGCTTCATCCACCTTAAAATTAATCCGCCCTAAAATGGCGGTCAATTCCTTGGGGTTGGCAGGCCTGGCTGTGGCGCCGGCAAAATTTACCGAGTTCAAGACCGGCTCCATCCCGGTCAAAATACGGCGCTTCTCCCCTATCTGGGCGGGTAGAAAAGAGAGCACCGATTCCACATGCGAAACCGTGGGCAGCTTTTTAAACGCCTCACTCCTGGCCTCCAACTCCTCCAGCGTCGCGGTGGCCAGGGCGCCGTAAGTAGTGGAATATTTGGAACCTGCCATGAGCTTGTTTTCCCACACCACTGATTCGGTTTTGGGATTTTGCAGATGCAGGGGATTTAAATCAAAGGGAACCCGTTGCAGACAGAGCCCGCCCAGAGCCGTGATCAAGACCGCCAGCGCCATGATCAACTGGCTATGGGTCCAATGCAAGTGCAGAAAAGGGCTGGGGGACCCTGGACAATCTTCGGTAATTTCAGCCGTCGCGCATCCTTCACTGACCATGACCAGGGCCGGCACCAGCAACAGAGTGGCGACCAGCATCGCCACAATGCCCATGGAGAGGATCAGCCCCAATTCGGCCAAGCCCTTGAAGCTCACAAAGGCCAGGGGCAAAAAGGAAAGTATCGCCGCCCGGCCCGCATAAATGATGCCCGGGGCCGACCTGCGAAAAGTGCACTCCAGGGCTTCGGTGTTGCACCTCTGGCCCGATAGCTCTTCTTCCAAGCGGCAGAACCAATGGATGCCGTAATCGATAGTGAGCCCCAGCATTAAGGGGGCAAAGACCAGCGACAGGATATTCAGATGCCCCACCACCAGGGTAATCAACCCAAAAGTCCAGCACAGCCCGATAATCAGCGCCATCCCTTCCACCAAGGTCCGCTTCAGGCTCCGCAGAAAGACGATGAGCAAGATCATCTGGCTTAGCAGGGATAACCAGGTGGCCAGGGTCACATCTTTCATGGCGCTGCTCAATTCATCCGATTGCAATGCGTCCGGGCCGGTCACCCCTGCCTGGATCCCGGGGAATCGGCCTTTAACCCGAGCCACCGCGTCCCGCAGGAGTTTTACATCTTCATGGATGGTGTGGAAGCCGTCGGGCTGCGGGGTAACCAGGAACATCAGGAATTTGTTATTATCCGTAAAAAAGTAGCCCTCTTGGCTGACGTCGGCCAACTCCTGGGGATAAAGGGCATCCAAGGGAGAGACATAAGGGTGATTCCCTTCCAGGCTAAGACCCAATTCTTTGAGGCTGGCGTTCAAGAGGTGCAGGTCGGGCTGCCCTTGCCCTTGGTCTGCGGTCAGAAATCCGGTGAACAGATTGCCGATCATGGCCCGGGTCATCTGTTCGTTAACCAGCTTATAGAAAGTCATCAGGCCCGGGTCGGCAGCCAGTCCGGACAACAGATTTTTCTGACCCACCAGGTTATCTTTGAGCTTGATCAGGTCATTGGTATCCAAATAGAGCAGGGCCCAGCGCGTGAAAGTCTTCGGGTCCAGGCGATAAAAAAGCTCGGGGAACCGGTCGGGATAGCGGCGCAACTGGGCGGCCAGGGCATCGGCGAATTTAGCGGTCACCTCGGGGTGGCCGTTTTCCACCACCACCACCAAGCCGTCCCGGCCTCCGAAAGCCAGATCCATTTGAGAGGTGAGCTGACGGAGGCGACTATCGCCGGCCACCAGGTCATTCCGGCTGGTGCGGATGGTCAGGCCATGGAAAGTATAATAGACCGCCAGCCCGGCCAGCAACACCGAGAATAAAATGATGGGCCAGGCGAAGAGTTCTATCCCCTCGAGAAAAAACTTGATACGCCGATTGAAGCTATTCTTAGGAAGCAAGCTCGTCCCTTAAGCGCCAATTAGATTTTTTGGGGTAGCAGGCAAATCGGCCGGATGAGACGGGCAGGCCTCCCCCACTCCGGCCTGAGCCTTCTCTTGCGGATAGGATTCTCCCCCAAAATAAAAGTTTAACATAATCATCTTATTCCGGCTTCTCCAGCTTTTTTAGCAGGCGCCGGGCTTCCCGGTGATCTTCCTCCAGGTCCTGCGGGCTGATGGGGTGTCGCCGGGCCTGCAAAACCTTCTCCAACTCCTCCCGGGCCGGGGCCTTCCTCCCCATGGCCAGCAAGGTTTCCGCCAGATAGAGGTGGTTGGTGCTGTTGTCCGGCGCCAGGCGGACCGCGGCCGTAAGCTGCTCCAAGGATTTTTTCCGGTCTCCCACCGACACGGGCCAGCCGGGCGCCTCAAAATAGATGCGCCCTAACACCCGGTGGGCCCCGGCCTGGTCATAGGTTTCATCCAGGGCCAGGGACCTTTTTAGTTCGTCCATGATCTGCGGCAGCAGTTTAAAGCCGCGGAGGCGGTTAACGTCGGCCAGACCGCTGAGATTCAAGGCCTTCCAGTAATGGCCGGCCACCCCACCAGGCTGTTGGGCCAAGAGTTTTTCGGCGTAGGTCAGACCTTTCTCATAATAGCCGGCCCGGGAAGCGTCGGGGGCCAGATCCCCCGAAACGAAGCAGGTGCGCGCCAGGCGGACCCACAACGGCGGGGATCCCGGCAGCAGCTCTTCATAGAGGGCCAGGGCCTGCTGCGCCTGCTGGTAATCCAGGGCAGGGCTCTCCATCAGGGCGTCAGCCCGGGCCATTTTATTCGGTTCCGCCGCTTGGCCGCCGGAGGCGGACAGAAACAGCACCATCATGGCCACCAAGCTGATGAGTGAGTTTTTCATCTAGGTTATCTCTGGAAATCTTTGCTGTGGCCTTTTTTTAGTAGGGTCCGGCAAGGTTTTTGCAATCAAATCAAGCGGGGAGCCCTCTGGATATCCGGGCTCCGGGTCTCCCGCGCCCAGGATCGCAGGTTTTTTGCTAGAGCCTGCGGCTACCAGAACATGTAGATATTATTAAAGGTATTTCTGAAAAATGGCGCTATAGGATCATATTTGAAAATTTGCAAATTTTTCCCCACTCCCCTGGCCGGCAGGGGCGGGGGTTACCGCCCGGGCGGCGAGACGCCGCCCCCCTACCGGGGAGGGGAGTGGGGATGCGGTTGCCTCAGTTTAATCTATGGATATCGGCGAAATTACCCGGTTGCCTCAGTATAATATGTGAATATCGGTGAAATTACAATGAGATATACTTTAACTGCAGGATAGTGGAAGTTTTTTCGGGCATTTTTGTTGCCCGGCTTTGCCGAAATCTTCAGGCAGTGGTTGCCAGGGAGCGGTCAATTCGTGGCGGCGACTGGCCGCCACCCTGAGGGATAAGTCCTTGCCCGCCCGCCGGTTCTGTGATAGAGGGAAGTATTACCTGCGGGGCCTAAAGGAGGAGCCATGGCTGGGGTCAATAAGGTTATCTTGGTGGGCAATCTGGGGGCGGATCCGGAGATGCGCTTCACTGCAGACGGTACGGCGGTGTGTAAGTTCTCGCTGGCTACCAGCCGCAGATTCACCGGCAAGGATGGGCAGAAGCAGGAAAAGACCGAGTGGCACCGCATTGTGGCCTGGCGCAAACTGGGAGAGATCTGCGGCCAGTATCTATCCAAGGGCAAGCAGGTAGTGATCGAGGGCCGGATCGAGTACGGATCGTATGAAAAAGACGGGGTGAAGCACTACACCACCGATATCGTCGCCGAAAACATGCAGATGCTGGGGAGCGCGGGCGGAAACCGCCTGCAAGAACCGGAGCCGTCCTTTGAGGCGCCTGCCGGGGGCGTCCCGGAAGACGATATTCCCTTTTAAGTTTTGTGAGCCTTGGTAAATCAACGGACCCTTAGGGAACAATTGCGGCAGCTGCTCCGGGGAGCGGATTACCCGGAGCTGCTGGCCCTGGCGGCCGCAGACCGGCGGGTTGGGGAGAACCTGCTGCAATTTCTCTATGACCCCCGGGACTTGCTGCACTGGCGAGCCCTGGAGGCCCTGGGGCGGCTGGCCGGGGCCCATCCCCGCCAGGTGCAGAAGCTCATCAGCCGCCTTTTGTGGCTGCTGAACGAGGATTCCGGCAGTTTTGGCTGGGGGGCGGCCGCGGCCCTGGGGGAAATCGGCAGGCACCAGATATCCCTGGTGCACGAGATTATCCCCAGGTTTATGGGGTTGCTTGCCGAAGAGTTTTCCCGGGCCCCCATGCTCTGGGGCATCGGCCGGCTGGCGGAGCGGCACCCTGCGCTGCTGGGCGAAGTTTTGCCAGTAATTGTGCCTTTTCTCACAAGTACCGACTCGCAAGTTCGGGCCCTGGCGGCCTGGGCCCTGGGAAAGGCCGGCTATTGCCGGGCCGCCGCCGAGCTGCAGGCCCTCACCAATGATGCAACCCCGGCGACCATCTATGACCGCGAAGAGCTGCGCCACGTCACGGTGGCGCAGTTGGCCAGGGAAGCCCTGGTTTCCCTGGAAGGGCGGGGCGCCTGTAAATTAGGCTAATTCTCTCCGTACGGTCTTCACCGGTTAACCTCGAATGGAAAGGATGATCCCATGTTCTTACTGATTCTGGGCTTTGCCCTCGGCGTCTACGTGGGCTACGCGCACCCGCAGCAGGTGGACCAGGCGGTGGAGTTCGCCAAGAAGACGGTCAACGATCTAAAGGAAAAGTTCGGCAAGAAGGGCGACGGGCAGGGGTAAGGTTTTTTTAAAATGGGCGGGGATCAGATTTTGAGGGCGATGACCGTGCCTTGGCGGCCGGTGATCCGCTCCCGGCGGTAAGAAAAGAATTGCGTGGCGCCGCACCTGGTGCAGAGGCCGGCCTGAGCCAGGCGCGCCTCCTGAAGCCCGGCCGCCAGCAACTGATCCCGGCTGAGGCGCCAGAGGTCGAAGTAGTGGGGCCGGGTTTGGTAGGGCCAGAATTCCGGGGGAAATTCCTGGCGGAACTGGCGGAATTCGGCGCAGCAGGGCCCCAGGCTGGGGCTGATGGCGGCATACAGGTCCGCGGGCTGGCAGCCGAACTGCTCCTTAAGCCGGGCCACCGCGGTTCCCAGGACATTCTGCACCTGGCCGCGCCAGCCGCAGTGGATGTTGGCCACTACCCGGCGGCCCGGGTCGTAAATGACCACCGCCTGGCAATCCGCCTGTTTGATCAGCAGCCCCACCCCGGGTTGGCGAGTGAGCAGGATATCGGCGGCCTCCAACTCGCCGTCGGCCCTCGGCCGGAGCTCTCCGGCAACTACCACCTCCCGGCGTCCGTGTTTCTGACTGGCGCTGGCCAGGACCCGGAGCCCCAGCGCCTCCCGCACCCGGCGGCGATTCTCGGCTACCGCCTCCCGCCGGTCCCCCACGTGGAAGCTGAGGTTCAGACTGTCATACGCCCCGAGGCTCACCCCGCCCCGCCGGGTGAAAAAGCCATGGGTCAATTCCGGAAAGGCGGCCAGCAGAGGGCTTTGGTAGCAGCTCAGGCCGCCAGGCTCCAGCAAAAATTCGCTGATGGATGAGGTCATGATAATTCCGGCATTCCTGAAAAGCCGCGTTCGGCAATGCGATAGAGTTTAATTGGGGGATAGGGTAAGTTTCTTCGTGCCATCTTGTTGCCGGACACTACTGATTGCTTAATTAAAATCTACTCCGTGGGCGGGTAAAAGGCTACAATCTTTTGACTCTGGCGCCCCTGGGTCCGGGCCTCCGGGATAATCTTTAAATTCAAGGACGAGAGACATGGGTGGGCAGAATTTTTTGATAGTGCAGCATCTGGACTGGGAGGCCCCCGGGCAGCACCTGTTGGCGGCCTTGCAGTCGGGCGGGATTACTTACCGGATACTGGAGGCCTGGCATGAGCCGGTGCCGGCAGTAGCCGGCTTTGACGGGCTCATCGTCTTGGGGGGCTCCCCGAATGTGGATGAAGAAGAGCAGTTTCCCTACCTGGCGCCCCTGAAGGAGGCCATCCGGCAGGCGCTGGCCCTGGGTAAGGCCTACCTGGGATTTTGCCTGGGGCACCAGCTCCTGGGTCACGTCCTGGGCTGTCGGGTGGGCCTCTTGCCCAAAAAGTCGGTGGGCTTTATTGGCGGCGAACTGACCCAGGCGGGGCTGGCCCATCCGGCTTTTCAAGGATTGCCGGCCCGCCCCCAACTCTTTAAATGGCACGGCCAGGGGGTATTGCCGCCTTTGCCCGGGGGGATCGACATCCTGGCGCGCTCCGCGGCGGCGCCGGTGGAAGCCCTGGGTCTGGCGGCCTCGCCCAGAGTGGTGGGACTGCAATTTGACAACCACGCCGGTCCTGCCGATATAGAAAGGTGGCTGCAGTTTGACGCGGCCTGGGCCCTATCCGAGTCCGGGGCCGAGGCCGCGGCAGTCATGGCCGCGGCCCGATCCCAGGAAGGCGAGATGGGGCGGAACTTTCGCCGCTTTATGAGCAATTTTTTGCGTCTGGCGGTGGGCTAGGGAAGGCAGTTTTCGGGTTTCCGCCTCTGTTTGGTGGGCAGTGCCCACCCTACGGCCCTTTGACTTTGATTTTACCTTTCACCGAAAACTGAAAACTGAAAACTGAAAACTGAAAAATGAAAACAGTATTCTAGCTGCCGGCGGCCCTTTGGATTGACGGCACCTGCCGTGATGTATATCTTGGTGGGTACAATTCAACCATGGTACAAGGATAAAACATGTCTTGGCTCTATCTCCTCCTGGTCCTGGGAATGTTTTCGAGTGGCTGCGGCGAGTCGATCCTCTATCAGAGATTCGATAAGGAAATCTGGAGCAATTTCGTCCATTTAAACGAGTTGAAGCTTGGCATGAGCAAGTCGGAAGTGACGGGAATCATGGGCGAGCCCGGGGTCCGGGAAGAGGGGGATTACCGCGGCGGCCACTATACCTTCTATTTTTATCTGACTCACAGCATGGATTTCGAGGATTCCAACACGGTGCGTGGAGGCTATACCCCCCTGGTTTTTAAGGGAGACCGCCTGGCGGGCATCGGCAAGCAGGACTACCGCCGGGCCGTGGACCGCTCCGACGAGGGAAGATTCCCCGGACTCCCCTGGGAGGGGGTTAAATAATCCCCGGAGAGGGAGAGGTCAAGAGCCAGGGCGGTCCGGTGACCGCCCTGGCTTTTTAGGGAGCGCCTAACCTCAGGCCCGCGTCCCCGCCAAATGGCCGCAGGCCGCGCCGATCTCCAGGCCGCGGCTCTCCCGGATCAGGACCGTATAATTAGAGGCCCGCAGGATCTCCTGAAACTCCAGGAGGCGTTCCCCGGAAGGCGGAGAGAAGGGCAGTTTGGGGTGCGGATTAAAGGGGATGAGGTTGATCTTGGCGCGGAAGCCCTGCAGCAGCCGGGCCAGTTGCCGGGCCTGCTCCGGGGCATCGTTCAGGTCTTTCAACAGGACGTAAGCAAAGGTGATGCGCCGGTGCCGGGGCAGGGGGAAGCTGCGGCAGGCGGCCAGGAGCGCGTCCAGGGGATAGCGCCGGTTGACGGGCATGAGCCGGTCGCGGGTGTGGTCGTCCGGGGCGTTGAGGGAAACGGTGAGATTGGCCCGGGCCTCCCGTCCCAGGAGCGGGATCAAGGGGGCCAGCCCCACGGTGGACACGGTGATGCGCCGGGACGAGAAGTTGAGCCCCCAGGGCGCGGTGATCATGGTGAGGGCCTTGACCAATTGGGGAAAATTGGCCAGGGGCTCCCCCATGCCCATGAAGACCAGGTTGCTAAGGAGAGGTAAGGGGCCGTCCGGGGGTTGTTGGTTTGTTTCGTTAAGAATGCGGCGCACCGCCAGCACCTGGCCGGTGATCTCCCCGGCCGTAAGCTGGCGCACCAGGCCACGCCGGGCCGTCAGGCAGAAGCGGCACCCCTGGGCGCAACCCACCTGGGTGGACAGGCACAGGGTGTAATGGCCTTCCTCCGGGATGAGGACCGACTCCACCAGCGAGCCGTCCCCCAGGGCGAACAGGAATTTCCGGCAGCCGTCGGGGGCTTCCAACTCCTGCTCCACCCGGAGCTGGCCGATGACCGCCCGTTGGCCCAGCACCTCCCGGAAGCTCCGGGAGACGTCGGTCATCTCCCGGAAGTCGAAGACTCCCTTGTAGAGCCACTTGAGCAGCTGGCGGCCGCGGAAGGCCGGTTGGCCCCATTCGGCCGTAAGCCGCTCCATATCGTTAAGGGTGAATTCCTTCAGGTCGATGGGGTGGGACATGGGAGGGACAGTAGTCAGTAGCCAGTAGTCAGTGAGCAGTGAGCAGTAAACAGTAAATATGCATGGAGTCCAGAGATCATCTTCACGTCCCGGATAATTTTTTGTCAAATACGTGGTAATTTGGCCATAGTTACCAATATCTAAACACTGGCTACTGGCTACTGCTGCTAATGGCCTCGAGCCCGCTCCAGGGCTTCTTGCCGGGACTTGCAGCCGATGCACATGGTGGTCACCGGACGGGCGATGAGACGTTTCTCGCTGATTTCACCCCCGCAAAGCTCACAGTTGCCATAGGTCCCGTCATCGATGCGTTCCATGGCCTCCCGGATCTTGGTGATGAGCTTGAGTTCCCGGTCCCGAATTCTGAGGGTAAAATTGCGGTCGGTTTCCAGGGAGGCCCGGTCGGTGGGGTCAGGGAAAGGGGCCACGCCGCTGGTCATGTCGGTCCTGGTCTTGTCGGCTTCCCCCAGGATTTCCCCGAGTCGCTCCTTTAAGAGCTGGCGAAAAAATTCCAAACGTTCCTCATTCATCGGTTAAACTCCGGCCATCTCCATTTAGCTCTAGATTTCGCGGGAGGCCTGCGGCTGGTGGTAATCGCCGCTGGTTCCACCGCTTTTTTCCAGCAATAGCAACTCACCGATCACCAAGCCGCGATCCACTGCCTTGGACATATCGTAGATCGTAAGCGCAGCCACCGCTGCGGCGGTCAAGGCTTCCATCTCCACTCCGGTGCGGGCCTGGGTCTCAACCCGGGTCTGGATGCGCACCGCCCATTCCTGGGGTTCCAGGGTAAAATCCACCTCAACGAAGGCAAGGGGCAGGGAATGGCACAAGGGGATCAATTGAGCCGTGTTCTTGGCGGCCATGATGCCGGCGAGTCTGGCGGCCGCCCAAACATCGCCTTTGGGGAGGCGCCCGGCCTGGAGCAGGGGAAAGACCTTGGGACCCACGATGATGCGGCAGGCGGCGGTGGCGCGGCGCCGGGTTTCGGCCTTATCGCCCACATTCACCATACGCAGTTGCCCGGTCTCGTCCAGATGGGTGAACTTACTCATATCCTGCCCCGGTGCGCGCCTCGTTTCCCGGGCGAGACAGCTCTGCGAAGCACTGATTCTGTCCAATCTTGAAGTCATCGGCAGCGTTGACCACGATCTCCATCACCTGATCGCCCGGCAGCCGGCCAGGCCTGCCGGGGGCTCCGGCTCCGGGGAAGCGGAAAACCCAGCCGCTCTGAGCGCCTTGGGGGAGTTCCACCGCGCGGTAGCCGTCCAAAGTGGGAACCAGGATAACCCCGCCCCGGGCCGCTTTGGCGCAGGAGACCCGCACCTGGCAATGGATATCATTGCCTATCCGGGTGAAGACGTCATCCGGGGCCACATGAATGACTACCTCCAGGTTCCCCGGGGGGCCGTTTTGAAAACCTTGGCCACCCTCACCGTCCAGGCGCATGCGAGCGCCGTCCGGGATCCCCGGGGGGATGCGCAGCCGATACTCCCGTTTGCCCGGAGTGGCGCCCTGGCCGTGGCAATGGTCGCAGGCCTGGGCGATAACCTTGCCGCTGCCGCCACAGCGCGGGCACCGCGGACCGAAGCGCAGCAGTCCGGGTCCGCAATGGCTGCGACCGCGGCCCCGGCAGGCGGGGCAGGAGGCGTAGCTGCCTCCCGGCGCCAGACCGGTGCCCTGGCAGCGGCGGCAGTTAAAGGCGCGATCCACCTGGATTACCGCCTGGGTGCCGCGCAAGGCGGCCGCGAAGGTGATCTGCAAATCGTAGCGAAAGTCGGCCCCGGCGGATTGCCGCAAACGGGCCGAAGCGCCGGAGATTCCAAAAAATTCTTGAAACCACTCAGTATCTTCAGGGAACCTGGGACTCCTAAGATTTTGGCAGGCGGTTCGAGAGCGGCGGCGGGCTTGCTGGATAGTCTGGTAAGCCTCCGCCAACTGCCGGAAGCGGATGCCGGCCTCGGGATCGTCCGGGTGGTGGTCCGGGTGGTGTTGGCGGGCCAAGGCCCGGTAGCGCTGGCGGACCTCTGCCAGGCTGGCGTTGGGGGGTACTCCCAGAGTGCGGTAACAATCCCGGATAATCATGGTCAATCTTGATCTGGCGTCTTTTCCGCCTCGGCGCCGGATATCAGTGCTTCCACCATGGCAGCCTTATCCGGATCACCGGACAGCTCATAGGCTCGCCGGGCAAAGCGAAATTTTCCCAGCTCCTGGGCCCGGGTTGCTAATCGCCGCCAGGTGAGCTGGTCCTGGGGGCCCCCCAGCCGGGCCAGCAAGTAGGCGTCGCCCGTCTCCAGGGCGTGATTTTTAATCTTCTCCAGTCCTTGGGAATCGTGGCCCTTTTGGAAAAATTCCAGGGCGTCCTCCCACCAGTCCAGGGCCAGAAACTTTTCGCCATACTCCCGGCAAGGTTCCGCTTTCAGCTCCTGGTCATTGAGGAGCTGCCGTTTCTTGATGCTGCCGGGCACTCCCTGGGGCAGTACCCGGGCTGGCTGGGGCGACTTGGACACCGGTTCTCTCCCGTTATGCTTAATTTATAAAATATCTCCCCAGGCTTGTAAACCGCAATTTTCCGGGGGTGAGGCCCCGGCGCCGCGAACCCTGGAAATGGTTTGACTTTCGGCGGCGCATTGGGTAAGTTAAATCTGCATTTTTGGCGCTATCCGACGGTTTTGCGCGCCGTTTAGGTCTGTCGCTGAAGTGGCGCCTATCTCCAGAGGCAACCGGAATGGGTTCCAGATGATAGGCGGGGTCCAGCAACGGTGAATCTGAGGAAAGACCTGCATCTCCCTGAGAACCATGATTAAACGGATACTGGGGCGGTTTCGCCGGGAACCGGGCTTGCACAAGGCCACGGTCAGAATCGATTTTTACCCCCAGGACCAGGTAACTCCGCACATCGTCTGGCACCGCAGCCAGGACCCGGAGTCCGACACCATCCCGCTGGTGATTTTCGCTTACGCCCGCATTTTGTTCGAATTATCAGAGATGAACGAGGTCCGGGTGGCCCGGGAATTGATGGTCTTTCTGGACCGGGTGTGCCAGCGGGTGCTGAGCGACGAAGGCCCTCCCCGACGCCCCCGCCTGCCCTTGGGGCAACTGCGCCTGGTCAACGATCAGGCCCTGCCGGCCCTGCGCACCTATGAGCTGGAGTTCTATGAACTTCCCGCGGACGGTTACCGCGTGGAGTATCGGGGCAGCCTGGGGAAAGAGGGGTATTACTTGCCCGGCGGCTTTCTGGCCCTGCTGCAATCCTGCCTGGACCACCTGGGGGACCAGTCCCTCCGGCAACTGGCCCGCAGGCTGGTCCGTCTCCACGGCTACTACCGTCAGCGCCGGGACTTCTGGGATGGGGGGGCGCTGACCTCCGGGCCGGCGTACGCTTTGGGCGCCGAAGAAATTCAGCCGGAGCAGTCCGTGCCGGAGGTTTAAGCGGGGCGAAATTGCAGGCTGGTTGCCTTTTAGGTCTTTTTTGTCTTAGCGTTCACCCGAAACTCGAAGCTCAAAGATTATCTGGGACGGCCGGTGGCCGCCGATTATTGGGGCGGTGACGGCTGCGCCTCAAACCCCGCGGGCATTATCCTTCGGATAGCTAAGAAGGCGGGCACAGCCCGCCCTATTTAAGAGATTGGCCTCCGGCTTAGCTGGCGTAAGGTGCGTCTCACGCACCAAAAAAGGCGCGTAGGACGCGCCCTACTTTTTCCCTATTCGGAGCCTCGGGAGATACCCGGTTAATAGTCCTCCAGGCCACTGATCCGGCCGCCCCCTAGGCAGAGACCCTTTGCAGCAGGCTGGCCTTGAGGCGGTCGAATTCCTCGGCGCTGATCACCCCTTCGTCCCGCAGACGCACAAATCCCTCCAATTCCTCCCGCAAGCGTTCCGGCGGCAGCCAGGGGCGCGTTTCTTCGGCCTCGGCCTCCAGGGTCAGGGGGGCAGCCAGGGCCAGGGCTGGGGGGCGCCCCGGCAGGGCCGCGGCCAGATTGTCGGCGTCGTGATACCGCAAGGTCAAGGCGCCGTTGAGCAGGGAGAGCTCCACGTTCTTGCCGTTCCTGGCCGCCTCCCGCATCAGTTCGTGAAATTCGCTCCCCTCAGCGGTCATCCTGGTCTTAACTGTCCGCCACCAGCGGTAGAGGCGCCAGCCGATCCAAAGGCACAGGACGGCAAAGCCCGCGAACAGCCAGGAGCTCAAACCCAGAAAGCTGGTGAGGCACACCAGGAGGACAATGAGAACAAAGGGAATGGCAATGAGAAAGACCAGGAGGCTATAGAAGTTGGCCAGATTCCCCCAGGTGGAGACGGAGGCGTCCGGGGTATCCGCCTTAAAGCGCGCAAAGAATTTACCCATCTGAAATATCCGGTTGTAGGGGCGACAGTGGCACAGGCTTCCAGCCTGTGATTGGGTCGCCCGGTTGCGAGTATCGAGAAAAGTTTCTGCTTAACAGGGTGCTTTTTTAAAAATAACCACTTTTTTCCGGAGTTGCAAGGGAAGCACCCGCCGGGGAGGTGGCCTTCCCGGAGCACAGGCAGCGCCGGCGTCTCGCCTTGGCGAAAAATGCCAAATTTTGCTTAATACACGATTTCATAAATTCGATAATGTGTTTATTAACCGCGCGAGCAAGTGATTAATTCCCCCTCACCCTAACCCTCTCCCCCTCGAGGGGGAGAGGGGATAAATAAGGAATCCCTCCAATGCTCCCTCTCCCGCCGGCGGGGGGAGAGGGCTCGGGTGAGGGGGGCGGCAAGAAATGTTGCCATATTTAAGAAATCAATTACTTAGCCAGCTCTGAAAAAGGCCCGGTAGGCCTTGAAGGTCATGTAGAGGTCGGCCTTGGAGGCCACCTCGAAGGGAGAATGCATGGAAAGCAGGGGGGTGCCGCAGTCGATGATCTCCAGGCCGTGGATGGCCAGGAACTTGGCGATGGTGCCGCCCCCGCCTTCATCCACCTTGCCTAACTGACCCGCCTGCCAGATGACCCCGTGTTCCTGGAAGACCCCGCGGAGCCAGGCCACATACTCGGCGTTGGCGTCGCTGGTGGAATACTTACCGCCGCTGCCCCCGTACTTGCTGAGCCCCACCCCGTAGCCCAGACGCGCGGCGTTGCGCTTTTCAGAGACTTCGAGCCAGTCCGGGTCCAGGGCCCCGGTGACGTCGGCGGAAATGGCCCGGGAGGCCATCAGCACCCGGCGCCGGCCTTGGGGGCTTTCCCCCTGGCGCTCCAGGAGGAGTTCCACTATCTCTTGCAGGAGGCAGCTCTTGGCGGAAGTATTGCCGTCGGAGCCGGTTTCCTCCTTGTCATAGAACAGGGCCACGCAAGTGTGCTCCGGCTCCTGGAGGTCCAGGGCGGCCGCCAGTTCGGCATAGGCGCAGGCCCGGTCATCCTGGCCGTAGCCCCCCACCAGGCTGCGGTCCCAGCCCAGGTCCCGGGCCGGGCCCGCGGGCACTACTTCCACCTCGGCGCTGGTGAAGTCTTCTTCATTAATGCCATAGCGCTCTTCCAGGAGTTTCAGAAAGTGGAGTTTGAAGCGCTCCTTGGTCTCGGGATTCCCCAGAGCCAGAGCGCCCACCAGGACATTGAGCTTTTCGCCCTCGAAGGCCTCGGTCACCTTCTTTTCCATCTGGGCCTTGCGGGCCAGATGGGGCAGCAGGTCCAGCACGGTGAACACCGGGTCCGCCGGGTCTTCGCCTATCTGGAGGTCCACGGTGGCGCCGTCGGCCTTGAGGATGACCCCATGAATGGCCAGGGGCCGGGCCAGCCACTGGTATTTCTTGATGCCCCCGTAATAGTGGGTCTTTAGAAAGGTGAGGTCCGTGTCCTCGTAAAGGGGATAGGGCTTCAGATCCAGGCGGGGGGAATCGATGTGCGAGGCCACCAAGCGCAGCCCGGAGCTCAGGGGCTTCTTGCCCTGGACTACCAGGGCCATGCTCTTGCCCCGATAATTATAATAAGCCTTGGGGCCCGGGGTCCGGGAGCTGAGATCCACAAAGCCCCGGGCCTGGGCCTGGCGCACGATCTCCTGGACCGCCTCCCGCTCGGTCTTGGCCCGGTCCAGAAAGGTCTTGTAATGGTCAGCGTATGCGAAGATGGCCGCCAGTTCGTCCTGGTCCACCCGGTCCCATACCAGCCTGGCGGTTATCGCCAGGCGATCCCGTAATTGCTGGAATTCATCTTTTTCCCGAACTTCCATGGTCCGCATCCCCTTAGGCCGTTTTTATTAGGGTAGCACAGGTATCTAGTATTGTGCTTCGTAAATAGTAAGGTATTAAATCAAGAAAACCCAGGTTCCAAAGGTATTAAAGTCCCCCTTTGAAAAAGGGGGATTTAGGGGGATTTCAGGCGGTTATTTTAAATCCCCCCTGCCCCCTTTTGCAACGGGGGGTTAACTTCCGTAGGGTCCGGCAAGGTTTTTGCAGTAAGGCAATAGAGATCTGTTTGCCTTCGGGCAGGCCCACTCGCTAATCATTTTCAGGGAATTTACCAGCTTTTTTTCCTCCCCATCTTAGGGGCGTTTGGACCGGGGAGAGGGCAGGGTGAGGGGGGATATGGACGGCTGACGAAGCCGCCCCGCACCGCTCACCTCTCTCCCCTCCCTCGCCGGTAGGTGGGGCGGGCCTCCGTGCCCGCCAACCAGGGCAGGCAGGGACGCCTGCCCCACCGGAACCCCGCCCCTACCGCGGGGGGAGAGGGGATTTGCTGGCATCGGTATAATATATTGATATCGTAATTATTACCATGTCATAGAGTTTAACTGCGAGATGGTGTAAGCTTCTGCGTGCAATTTTATTGCCGGACAATAATGTACCTGCCTAACGGATAGTGGTTTAATTCATAACATGAAATCTTCCGGGAAACAACGGGAGCGGGCAAATCCCGAGCCCAGGGAGTATCGGCTTGACTTGGAGAGGGAAAGTAAATAAGTTTATCCTCAGAAACCGGCGAGAGTGGCGGAATTAGGCAGACGCACTGGATTTAGGTTCCAGCGGGCAACCGTGGGGGTTCGAGTCCCCCCTCTCGCACGCCCCGGGGGGGGAGGCCGGCCCTAATAAAAGAGCCGCAGAGACCTTGGGTTTCCGGATTATGAGCCAGTAACCGGGCCCGGCTAAAATTATTCGCCTCTCTGAGTAATATAAGGAAGACAAGAGAAAAAGAGGTGGGCCTGCCCATCTTATCTGGGGTAGGGGGAGAGTATATATGCTCGCTAATGATGCCATGGAAAGAGATGAGACGAAGACCGAGAGTGCGGTAAGAGTGGAGATGGAGAACCTGAGCGAAGTTAAACGGAGGCTGATGATCGAGGTGCCCCTCTCCGAGGTGGCCGAGGAAGTGGAGCGGGCCTATCGGGACTTGGGCAAGCGGGTCAAGGTCAAAGGCTTCCGTCCCGGTAAGGTGCCCCGCGCCGTCCTGGAGATGTATTACCATAAACAGATCGACAAAGAGGTGTCCGATGCCGTGGTACACCGGTCCCTGGGGGAGGCTTTAAAGGAGAAAGACCTGAAGCCGGTGCATATGAGTTGGCCGGAGCCGCCCCCGGCGGTGGTGGCGGGTGAGAATTACCGCTACCAGGTGGAGCTGGAAGTGACCCCGGAATTCAAGGTGGAGGATTACCTGGGTCTGGAGGTGTCGGCTCCCGCGGTGGAGGTGAGCGACGCCGAGGTGGAGGCCAGGATCGAAGAGATCCGCCAATCCCAGGCCCTGGTAAATCCCCCGGCGGAGGCCCGCGGGGCGCAGCCGGGCGATTTCGTGAAGCTGGATTACCAGGCCTATTACGCGGGCCAGTTGGCGGAGGGCGGCAAGGCGGAGGGCGTCTACCTGGAGGTGGGCAGCGCCAAGTTCAACGCCGAGTTCGAAAACCATCTCTTGGGTCTCAGGGAAGGGGCGGAGAGCCGCTTTGCGGTGAGCCTGCCGGATGACTTTGCCAATCCTTTGTTGGCTGGCAAGTCGGTGGAGTTCCAGGTGAAGATTCATGAAGTCAAAGAGAAGGTGGTCCCAGACCTGGATGATGACTTTGCCAAGGGCCTGGGAGGCAATTTTCAAGGGGTGGCTGACTTGCGTGAGGCGGTGAGAGAGGATATTATTAGGGAGAAGGAGCGGACGCGACAGGCCAACCTGGAAAACCAGATTAAGGATCAGTTGCTGGCCCGGACCGCGTTTGAGGCGCCACCCTCCCTCATCCAGGAGGAACAGGAGAATCTCTTCCGGGAGCAGTGGAGCCGCCTGAGCCAGTACGGGGTAAAGCCGGCCGACGTGGACCAGACTAAGATGCTGGAAGCCATCCGGCCCCTGGCAGAGCGGCGGGTAAGGGTCAAACTTCTCCTGGAGCGCATTGCCGATCAGGAGGGCTCTGCGGTGGACGACGCCGAGGCGGACGCCGCCCTGGCCAGGGTGGCGGTACAGCGCGGCCGGGAAGTGGCCGAGGTCCGCAAGTTCTATCAGGAGCATGACCTCATGGGGGCGCTGAAGCGACAATTGCGGGAGGAAAAGACCATGAAGATGTTGCTG
The DNA here is from genome assembly GCA_963812655.1 of uncultured delta proteobacterium. Classification (GTDB taxonomy): domain Bacteria; phylum Desulfobacterota; class Desulfobaccia; order Desulfobaccales; family 0-14-0-80-60-11; genus JAPLJC01. Next base: position 771 of record CAWEWX010000035.1, on the reverse strand, counting down.
GATCAGGCAATCCTCAGTAATGCCCCCCAGCCTGCCCAGGAGGCCGAAGAATAAAATGCAACTGGTTCCCATGGTAGTGGAGCAGAGCAGCCGGGGGGAGCGGGCTTATGATATCTATTCGCGGCTCCTCAAGGACCGCATCGTCTTTCTGGGCACGGCCATCAACGATGACGTGGCCAACCTAGTCATCGCCCAGTTCCTCTTTCTGGAAGCGGAAGACCCGGACAAGGAGATCAATTTTTACATCAATTCTCCGGGAGGCATGGTGACCGCCGGGATGGCCATCTACGACACCATGCAGTACATCAAATCCCCGGTGGCCACCCTGTGCATGGGGCAGGCGGCCTCCATGGGGGCCCTGCTGCTGTCGGCCGGCGCTCCGGGAAAGCGCTTCGCCCTGCCGCACGCCCGGATTTTGATCCACCAGCCGTTGGGCGGCTTTCAGGGGCAGGCCACCGACGTGGACATCCAGGCCCGGGAGATCCTGCGGCTTCGGGAAGAGTTGAATGAAATCATGGCCCATCACACCGGCCAGCCCATTGATCGGATTCACCGGGACACTGAACGTGATTTTTATATGTCCGGCGAACAGGCCAAGAACTACGGCTTGATCGACGACGTCATCATCAAACGGGAAGAGGGTAAATTCTTCTCAGGACGGCCTCGGGAATAGAGTCCCGGGCCTGAAGGGTCCGCCGGAAAATGACGATAACTTCTGGGAGCAGGCGGAGCAGCACCGGATAGCCAAGCCCGGGAAGGCAAGCAGCGCTC
>CAWEWX010000034.1:0-65987 GCA_963812655.1 uncultured delta proteobacterium | reverse complement strand
AGGTTTGGGGAGGTCTAACTTTATGACTAAACGCGGCATCGACAAGAATGCTGATCTTTTGTGCTCCTTCTGCGGCAAGAGCCAGGGCGAGGTGAAGAAGCTCATCGCCGGCCCCGGGGTTTACATCTGCGATGAGTGCATCGAACTGTGCAACGACATCATCGCCGAGGAGTACGAAAAAGACGAAGCCAGACACGTCCGGCTGGCCATCCCGGAGCCGGCCAGCATCAAGAAGCAGATCGACGAATACGTCATCGGCCAGGAACGGGCCAAGAAGATCCTGTCCGTGGCCGTCTATAACCACTATAAACGGATCAACGCCGGCACCGACCTGGACGGGGTGGAACTCCAGAAGAGCAACATCCTGCTCATCGGCCCCACCGGCTCCGGCAAGACCCTGTTGGCCCAAACCCTGGCCCGCATCCTGAACGTGCCCTTTACCATCGCCGATGCCACCACCCTGACGGAAGCCGGTTACGTGGGCGAAGATGTGGAGAACATCATCCTCAACCTGCTCCAGATGGCGGATTACGATGTGGAGAAGGCCTCCCGGGGCATCGTCTATATCGACGAAGTGGACAAGATCGCCCGCAAGACCGATTCCCCCTCCATCACCCGGGATGTCTCCGGCGAAGGGGTGCAGCAGGCCCTGCTGAAGATCATCGAAGGCACCCTGGCCTCGGTGCCGCCCAAGGGGGGCCGTAAACACCCCCAGCAGGAATTCATCAAGGTGGACACCACCAACATCCTGTTCATCTGCGGCGGCGCCTTCAATGGCCTGGAGGACATCATCGGGGCCCGCATCGGCCGGAAGGCCATGGGCTTTGGGGCTGACATCCAGAGCCGGGGGCAGAGGCCCCTGGGGGAAATCCTGGTGCAGGTGCAACCCCAGGACCTCCTGAAATTCGGGCTCATCCCCGAGTTTGTCGGTCGCCTGCCGGTGCTGGCCACCCTGGACGAACTGAATGAAGAGGCCCTGGTGCGCATCCTCAAGGAACCGAGAAACGCGCTGGTGAAGCAATATCAGAAGCTGCTGGAATTGGACCGGGTCAGCCTGAAGTTCACCGAAGAGGCCCTGGTGGCGGTTGCCAAAGAGGCCCTGAAGCGCAAATCAGGGGCCCGGGGCCTGCGGGCCATCCTGGAGCGGGCCATGCTGGACCTGATGTACGAACTGCCATCCCTGAAGGATGTCAAGGATTGCCTGATCACCGAGGATTTCATCATCAAACATGCGGCCCCCATCCTGACCTACCGGTCGGAGGAGGAGGGGAGCCCTGGGATAAACCCGGGATGGCGGTGCAATCATGATCTTTCGCATTCCCAAGAACCGGATGCCGGGGGAGCCGGACCGGCGCCATCAGGTGAGCGTGCCCATGCTGCCCCTGCGGGACATCGTCATCTTTCCCCACATGGTGGTGCCCCTGTTCATCGGCCGGGAGCGTTCCATCCATGCCCTGGAATACGCCATGGGTCTGGAGAAACATATTCTCCTCTGCACCCAGAAGGACCCGCGCAAGGATGAGCCCCGGGAAACCGAGGTTTTTAAGCTCGGCACCCTGGCCTCCATCCTGCAGCTCCTGCGCCTGCCGGACGGCACCGTCAAGGTTCTGGTGGAAGGGAAAGGGCGGGCCATTATCCGCCAGTTCCTGCAGAGTTCCCAGTTCTTCCAGGTAGAGGCTGAAGAACTGAACGAGTTTTGGGAAATCACCCCGGAAACCGAGGCGCTGCACCGCACCGCCGTTGCCGGCTTTGAGACTTATGCCAAGCTCAACAAGAAGGTGCCCCAGGAGGCCCTCCAGAGCCTGGCGGGCCTGGATGACCCCGGGCGTCTGGCCGACCTCATCGCCGGCCACCTGTCCGTCAAGGCCGACGAGAAACAGGGGCTCCTGGAAGACCTGGACGCCAACCACCGCCTGGAGGCCGTCCTCACCCTGGTTAACCGCGAAAACGAAATCCTCCAGATCGAAAGCCGCATCAAGAATCGGGTCAAGAAACAGATGGAAAAGACCCAGCGGGAATACTACCTCAATGAGCAGATGCGGGCCATCCAGAAGGAGATGGGCGAAAAGGAGGACATGGCGGGGGAAGTCCGGGAGTTGGAAGGGCGCATCCGCCGCAAGAAGATGAGCGCCGAGGCCACCACCAAGGTGAAGCATGAGCTCAAAAAGCTCAAGCTCATGAGCCCCATGTCCGCCGAAGCCACGGTCTCCCGGAATTACATCGATTGGCTGCTGTCTCTGCCCTGGTATGAGCGCACCCGGGACAAGCACAACCTGGAGGAGGCGGAAGTGATCCTGCACGAGGATCACTATGGCCTGGAGAAGCCCAAGGAGCGCATCCTGGAGCACCTGGCGGTGCAGAGCCTGGTGAAAAAGATGAAAGGCCCCATCCTCTGCCTGGTGGGACCGCCGGGGGTGGGGAAGACCTCCCTGGCCAAGTCCGTGGCCCGGGCCCTGGGACGCAACTTCGTGCGCCTCTCCCTGGGCGGGGTGCGGGATGAAGCGGAGATTCGGGGACACCGGCGCACCTACATCGGCGCCCTGCCGGGAAAGATCATGCAGTCCCTGAAGAAGGCCAAGAGCAACAACCCGGTCTTCTGCCTGGATGAAGTGGACAAGATGAGCACCGATTTTCGGGGCGACCCCTCCGCGGCCCTGCTGGAGGTGCTGGACCCGGAACAGAACTTCGCCTTCAACGACCATTATCTGGACGTCGATTACGATCTGTCCGAAGTAATGTTCATCACCACCGCCAACAACCTCTACTCCATCCCGCCGCCCTTGCAGGACCGTATGGAAATCATCCGCCTGCCGGGCTACACCGAGTTGGAAAAGCTGCTGATCGCCCAACAGTTTTTGATCCCCAAGCAGTACCTCGCCAACGGCCTGGCCGCGGAAAACATCCAGTTTTCGGAAAATGCCATCCTTACCATCATCCGGCAATACACCCGGGAGGCGGGGGTGCGCAACCTGGAGAGGGAGATCGCCTCGGTCATCCGCAAGGTGGCCCGGGAAGTGGCCGTCAAGGGCACGCAGCACCAGGTCAAGGTGAACAGCCAGGTGGTGGCCAGGTACCTGGGGGTGCCCAAATACCGCTTCGGACGCACCGAGGAGGCCGATGAGATCGGGCTGACCACCGGACTCGCCTGGACCGAGTTCGGTGGGGAACTGCTGCAGACGGAAGTGGTGGTGATGCCTGGACGCGGCAAGCTGCTGATCACCGGGAAACTGGGTGAAGTCATGCAGGAATCGGCCCAGGCGGCCCTGAGCTACGTGCGCTCCAAGGCCCCAAACCTCGGGTTGCCGGGGGAATTTTACCGCACCATCGATATTCACGTCCACGTGCCGGAAGGGGCGATCCCCAAGGATGGCCCTTCCGCGGGCATCACCATTGCCACCAGCATCGTTTCGGCGCTCCTGAAGATTCCGGTTCGCCGGGAGGTGGCCATGACCGGGGAGATCACCCTGCGGGGCCGGGTGCTGCCCATCGGCGGCCTCAAGGAGAAGATCATCGCGGCCCACCGCCATCAGATCAAGACGGTGCTCATCCCCCGGGACAACGAAAAGGACATCAAGGAGATCCCGGCCCGCATCTTGAAGACGGTGGACCTGGTGTTGGTGGACCATATGGACGAGGTGCTCAAACGGGCCCTGGTCCTGGAGGACCCGGAGAGTCTCTTCAAGACGCCGCCGCCGGTCCCGGAGCCGGCCGCCTTCTTGCACGCCGAAGTGCCCGCGGTGGAAGAGATCCAGGCGCATTGAGGCCAGGACCCGTAGGGGCGGACCCCTGTGTCCGCCCTACCGTGGAGCCGTAGGGTGCGCACTGCGCACCATGAATCGAACGAGAGCAGAGAGGGTAGGGCGGCTTAGGGGCGCAGGCCTCTGGCCTGTGGGCGGGTGAACTGCTCACTACCGAGTGCTCGCGGCTCAGGGCTCTTATTAATGATGCGGTCCCTTATTTTTCCCTCTCCCCCGCTGGGGAAGAGGCCCTTGCCTTTTACGGAAAACGGAAAACGGTAGTCCGCTATTTATCCCCTCTCCCCCGCTGGGGGATTTGTAGGGTGGGCTCGAGCCCACCATTTCCTTCTCCCTCTGACCTGCGAGGGTGTTTGGATCGCGGAGATGGGTAACAAACGTTCGGGGGAACTTAATCTCTTTTCCGCTCCCATAACTATTGACAGCCGGGGCGCCATGGGTGACTATTACCGGGGCGGGCGGATAGCTCAGCTGGGAGAGCATCGGCCTTACAAGCCGGGGGTCACAGGTTCGAGCCCTGTTCCGCCTACCAGATTTTTTAGCTCAAGGTTCAGAGTTCAAGGTGCAAAGTTTGGGTTGCAGGCTGCGGAATAGATTCCTTGGCTTTGAACTTTCAACTTTGAACACGCCATCGGGGGCGTAGTTCAGTTGGTTAGAACGCCGGCCTGTCACGCCGGAGGTCGCGAGTTCGAGTCTCGTCGTCCCCGCCAATGAAATCAAAGGGTTAGGCCAAAGGGCCTAACCCCTCTTTTTTGATTCCCAACCCCCCCAAAGCAATTCAGCCTCACAGAACGTCGTTACAGTTGAACTCTCCAGAAAGAATTTGCTTGTAGGAGATCCAAAATTTCCTTCGTTTTTCTGACAGCGCCGAGCGATACATTCTTCTCAGGAGGCTTCGAAGCGTCCACTCCCAATGGTGCTTGATCGGCCAGATCCTCTAACCGCTTGTAAGCCGCTTCTGCCTCTCGCAACATGGGGAGCGTCGACTGTTCGACCACGAACGAGAGTTCGAAAATCAATGACCGGAAACCTCTCATCTTGTATTCAGGATAGATGGAAAAATCAAGCAACTTCGGGCCATAAGTGACACGATTGTCCAGATAGGATAAGGCTTCGTTGTATATTGAACCTGCATAATAGGCTTGGCCGCTCTCGATTCTCTTTAGATCAAGACGCATCGCATCTAAGCTTTCTGCTATTCTGCTACCGATCTCTGTATTCAGACGTCTCTGTATATCGGCCTTGTGCATCTGCTCACTGTGGCTCTTCTGATGCATAGTAATAACTGCCGTTAAGCCTGCGAGAACAACGGATGAGAGAAACCACAAGGTAAAGGTCGAGTTGAGCAGCGACCAGAGTTGCTTTCCTCTGGAATGTTTGGGCATTCCCGCTTCTATCTCTCGACGGACCTCGTGCCGAAATATTTCTTCTGCTCGAATTCGGGTCTTCTCCTCCTCAAGAAGCATAAGATATCCTCCTCAGAATTCGGCCTAACAATGATTATACACTCAAATTATGCGGCAACCTTAGCCACCACAGCCTAAAATAGTTTGGGGACCCATGTTGGTGCTCTGCGATCTGAGCTTCGATGAAACCAACCTGCGGTTAACGAGCTCCCAAAAGGGATTTTTGTAAGTGGCCCGGCCCTCTCCCACATTCCATTCGCCCTAAAACTGCTAAGAACCCTTGATGGCCGCGCCGATCCGGTTGGCGATATACGGGGTGAAAATCCCCGCCTGGGCCACCAGAAAGGTGGAAAGGCCCTCCAATTTGGGAAAATGCCCGGTGCGGGCAAACCATTGCACCGCCGGGCAGAGAATCACCATAGTCCAAGTGATGATGCCGAAAAGGCCGATGAAGGCGATTAACCGGCTGGCGCTGCAAGTGGGTTTGTTAATCGTCACCACCACCGGCTCGGGGGAACCCTGTTTGTATACTACTTGGTCATGTTCTTGGTCATCTTTAATCTTGAAGACCTCTTTCACTTCAAGATACTCGGAAAGGGCATCGCTAAGGCTCCATTTTTTCTTGTAAGTGGCTACTCCAAGGGCAATAACCAGAAATACCAGAAAGGCCAGGAAGAATATCACAGGCAGCCATTGCATAAGGACCCCCGTCTCTTTCACGGGGGTGAATTCCACCTCATGGATAAGCTTGTCGCCTATCTTCACCGTGACCTTACCAGGGATCGTCTCGGGGGGCACAGGGGCCGCCAAGGTCAGGCCATCTTTGCCTATAAATAGGGCCTTTACCCCCTTGGGTCCACCTTCCTTCAGAGGAAAGGAGATTACGTAATCAGTGGCTTGTTCAAAGGGCTTACCCGGGGGCGCGTTGATCACCAGCACGTCCTGGGGCGATTTCGGCTGCTCTCCCGGCTTCTCTTCGGCGGTCTTGCTCGGCTTTCCTTCGTCCGGCTTACCGGAATTTCCTTCGGTCGGCTTAACTTGTTTTCCTTCGGTTGGCTTAACCGAGGCCGTCTTGCCCGCCTTTTCTGGAGGCGACTTGCCCTGCTGGGCCCAGGCCCCAGGAGCCAGAACTAGTAACAATCCTATGATTATGATGCCGATCAGCCCCATCCGCCTAATTTTCATTTTCTTCATTTGTCCCTCCTGCAGGTGTCACCCGGAAAAAAGGCCGGGTATTCGCATCCATGTAATTTTTGCCGATAAATCGGCTTCCCCTGGCCCCCTTCCGGCCAGGATGCCGCGGTCCTGGCTCAATATCCGGTGCAATATTGAAAGTGCATGGGGTCCTTGTAACTTGACCAGCCCCCGCCCCATTCGAAGCCAAATTCCTTAAACAGGGCGATGAGCTCCGGAGCCATGTCTCCGGGCGTCTGCGGCTGATTGGTCGGCACATTGAGGTCGATGGCGATGCCCCAACTGTGGACGGAGAGCCCGCTCCCGGAACTCTTCCGACGGAAACAATAGCACCCGTCGCAGTCCCTGATCTCGTCCACCAGCTTCCGCTCTTGGATGGCGGCGAAGACCTCGGAAAAGACCTCGGCCAACTTCTGATGGCAGCGCAGCCTCTTGATTTGCTGGGCAGGATTGGATGAATAGGTGATGGGAAAGGGCAGATTAATGATTTGCATGACTCCATCCTCCCATTGGGAGGTAGGTTTGCCCTCATCGTCCAAGTAGTCGTTGATGTTGCCGAATACCTCGATGATTTCTTCCAGGCCACTGGGAGGAGCCAATGGACTCATTTACCAACCTCCTTGTTATCCGAGGTTATGTGGCAGCTTTGGCTGCCTCTGAATACCGAAGGCTAAACCAGTCATGATTCTCTTCAGCACCATACCTCTGGCACGTTTTACTTTTCTTCTTTTGAATTTTGTATCCCATGGCTGTTCTCCCATAATGTGAGCAGGGCAATGACTCTTCTATGTCAAGGTAAGGGCAAAAATTAAACGCTATCTTACCTCCGCGCTGTGGGGCACTGGAGGACAGCCTAAAAGCCCCACGCCGATTTCGATTGATAATAGAGCGATAACGGGAAAGCCGGGGGTCACAGGTTTGAGCCCTGTTCCGCCTACCAAGGTTTTTTAGTCCAAGGTTCAGAGTTCAAGGTTCAAAGTTTTGGTTGCAGGCTGCGGAATAGATTCCTTGACCTTGAACTTTCAACTTTGAACTTTGAACACCCCAACGGGGGCGTAGTTCAGTTGTTTAGAACGCCGGCCTGTCACGACGGAGGTCGCGAGTTCGAGTCTCGTTGTCCCTGCCTATTAAACCAATGGGTTAGGCCAAACGGCCTAACACTTCTCTCTTGATTTTCAACCTGATTTCCAACCTGCGCCTAAAAAACCTTCGTTATGCCGCTCACTTGTCCGTTATTATTAAAGTCGATTCTATAAAGGCCTGGCTCGAGAGGTTTAGGTTTTGCTTCTGCTTTCATCCCTTTTGCCAAAGAAGCAACGGCAGACAATGTGCCGGTGAGCGCCGTGATAGTCTCGGGGATCTTGGTGTCCACCTTGGCGCCAAGTACGCTGAGATTCCAGCCGTCCGTCAAGGTGGCGCTGGCATCTACGGTTCCCAACCGGGGTACTGGTTTGATTACGTACTCTTCGTTTTTGTTGGGCAAGGGAATTATTTTGGTTGTTTGGGTTGTTTTAGTTGTCCCGTCTTTGTCCTTGGTAGTGTCCTCCGTAACAAGTAGATACAGGTCTGGACGATAAAACCGCAGGCCCCCTGAATATGTTGAATCGTTGATCTTGTTGATCTCGACCGTGGAACAACCTCCGACCATTAAAGCTATTGCCAAGTAGATGAAGATCCTTCGCATGTCTCATACCTCCTTGGGGTAATTACTCCTTGTTATTTGGGTTTATTTTGAGACGGTCCTGGCCGGTACTATAACATTTCAACGGCGTAATTATATTCACAAAGCCATAACTCATTGTCCAGGTCCTCGTTACTCCTAATAAAGTAGCCTCCACTCAGAAATCACCAGCGTATATTCAGAAACGCGGCCGGTGCAACGGATTGTCTTGCCAACCAGATTCTGTAATTCCGGATCATAGAAAGGGTTGCCACCTTGGCGACGCAAAACATACCGATCATGCTCGGTTTCAAGGTAGATTGCCTCATATTCGCTCTTAGAGCCTCTACCGAATATCTTCCTGGTTACTTTTCCGATGAATTCTGGCAAGCCTGATTATTCCTAAACCAATTGCAAGATTATCTGCTGACGATTTTCTTGACGGATTGTATTGTTCCGTCAAACTCTCTGGCGATCAGGGCAACGATTTTTACTACCGGAGGAACTCCCTCTTTTTCCATTTCAGCATCTTCCATGTCTATGGGTTTGCCATAAATTAGATGGACGCGACTTGGAAATACCTCTTTTGAAAAAAGTCGTGCCGGCATTGAGTCAGATATAGAGGGTGCCTTCACTTTAAAGGTCAATATTTTCCTGGGGGAAAGCCGGTGGTCAGCAGCGGCTTTGTTAAGAGCCGCCAAGATCGCATCTTCTTTCTGGATTAAGTCTTCACTGATGGTCGGCTGACTCTTGGCTAACGCAAGGCCGCGACTGAACAAATTACGGCGACGTTCGGTGCGTTCCAAGCGCTGGGCCAGAGAAGGAATGCTCACAAGACCTTTTTCAAGTGCCTGGGGCGGTTTGATGGGCGTAATAGATGGGTCACCATAGAGATTATATTGGGAAATGGTCTTAACATCCGTCGGGTCGGACATGCTCATCGTATGGATGAATTTTTGTCGCGCCTCCAAGGCTGCCCTTCCCAATGAAGCTCCCGTTAATATACTCTCCAAGAAGTATTGGCAGATTAGATCGGCTTCGTCATTTGAATCTGCAGATCCAAAAGCAATCGTGGTGCTGCCAAAAAACCCGTAGGCCTTGTTGGCCAGGTAGGTATTCGCTATCCCCATTTGGCCCTTCGTGACGGCGTTCAGGGCAGGATCGAAGAGTTGGGCGCCATAACAGCATTCTGCCGCAATCATAGTCCCTTCCGAAATAGCTTGGTTCAAATTTGACGCGTCAAGCGCTACAGGATACCTAGACGCACCGCTGGCCGGCTGTCCGTAAAATTGAGAAGAGTTTAAGGCCCCATGACAGTTTATGAAGTGAGAAAGTCGCTGCAACATCGGGGAGGGCCACTTGGGGCCATTCGGGGGGATGGTTTTAAGATCGACTGAATTCCCAAAGATCGCTGAGAGACTCAACTTAGTTGAGTCTTCCCAGATTTCGGCTGAGATTCCGAAGTAGGGCTGGTATGAGGCTGCATCGGTGTCTTTATATGATGTTGCGATTTTCAGTAAATTTAAGAGGTACTGAGGGTCTTTTGCCCCCGTGATATCAGGCAACCGACCGACAACACGTGTCGGTCCGTAGAAATCCTGAGCGTTTTGACTGTAACCGGATTCACAGGCATATGGAAGGTCTCCGAAGGCAACTTTGTCATCATCACCTTCTCCCGTCTTATCATAGGCAGGATTTGTCAGATCCTGATGCGGAATGATATCTATCGCCCCTAGCAAAAGCAGGTAATCAGGGGCAAGCGCCTTGTAAATGGCGTCTATGCCATCTTTGTTCTGCTTCGGATCGGTTGGCGTGGTAACGGGCGCCACACCGAACTGCTGCATGACGGTGGCATCATCCAGCGCATACAATGCGGTTACCAGACCGCGGTTGTTGTCCGCGGCAATTAAATCAGCTATAGCGTCCTTAATTTTCTGAACTCCATCGTTACCATATTTTTCAATCAACGCGGAAATATTGGTAATTATCACCTTGTCAATTTTTCCAGTTGGCATCTTTTTCTCCTCCATGGTGGTAGCGGCCCATTTGCTGGAATGCCTTTCAAAAATTGGGATCCTCTTCATGAGGAAGCAAGGGTGCAGGTGGCGGGGGTTGAACAGGTACCGCCGCTTTATGCCTGACCGCCGACACAAATCTTCTGCGCGGTTTATAGTTCGTTTGTTTCTCTTTCACTCTGTTCTTGTATTTCTCTTCCAATTCTGTCCGCTCTTTCTTCTGGACTTTCCTCCGGAATGTCGTCTTCTGGGCCTCCTTGATCCGTGGGTGCCCTCAAAGGTCTATCTGGTGGAGTAGTGATTATTGGATCGGGAGGCTTAGGTTCTGGCGGGGGTGGTGTGTAAGGCACATTCGCCGTATCGTTGCCACCTGTATCTGGACCTTCAAAACCAGACTGAGGCGGTTCAGTTACTGGTACGGGCTGGATTTCGGGCTCATATGGGCCTGGTGGAGTAGTGATTATTAGATCGGGAGGCTTGGGTTCTGGCGGGGGAGGTGTGTAAGGCACATTCGCCGTATCGTTGCCACCTGTATCTGGGCCTTCAAAACCAGACTGAGGCGGTTCAGTTACTGGTACGGGCTGGATTTCGGGCTCATATGCGCCGTCGCCCGCGCCGCCAGCGGCCAGGAAAACGGTCTTTAAAGTTGTATGGTACTGATTTTCCAATTTTAGGGCTTCCATTATATCCATTAAGCCTTTAATTTGCATGGCAATACGCAGCCCTCTGCGATATAAACTAATTCTCCCGGCATTCTTAACCCCGAGCGAAGTGCGTCTTACTCTTTCAGCAATTTCAATTATTTCATCATTTTTCATCATTCATCTCCCCCATATATCAGCCGTCTTCTTTCCTTGAAATGAAATATTGTTTAGCCCAGCTTCTCAGTTCTTTGTCGTTATGGCTCCACTTCCAACAATTATTGTTGTCTGGTTTGATGTCTGTATATGGGTTGTAGCGATACTCCTCAAGAGCCTTTTGTCTGTCAGTATATTTTCTATCTGCCAAGTCTCCATGCCATAAATGTAATAATGTCCCGTCAATAAATGATACTTTTGACTTTACCGAATTATAGATCTTTTTGCTCCAGTTGAGATAATGTTTTAAAAAAAGGTCATTAAATCCCAGTGTTCTTTTGACGCAGTTCGTATCCCAATCCCCCACAAAGGAGTGAGCCATCATATGGTCCCCATTACCAGCAATGCAGACATCATAAAATCCATGTTTTTGGAGGATTACCCTATGAGATGCCCAGGCAAACCCAGTATGACCATGTTCGTTAAATCTCCCTTCAGTCGCCACCAAAGGATTTTGTTTAAATATATATCCGAAACTATAATATCTTTCTCCCGATCCTTTATATGATGTGGCATATCTCGGAAGTCTTATTACCTCTTTAAATGGTTGAATTACTTTATAATGCTTAAGCATAATTGAGGTTTCCCTAGCCCAATCGGGGTTTGCGAAAAATACATCACAGTCGATCCATGCCACTTTCTTGCATTTTGATGGCAAATGGCTGACAGCGATATTTAATAGGCGTTCTTTTTGCCACATAATGTCTTTTGTTCTTATTCTAATAATATTTGGCGATTTTTTCAGAGAGAATGGTTGGTTACCAAATGCACATTCCACAAATAAATAGTTAAGGTTTGCCGACTCAATCTTATTTAGGAAATTATCGAAGTTTATCGGTTTAGTCTTATATGAATTAGGATTATAGAAACACGAAATTATCCATAAATCGTCTGTATGGTTATATCGAGATGCTGGACAGATCATTCTTTTACCAAATTTTTAGGTGATGCAAGTTGATAAAGGAATCCATATCGGTGTGACTAGAAGTCGGCCAAAGGTTGATATATGCCATAATCCGGGTCTAATTTATTGTTTGGGTAATTAGCATAGTTGAGAAAAAGTCCAGGTGCCCGTTGAAATTGCTTTAAATGTAACCACTCAAAAGATTGGGTAAATATTGGGGTCCTCCTCTCGAATCCGTTTTATTTTATTCTTGATCTTTACAAATAAAGGCCGTCTGGAAAGATCGGTTTTGGGATCTGAGTTTTTATCCTGGGATTCATTTCTTTCTTATCATTCTTATTTATGGAAAATTTATCCATAGAATTCTTCTCCATTGGTCTATTAGATTAATCAGACAACCTTTTCGTGTCAGCTAGTTTAATTAAAACCTCTCATATGTTTTAAATAACTGATGAGCGATAGTAACATGCGCGCGTGGTCCTGGATGCATACCATCAGCCGCTTTGTCGTTCCAGAGATCTTTAGTCTCTATTTCGCAAAAGTGACTCAGGTCAATCAGACTCATTAACATAGCGCAGACCTTATTTTCAGAGAATTGCCGGAGTGATTTCCCCCAATCGATCATCCACCAATATATATAGGGGATTGCATGGCCCTGACAGTAACTCTGCACGAGAAGAATGTTCCTTAATGCAGAGGCGAAACTCCATTCGTCGGTATAAAAAGCAAAATAATGGCTGGCGATCTCTCTGAATTCCCTTAACCATTGGGAGTCTGATTCTTTGGCGTTGTCCGGGAGAACCCATGGCCCAATGCGGAAACAGTCGGGTCCAAATAGATACTCTGTTCGGTTAATCCAAGTAAACTGAATAATTGGTAGGTCAGGTTTGATTGTGTTGCATTGAGGAAGGATAGTTCGGACTATATAATCGTTAGATGCAGCGGGCTCACCAAAGTTTAGAAGGTTCACTTCCTCGAGTTGAAATCCATAATGTGCCGCATATTTTTCCTTAAATCGATAGGACCAGGTTTCCTCCAAGTTGAGACCTTCTCCGAATGTGTAGGAACACCCGCATACGAAAATTTTTTTGGGCGCGCCAGAATTAAATTCCTCCCCCCTAAACCCGAGAGAGTTGAATTGATATTGTTTGGTCCCAGATTGGTCATTTCCATATCGTCGCGTGAAGCCGACAGGTTGCTCCCCGGCGCGATTGATTCGTTTATGCAATAGTGGCTGATCGTTGTAGGTCACTTGGTTTTAATCCGAGATTAGGTCACAGCCGCAGCTACCCCCGGCAACTAGAAAGCCGAAGCAGAACAATTCGAGAAGTTAATAAATTACTCTGCCAGCTTATAAGGTTATTCCTAAGGCTTGCGCGGTCCTGGGACCCACCTCGCCATCAGTCAGCAAGCCTTGGGCTTGTTGAAATTGCAAAACCGCGGCAAACGTTTTGTGCCCAAAGATCCCGTCAGCACCATCGGTGTCAAACCCTTTAGCCGTCAGTTGAACCTGAATCTCCCGGATCTTATCTCCCTGCATCAGCGGTGAGGTGAGGCGATAGACAACGGGAACCGACGGCGCCGGACCCGGAGTGGCAGGACCGTAGGTAATCCCCGGCACTAGGACCCCCATGCTCCAACGGCGACCATCTAGGACATCCGTGATCACCCCATCGACGTGGCTGTGAGCCTCGACCGTGCCGCCCTTGCCGTCCGAGACGACTATATGGCCACACTCCCCAGAAGCCGCCAGGCGCAACACGAAGGCACCGGGGATATTAGCGGCCTCCGCAATGGAGATAATCTTACCCAGAGTATTGGCGTCTCTTTCCCAGTAGCCTGTGTAGGCGTCAGCGTGCTGCGGATTAGCGTTGTCGGAATCGCAACCATAGAGAAGTTGGCTTTCCTGGTAGACAAGCCAGGAAGCGAACTCAGAACAATCCCACGGGCCGTCCCACGTCGGGTCGTTCTTAGGAACAAGTACCCCAAAGACGTACTTTTCGCCCACATGCTTTTTTGCTAACCCAACAATATCATCTCCTGTCATGGCGCAACTCTCCTTTTTTCTATGGGGCTATTCTCATACTTTATTGGACTTGCACCGGCACCCTTAGTCACAATACCACCTCTTTAAGAATAGTCGTTTCAAGAATTCTCATTGGGTCCCGCTATGGGGAATTCCTTTGTTGGTCAAGTAGCCAGCATGGCTGATCCCCAGCAGCGCCGTCATACCTGAACTTAAGTTAGGCAAATCATTGATGACCGCAGGCATCTGGTAAAACATTTTACCGAGGGTTACCGCATAAGTGAGAACTAGTATAATCGTAAAAAAGAACATCTGGACTTTGGCCAGATCCAGGTAGGCGGCGTTCCCGGTCTCCTCTCCCCCAAACATATTTGACCAACTGGCGTCCTCAGGTTTAGGATTGACCACGATTAATCCCTTGGTCCTGAAGTCTTTTATACCTGTTTGCGCAGTGAGTAACTTAAAGGTGCCAGTCTTTTCGTCATCCTGGGGTTGCTTGGTTTCTTTGGTGCTTTTGATGAGGGGCGAGCCGACCAAGGAGGCGGTGCTGATGCCCATGAGAGTCCATAATTCCGGCTGAAGCGCAATAGCCAGGGGATCGGGCGAACCTTTGAAAATATTAACCAAGGCGGCGGCGAGGTATCCTGAAAGTACCACCAACGTCCAAAGCGTCATCTGGAACCGGGAGAGGCTCATCTTATTACGGTTGTCAATGAGCAACCCGGAGGCCGAACCGGTGACGCCCAGACCGATGATTATGAAAACCAACCCCATGAGGACCAGTATGACAATCCAAGCCCATAATCCGGAGATAGGGGTAAGTTTCCAGCCGATCAGTAAGATGCCCGCCATCAAGACCCAGAGGGCGACGGTGTGCCAGGATGTCCATTTCGATTGATTTCCCATGACGCTGCTCCTCTCAATATTCGAAAGCAAAAAGTCCGAGTTGGCAATGCCGGGACTGGGGCCGATAAAGGCAGCTAGCAAAACTCGGGTAGCGGATTCCGAACCATGTGTCCAAGAATATAATCCATAATCCTGAAAGCTTGAGCCTAGCGCAATTGGGAAAAGGCTCGGGAAGCCTGGAAATAATGCTAGTTTTTGGGGAAAGAATGAATTATCGTCCTGTAATTCATTAGAAGATACAATTAGTTAACCTTGATCACCGACCAGAATAAAATTACAGTATTGTTGGATGCAGGGTGCTCAAAGGCGGCTGGAAAGCAAGATTGAATCAGATGACTATAATAGATCAGGGGCCGCAGGAGATATGGGAGGAGGGCAAAAAGGCAAACCCGGGCTAACAGGTATGGTGGCCTGCCGGAAACCTGAACGGCAATTCTAGAATGGCCTGGCATCCTGGCCAGTTCCTTGGGGAAATGCCCTCGGTCTGTTTCTAGTTTGCACCTAGAGCACGATTCCAAGGTTATGTCAATTAGAAATGATTTCGGGTAGATAGAAGGGGACGAAAATTGGAGGGCAGCAAACCCGGGGAGTACCTTTTTCGGCAGCCTTCGCAAAAACCGCCCATTTCAGCTTTGCCACTAGTTGGCCGAAGGAAAGGTGATCCCTGCTTCTCATCAGCAAGGGGGAATCAGGGACTAAAAAATTATCAGGCTGATCCCGGCCACCAGGATGATCAGGAGCACGATATCCCGGAACAGCTCCGGCCGGACCTTTTTGTTCAGGAAGTTACCGAAGTTGGCGCTGAGGATGATGATGGGAGACATGGCCAGCACGATCAGGGTGGATTGCGGACTCAGGATGCCGATTCCCCAATAGGTGAAGATTTTGAGGAGATTGCTGAAGGCGAAGAGGAGCATGAGCGTGCTGACCAGACAGCGTTTATCCAGGTTCCGGCCCACAAAGTACATGGACCACACCGTGCCGCCGGCATGGCACAGGACTGTAACGAAGCCGCCCAGAAAGCCGACGACCACCGCGAGGACCTTGCCGCCCTGAAGAACGGTTGCGCTCAGGGAAGCGGCCTTCAGGGGCCGGAACCACAACCAGGCGGAGGAGACCTTAATCAGTTGGAAGAGTGAAAAGCAGGTGGCAAATATCCCGACCCCGATCTTAAAGAGGTGGTTGGGGATAATATTAATCAAGCAGGAACCCAAGATGATGCCCAGGGTGGCGGCGATGAAGAAGCGCAGCAGTTCGCGCCACTCCCCCCACTCCCCCCAATAATTTTTAACGCCGACCACATTGGAGACGAACATCAGCGGCGCTCCCAATCCCAGGGCGACCTTGGCCGGGAAAACCAGGGACAGGACCGGCAAGAGGAAGATGCCGGAACCGATGCCGACGCCGTTGGCGATGATCGCGGAGGCAGTGGTCGCCACCGCCAGGATCAACAACTGGTAGACTTCCATGATCACCCTTTCAGGACACCCGCGGAGCGGTCCCGGTCATCACCAGGCCAATCAGGCGGCGCCAAAACCGGGCAGGACTTTTGCCTGCCAATTCCCGTCAACAGTCCGCCCCCTGATCGCCTCGATTCTCTCCTGCTCTTCCCGGAGAGCTTAAACGGTCCGAGTTCCTTTAATATGCTTCGCGGCACTCTCAGACGGCTTCAAGCCAATCAAATAGTAGGCGGCCATCAGGACCACGATGCCCAGCAACATTTCTCCCGAGAAGGCATAGTGGGCCATCCATTTCAACTGATCCAGGCCCAAGATCGCTTGCGGGGAAATCATCATCCAGGCGCCGGTGGCAAAAAGTATCCAACCCACGACCTTATTAAACATTATCTTACCTCCTCGACTCGAGGCTGAGCTAGGGGGCTTTCTCCCCAGATAAAGCGGCCGAAGACGTCTTGCAGGAAAGCCCCCACCACGCCATCATCCGTGGTATTTCCGGCCGTGGCGAACATCGGGACCAGGCCGCTGTACACCGCGATGAAAGTCGTGACAAAGACGCCCATATTCGGAGCGCCCAGCAGCACGCCGACGATGGGTGACATGAAATATCCGGCTCCTCCCGGGATGCCGGGCGACTCCAATCCCAGGATCATCACCGGCGCGATCATCATGACGATCTGCGAGAGCGAGAGGGGGATATTGAGCATGCGGCACACGGCGATGGTGACGACGAACACTGACATGGTAGCGCAGTTTTTGTTGAGCACGGTGCCGAAGACGATGGAGATTTCGGCGATCTCTTCGTGTAAACCCAGGTCTTGTTCGGCTGAAACGACGTTAACCGCCAGTGTGTCATAGGAGCCGCCGGTGCCGAACCCAGTGGGCCATACGGTGGCGTAATATGAAATGACTTGCTTGAAGGTCCGCTTGGTGAACAGCAAGGTAATGACAATCATGATCAGGGACCAGATGCAGGTGACAATCGCGATCCACAGGACGGCCTGGGCATAGAGAAGCATGCCTTTAGTGCCAAATTTCATAGGAATGCCGATGGCCAGACAGCCGATCATGATCGGGTAGTACCAGATGATCTTTTTGAAGGCCCACAGTATATGGTCCCCAATGGCTATGAAGCCGTGGGCGATGCGATGCAGGGCCGGGACCCTGGCGCACAACCAGCCGAAAAACATGGCTCCCGCCAGGGCCTGGAGGAGGGGCTGTTGGGACATGACATGGGTGAAGGTGTGGCCAATCTCCAGGATCCAGGCCAGGGCGCCAGGAACCACGACCCCGGGGAGGGAGAAGGGAAGATGAGAAAGGAAGTGGAGCCAGATCGTGACGTAGATTAAGGAAACCCCGCCCATGATTACATACATGCCCAGGATGATGCCGAACAACTTGCCGGCTTTCTCCTTGTGGAAGAGGCTGAGCTTGGCCATGCCCCCGGCCAGGAGGTTAAAGATCAAAAAGGCGCATAAGGTTACGATGGTCTTGGGGAAAAAGGTACCGCTGATAAACAGGTAATGGACCAAAGTATTCTTGGGAAAAGCGAGTCCCAAGGCAAAACCGACAATTAAGAGACCCACGACCCTGATCGGCAATGGCAGGTGGAATAATGAAAAGCCTTTTTTGTCCATATGGCCCTCCGGTTTTGGCTCTAAAGTGGAATGACACAGGATAACTATTACCGGTATACCTCCCAGCGTTTTATTAAGTTTCGGGCAGACTTAAACGCCTGCTCTTCTCAGATCACTGGCAGCCTTGGGATGGCCGCGGCCTGAGCTTCCTCGTTGCGGCGCTAACTGACATGCAGGAATAATAGTCTTGTGGTCAGACAGCCTGATTGCCGGCACAGGGGATCTGGCACCAACCCCAAACACCTCCTTGTCCGTTATTATGGCAAAGTTCAGAGCTGCCGGCTATCCTTTGCCAAATTCTGAGGAATCCCTCTCTCTAGGCCGCCGCCGGGATAGTAGTCTCGGCGACGAGGCGTCCGGTGGCCAGAGCCTCGGAGGTGACGTTGATCCCCTGATCCACGAGCTTGCCCTGTGAGACACTGAGTCCGGAGCGGAAGGGATGGCTTTGGACCTTGGCGAAACCGTTGGCTTCGGTGGCTGTGAGCAGGCCTAAGCGGAGATGAACCTGCGCCTCCAGGTGGTTCCCCAGGGCGGTCTGCACCCCATTGCCATAGACGATGCCAAGGGCGAGGCGGCGAGCCTCCTCCACCAGGGCAATGGTACCGGCCAGGCCCGGATGCTTGCAGAGCTTGAGCTTGACGTGCCTGGCCCCGACCTCCAGCGCTCGGGCCACCTCTTCCTTATTCCAAATGGACTCGTCGAGCATAATCGGGAAGGAGGTGGACGAGGTCAGCCGGGCGGTCTCGGACCACATCTCGGGCTTAAAGGGCTGCTCCAAAAGGGCTATCTCCCCCAGGTCCTCCAGGCGGCGGCAGAGTTCCAGGGCATCTTTGAACGAATAGGCCTGGTTCGCATCCAGGCGCAAACTCCCGCCGGGGGGAAGTGCCTGGGCCGCGGCCCGGACCAGGGCCTCTTCGGTTTCCGGAGCCCGGCCCGCTTTGAGCTTGAGCACGGTAAAGCCGCTGCCAATCAAGCGCCGGGCCTCGGCCGCTATCACCTCCGGGGTATTGCCGGCGCAGAGGCCAGCCAGGGGGACGCCGGCCGGGAGAGGAGCCTGAAAGGCCTTGGCCTCGCCTTCGGCCCAGGTCTCAAAGGCGCAGGCCAGCCCGCTAGCGGTCATAGGGTATTTCTTAGACAACTGAGCTACCACTTCAGCGGCCGGTTTACCCGCAGCCAATTCATCTTTGGCCTCGGTCAAGGCGCGGCTCGCCTGCTCAACAGTCTCCCCGCCGTATCCCGGGAGCGGGGTAATTTCGCCGAAGCCAATCCTGCCCTCACCCTCCAGGGCCACATAGAAGGTCTCGAATTGCTCCAGGGTCGCAAAGGAGAGACGGTAGGGCCTCCGCAGGGGGAGGTAGTGGTACCAGGCCCGGAATAGCAGTTTCATAAGACCTCCATGAGCGTTGCGCAATCGAATCAGTCCGCCTGATCAAGCGGCCATTCCATGACGGACTCAGCGTGCGACCAGACAAAAGGTTTGTCCGGGCGCAAGAAGATCGCCAGGACCCCTCCGACCGCGAGCGTGCCCACGATGCACAAGAAGGGGTTGTCCCAGTTGTGCGTCCTGTCGAGCAGCCAGCCAATGATCGGCGGGGAAACGATCCCTGCCAATCCCGCGCCGAAGTTCATCATGCCCGCGGCGATGCCGGCAAAGTCCCGGCTGATATCCATGGGAACCGCCCACATGGGCCCGACCGTGAGCTCCAAGAAGAAAAAGGAGACGGCGATAATAATGGTCACCGCGGTAATATTGTGGGTGAGCATAGTTGCATACAGGAAGGCCGCGGCGGCCAGCAGGAAGGTACAGATGAGGACGTTCCTGGCCAGACGCTTGTTCCCGGTTCGATGGAAAACATGATCGGATAGGACCCCGCCCAGGGCGTCGCCAATAAGTCCGGCACCGAAGGTCAGGGCGGAGAGAAGCGCCGAGGCCTTCAGATTTAGTCCGTGCTTGTTCATGAAATAAAGGGGTAGCCAGGAAACGAACAACCAGAGGCCAACTCCGTAGGCGAACTGGCACATCATAACCGGGGCGATCCGCCTGGCGAGGGCGAGGGTGGGGACGCGGACCTTCCTGGTTACCTTTGAGACCGGCGGCAGCTTCGCCAGTTCTTTCTCGGTAATCAATGGATGGGTGCGGGGGTTGTCTCGATAGATGTATGCCCAGGCGATAACCCAGGCGACCGAAAGCAAGCCGCAGAAAATGAACGCATAGCGCCAGCCCAAATAGAGCATAATAAAGGCGACAATGGGCGGCGCGATCGTCATGCCCACCCGGGAGGCGCTGTGGGTGACGCCCTGAATGAAGCCGAATTTCTTGACGTCGTACCAGTCGCTCATGGCGGAAGTGGCGCCCGACCAGGCCGGCCCCTCGCCGCAACCCAGGCCGAACCGGACGGCCATGAGAGTCATCATCCCGGTGACGAAGCCGGTGCTGATGGTCATAACCGCAACCAGAGTACCGCACAAGATCAAGGTCAGGCGGGAGCCGATATGCTTGGCGAAATATCCGCCGAACAACTGGCCGATGAAGTAGGGCCAGAAAAAGGCTGAGAAAGCGAACCCGAGCTGGGTATTGGATAGGGAGAACTCTTTCATTATGGCCTTGGCGGCCATGGAAATATTGACCCGGTCCAAATACATGATCAAGTACATCATCGAGAGCAGGATGGTAACCCTGGTCGTGGCCGCGATAATCGGCTTTCTCCGGGCAACCTCGATCCGGTTCTCTATCAGATTTTTTTTATCGTTGGGATTGCTCATTTTTCTTATCCTCTGTGGAGTGTCCGCATTCTATCCCCGGCGTGCCAGTCAATGGCCGCAGGCCGATATACGCCGCTACTCCAAGAGCAAATCCTCCATGGGCCCCGGCTCGACCAATGGCATAATGGTCTTCGAAGGATCAATGGTCAGGATGGCGAAGGCTCCGACCAGCAAAACCGCCGTGCTGAAAAAGAAGGGAACAGTCCAGGAACCGGTGACGTCAACAATGAAGCCAAAAGCAATGGGTGAAATCATTCCCGCCACCCCTTGACCGGTGTTCATAACCCCGGAGACGGTCCCGGAAAAATGATCCCCGCCCAGGTCCATGGCGATGGCCCACAGATTGGCATTGGAGCACTCCAGGAAGAACATGGCGGCGGCCAGCAGGTAAACCGCGTTATAGGCGCTGGCGGCAAAGGCCCCCAGCAGAGTGAAAGCCGCCGACCCGATAAAGGCGGCAAAAATCAAGTAACACCTGGCCAGTTTCAAGTTCTTGGTTTTCTTGAACAGGTGGTCGGAGAGCAAGCCGCCCGCGATATCCCCGATCATGGCGGCAAACAATGGAATGGCGGCATAAAATCCCATCTTCAGAATGCTGAAATGCCTGTCCTGCACCAAATAACTGGGAAGCCAGGTCAAATAGACCCACAGGGTATAGCCGTAGCAAAAATCGGAAAAGGTTAGGGCCCAGCAATGCCGATTCTTAAAAATCCGTCCCCAAGGGATCTTCGCTTTATCTTTCTTAGCGTCGGGGATAGATTCTTTGTTGGCGATTATCAGGCTCAGTTCGGCCTCGTTAACGCCAGAATGATCTTTGGGGTTGTCCCGGTAATAGTAATAAAAGGCCGCGGCCCACAGGAAGCCCATAGTCCCCAAGATATAAAAGACCGACTTCCAGCCGTATTTCAGCATTATGAAAACCGCCACCGGCGGGGCCACCGCCGCTCCGAAGCGAGAGGCCGCATGGGTGATGCCTTGCAGGTTGCCCCGGTCCTGCGGACGGAACCAGGTCGACATGGCCCGGGTGGCGGCGGGAAACCCCCCTGCTTCCCCGAGGCCGAAGAGCACCCGGATGACGAACATAGAGGACAGGTTCCAGGCCATACCGGTAATGATGGTAAAGGCGGACCACCAGCCCATCAACAGGGTCAATACCCTTCTGGGGCCGTAATAATCCCCCAGCAGACCTCCGACAATCTGCAGCAACCCATAAGGAATGAAAAAGGCCGAGAAGATCAAACCCATCTGGGTTTTGCTGAAACCGAACTCCTTGATCATTTCCGGGGCAGTTACGGAAATGGCGGTCCGGTCCAGATAGGAAATCAGATACAAAAGACAAAGAATAAACAGGACAACCCAACGTGACTTCGTAGCGCGGACGGCTCCAGCTGCGAGCTCAATCGCGGCACCCCGTTTTCCCTCTTTCCCCTGGTTGCTCATTTTCTTGCCCTCTCTGCGCCCGGCGCCAAAAGAAGTTGTTAATTATCTATCCGCTCCGCTGCTCCCCCCAAGGGCTATATCACCCATATAACGTGGCAAAATAAAACAAGTTATTTCACCATTAATCAGATTGCCCTCCTTTTTCATGATTATTTTGCGTTTTGCCAGAAATTGCTTTTAAAGGCCGTTTTAATTTTTTATAGTAATGGTCATAGAGATAAATGGGCGCCAAGGGATTGTGGCCAGTAACACGATCTTTCACGGCCAAAACTGTAGTGAAGGCGTCAGCATGTTTAAAAAAAAGAGAATCGTGGCCGACGCAAAGACCTAATAAGACGTTAAAGTGTGTCTTTTCATTATTCATTAACTTTGCTTGAAATATCGGATTGCACATCGGCTCATCGGTGCCATGGCATACTTTATCTTGGTCCTCAATGCCAATAAGATCCTTTGAGGTCCTGCCGGCTTTGCAGATTACCGAAACTACTTCGAATCCATTAGTTCGCAGGATTTCATCGACAATCGCCGCCTCTTTTTTGAGGCCATTGCAAAACACCAGCCCCAGGCGTTTATAATTCATGCGCTGGGCAAACTCGCAGATTTCCTCGATCCTGGTTTTTTCCGGCTGCAAGATATAAGGACGTTCGTGGCGATTGGCGAAGCAAGCGGCTTCCTGGATCGAGGCTTGCAGGGCGAATGAACCCGTCTCCTGATCCAGGTATTCTTCATTGGCCTTCCCCAATAGTTCCTTGCGGATCAACGTGGGACAACCCTTGGAACCGGCTCCTCTCGGTTTCTTACAGGCCCGCATTTCCGGTTCAATGGAACATCTGGCACAGGTGGGCTCAAGGTGTTTCCCTTCTTTTGCCATGACCTTTTTCCTCCCCATAAAGTCCTTCCTAGGGTTAGCGGTTGTCAGATACTTGCAGGTATTCTTGAAACTGGTTGATTCCTGGCAAAGTCAAAGCCCCATAGGTGGCGGCTGTACCCTGATCGGTTAACCTCAGATACAATCTCTACAGATTTCCTGAATATCGAAACAGGCCAGTTCGTAATCCACTGGCGCGCCGATCATCTCCTCCCTCTCCCTGATCTTCGACTGGTTGTATTCCAGGATCTCCTTGTTAAACGGCAGGTTGCCGGTCCGCAGATACCGAATAGCCCCTTTGCCGTCACGGATCGGAATGACGGCTCCCTGGGTGTGGACGTTAGGGGCCCAGGGGATATCGATGGTGCCGGCCGCGAAGCCGCGCACCGCCCCGACGGCGACGTCTCCCTCGCCCAACTCCAAAGCCTTATCCACGATGGCCATGGCCTCCTTCTTGATCACGGCCATCTCGTCCTTGACTTCATCATCCAGGGGCAAGCGGCGCCGGCGCATCATGTCAATGGCCTTGCGCGTCGCCCGCGCCCCGGCGGCGTTGGCTTCCATGGTGGGGATGCCGAGGGCCTCGTGAGAGGTCTTGGTGATGATCTGAGTGGCCCCGCCCAGCACCGCAATGATGGCGCCCATGACGATGACGCTGAAGGCCTCCGCCTCGTTGGTCGGAAAGGCCTGCATCCACTGATGGGTGGCCACGGAAATGAACATGTCGTCGATTCCCGCCTGCTTCAGATAATGCTGGCAGACTTCCTCATAGACCATCAGGGCAGCCACGTCTTGTACCAGGTCCAGGTTCTGGGTCAGGCCGACGCTGTAATGGCGCAGGCCCTGGCCAGCCGCCAGCAGCACCTCCAGGACGCCCACGGCCACCCCGATGCCGGGCGGAATCAAGGTCCCGGTGAGGAAACCGGGTTGCTCGCGATGGATCAAAACCCCATGCTCGGCGTAGTAGGAGCAGAGACGGTCCAGGTATTGGTAATTTTGGATGCCTTCCTCCAATTTCATGGACTTGATGTACGAGCAGGGGTAGGAAATGCCGGCGCCCAGGTAGCCGGTGAAGCCGGCGGCAATGGTGACTTCGGAGGTCAGCCGGGGAAACGGGGTGCCGGAAAGGGTCATGATGGGCCGGTCCACGGCTTCGACGACCCGGCGGACCTGCCTGGGGCCGTGATTGACCACGGGCAGCCCGTTGAGCATGGACCGTCCGGTCTTGATGCTCTCCTCGATCCCCCTCTGGGCTTCGTGGAATTTCATGTTTCTGGTGTAAGTGTCGGTGGTGGTCGGCAGCAGGTCGGCGCCGCCCTCGTCCTGCAGGCAGCGCAGCAGTTTGATGTGTTCATCGATTAAAGCCACCCCGCCCCGGGGCTGCACCAAGGTGCGGCCTTCCTCCTTGGCCTTCCGGACCACCTTGGCGTAGTTCTTGGCGTCCGGGAGGTTCAGGTGGTACTCTATGGCCTCCTGGGTATCGACCTCTTTTCCCGTGGGCCAAAGCGCCAGCGCCTTTTCCCGCTCCTGCTGGAAATCCTCTTCGCTCCAGCGTTCGTTCGACAGTTTCATGGAGGAACTCCTCAATGCACTCTCCTCAAGCACTTTTTGGCGATCCGCAGGGCCTTGTCGGGATATAATTCAGCCATCAGGCCAATGGCATACAGGAGGTATTTCTCGTCGAGGTAAAGAGTGGGCTCCTGCGGTTTCAGGGAGAGGGGGTTTGCGGCCGAATAGAGCGTCTCTCGCAAAACCGTTTCCGGGTCAGGGCCAAAAATAAGCGGCCCTCCGGTGCCGATGACGGTCTTGATCCCCCGCAGGTCCTTTCCGTACTGGATGAGAAACTGACCCAGGGGGCCGTAGGCCACCTCTATCACCCCGGCATGTCTTTCTATGGCCAGGCGGACTGCGGTTCGGGCCAGCTCCACATCCAGCGCCAGTTCTTCTTTCTGGCCCGGGAGGCTGTCCGGTTTCCGGTTTAACTTCTCCACTGCCTGGTCCAGATCGACGACCATCCCGAGCAGCTGCTGGCAGAACTTCTCTTTGCCCACCGCCAGGACTATGTTTGCCGCGTTGTAGCGCATCCCCAAGTCGCCCTCCACCGTCCGCTTTACGTAGGGCTCGGGCAGGCCCTTCGGGATGACTCCGGCTTCCGTGGGGGCTCCCAGGCCGATGGAGTGAATGTCCGTCGTCGCCCCGCCAATATCCACCACCACCAGATCCCCCAGCCCCGGCTCATTGGGCGTGCCCTCGGCCAACAGTTTGGCCGCATTCAATACTGCGGTGGGCGTGGGCATCAAGATGCTGTCGATGAACTGTTCCGCATTCTTGAGGCCTTTGGCGTCGATAATTCTCTTGATGAAGAGTTCGCGAATGATCAAGCGGACCTGCTCCACTTTGAGGACGCCGATCTCGGGCATGACGTTTTCCGCGACCACCACCTCTTTGTGGCCCGCGGTAAGGATCTTCCGGACCTCGTCCGACGCGGCCTTGTTCCCGGCATAAATGATGGGGGCCTTTACTTTCGACTGGCGAAGGGACTCGGCATTTTTTATGACGTTCTCCCGGTCGCCGCCGTCTGTTCCTCCCGCCAACAGGATGATGTCCGGCGCCGCTTTTTCCAGTCCCCGGATCTCATCTTCCGTTAACTGGTAGGCATAGACCCCTACAACCTTGGCCCCCGCGCCTAGCACGGCCCGCTTGGCAGCCTCCACCGTCAAATCTGGAATCAGGCCGATGGCCACCATCCTTAACCCGCCGGCGGCGCTGCTGGTGGCCAACTTGTGGTGGTACACGGGAGGTCCGCCCAGGATCACACCTATGGCCTCAAGGCCGCGCTTCAGGCCGATAGTGATATCGGTCTCCACGGTGGATGGAGTTTGGACCCGGCCGAGCACCTCTTCGGTCGCGAGATTCACCAACACGATCTTGGTGAACGTGCTACCGAAGTCGACAAACAGAGCGTGATCAGTTTCCATCTGCCAGGCCCAGATCCTTCTTGAGATCAGCGATAATAGTCTTCACAGCGACGCCGGGCGGATGGACCCGATCGAATCCCATCCGGCGGAACTTTTTATGAACTCCCTCCCATTCCTGCTTGCCCACCACCAGATTGCCGCCGAGCACCAGGTGGAGGTTCCCCTTGCCGGCCTCGATGCATTTCTCTCTGAATCCCTGGCAGTCGAGTTCTCCGTGTCCGCACAGCGACCCGATCATGATGGCGTCGGCGTTAGTCTCAATGGCCGCCTTGATGAAATCCTCGGCGAGCACGAAGGTCCCAAGGTTCACTACCTTGAAGCCGCCATCTTTTAAGGCCTGGGCAATGATCTTGTTGCCAACTACGTGCGCATCGACTCCGATTACCCCTAAAATTATGGTCTTTGGCATATTGCCACCTCAACCTCCTCCTTAAATCCCCAAGGCTTCTCCCACGATAATGACCGAAAAGGTCCCGACGCCCATGGTTTTGCGCTCCAAAATGGTGGTCGCCCGGCAGAGGCGGTGGGGACTGTCGCAATCTTCACATTTGCCGGTGACGGCACAGGGGGTGTTGTCCCGCCGACGCCGGGCAACTAACGGCGTGACTTTTTCCTTGATTCTCTGCAGCGCTGCGTCGACATCGGCAACGATTTTGTGCTTTCCGGCCACCACGATGACCTGCTGCGGTCCAAAGATCATGGCAGCCACCCGATTGCCGGTATTATCGATATTAACCAGCTTGCCATCCTGGGTGATAGCGTTGGTGCTAGTCAGGAAAAAAGGCGAGGTGACGTGGTGCAACTTGATCTCTCGGATTTCCTCAGGACTAAGTCCATCCTGCCAATGGTCATACACCTCATGGCCCTGCCGGCGCAAGGTCTCGATCAAATTCAACTGGCGAATGGTAACCGAACCTCCAACCCCAACCGCGGCGCCCGGGGTGATCATCCCGAGAACCATGGCCTTAGCAGCGGCCGCGTTTTCCGCAAAGCTGGCCTGAAAGCCATTTTTGATCAAGTTTTTCATCGTCTTTGCCAACATGGGGATATCCTCTTCGGTTATTTGCGGGTTGCCTTCAAACACCCAGCTTTTTGTAGATCTCCGGCAGCCTCCGGATGGCCTCGGCCTTGACTTCCTCGTAGAGGTGCCGGCCGTGGCTATCCATGGCCACGGTCAGGGGTCCGAAGTTCTTCACCCGGAACTGGTAGAGGGCCTCGGGGTGGAGATGCTCCCAGTAGACCGCCTCCACTGCTTCGATCTGCTGGGTTTCCAGGGCCGCGGCGCCGCCGACGATGGCCAGGTACACGGCGCCGCACTTCTGCATCGCCTCCAGGCTCGGCTGGTACAGGCCGCCCTTGCCGATGATGGCCCGCACGCCGTACTTGCAGATCAATGCCGGGGTGAACCGGTCCATCCGGGTGCTGGTGGTGGTGCCGATGCAGATTTTCTCCCACCCGCCCTCCACCTTACGCAGGCTCGGGGCGGTATGAATGCAGGGCGCCCCGGCCAGGCTGACCGGCGGTTCGTGGTGCTGGTCAAACATATAGATTTGGGTCAGGTCGCGGATGCCGAAGAGCAGACCGTCGAAATAAACGATGTCCCCCACGTGGAGCTGCCTGATATCCTCTTCGGAAAATGGGGACTGGAGATGGTATTCCGCCATGGCTCAGTTCTCCTCGCGGTTAGTAGCCATATTCGACGTTGCCGTCGGGATGGATGATGGCTCGGGACCGCCTGGCCGGCCAACACTGGGTGTTCACCGCCACCGGATTTTGGGTGATATGGGTGTAGGCCATCTCGATATGCACCGCCAGGGTGGAGACGTCTCCCCCCAGGCCCATGGGGCCGCGGCCTGTGGCATTGATGGCTTCTTCCAGTTCCACCTCCATGGCGGCGATTTCGGGATCCGGGTGGCGCTGCCCCACGGGGCGCAAGATGGCGTCCTTCGCCAGCTTCATTACCAGGTCGGCGGTCCCACCAATGCCGACTCCGATAATGCCCGGAGGACAGGGATTGGCGCCGGATTCCAGCACCGTGTCCAGGACGAACTTCTTCAGCGCCTGGACGCCGTGGGCCGGATAAAACATCTGCATTTTGCTCATATTTTCGGAGCCCGAGCCCTTGGGCGCCATGAGGATGTCCAGACAGTCGGAGTCCTCGGCGAAGTCGTAGTAAATCACCGGCAGCCCCGGGCCCACCGAGGTCTGGGGATTTACCCGGGTCAGGGGATGGGTGGAACTTCCCCGGAAGGGGAATTCCAAGGTAGCTCGCTTGGCGCCCTCGTAAAGCCGGGTCTTGATCTGGTAACCGTTCCAGCAGAATTGCGAGCCGATTTTGACTTTGTAAATGGGCAAGCCCGTATCCTGGCAGATGAGGGTCTGGTTCCGGTCGGCGATTTCGATATTTTTGAAGATGGCCTCGAATACGGCCCGGGCCGTGGGCTGGGTCTCCCGGGCGTAAGCCTTCTTCAGGGCCGCCCTGACGTCCGGCGGCAGATCGCACAGGGCCCGGATATAGAGCTGTTTGGCGGCCTCTTCCACGATTTGATAGTCGAAGTTGGTCATCGGTTTTTTGACTCCTTTTATCTCATACCCGGAGCGCCGGGCCGCAGTTGCGACTGCTGAGTCCTGATCAGGGCCGAATATTTGGGAACCTCGTCCCGTTTTAAGATTTTCAGGGGATATCTGCGGAAATCCAGGGCAAGGATAAATTCCGCCAGGTCCCGCAGGTCCTGATCGGGAAGGTCGTATTTGGGCATGATGGCAGTGGAGCTCACCGCCTGCGGGTCCTTGAAAAACTTGACCAGATAGTCCACATCTCTGCCTTTGGCCAAAATGTTGGACAGGTCGGGTCCGGTGCGATGTCCGCCCCGGCCCTGGATTTGGTGGCAGTAGGCGCATTCCCGGTCCACGTAAAGAGAGAGGCCCCGGGCCTCGTTGGCCATCAAGGGGCGCTGGGGGACAGGAATGATCTCACCGTAGGGCAGGGTGCCCATGAAACCCATGAGGCTCAGATAGACGACCGCGATGACTGCCGTGACCCCCACGGCCGCGGCCAGGGGCCGGTTGGCCAGGCCTCGGTCCCGCGATTTATTCAAAAAGGGCAGCGCCAACAGGAGGATGAGGCCGATAATGGGGAGGACCAAACTGCCCACTGTCTCCCAGGCGCCCGAGAAGAAGGTCAGGAGCTGGAACAACCACATAAAGTACCACTCAGGCCGGGGCAGGTAGGATTCGATGAAGGTTCCGGCGATTTGCTCCCGGGGGATGCGGGCAAAAACCGACAGGCCGATGAGGATCAACAGTACGACAGAGAAGACCAGGGCGCTGCGGAAGGCGTGCTCGGGAAAGAAGCGGTACATCCGCCGGCCGGTTTCCGCCTGGGCAGGCTGCTTCTCCGGGGCTGCGGCCAAACCATGGAGGCGCACGAGATAGATATGCAGGAAGGCGCAGCCTGCCAGCAAGGCCGGCAAAAGCAGGGTGTGGACCGCGTAGAACCTGGTCAGAGTCAGGCCCGACATGGTCTGCCCGCCCAGCATGATTCCGGTGATAAACTTGCCGATCACCGGGAGGTGCCGGGGAATGTTGGAACTGACCACGGTGGCCCAATAAGCCTTCAGGTCCCAGGGCAGGAGGTAGCCGGTGAAACCCAGCCCCAGGGTGATCAGGAACAGGCAGACGCCCAGGACCCAGGTCAGCTCCCGGGGAGCCTGGTAGCTTCCGGAGAAGTAGGTGCTCAGCAGATGCAGGAATACGACGAGGACCAGGGCGCCGGCTCCCCAGTGGTGGAGGCCGCGCAGGACCGCGCCCAGGGGCACGTCCTTCATGATGTAGTCGATGGATTGGAAGGCTTTGTCCGGCGAAGGATTGTAGAACATCGCCAGAAAGATGCCGGTTACCACCAGGAGCCCGAACAGGAGCAGGCACAAGCTTCCCAGGGTCGCCGCCCAACCCGTGTCCGGGGGCAATTCCTTGAACAGGAAGGGCCTCAGGTATTTTTCCCAACCGATGCGGTCACGGAAGTCCTGGCCCACCATGTCAACCCACCTCCACTAGCAGAAGGTCGGAGTCCACTTTGAACCTGTAGCGGTCCAAGGGTCGGGGTGGCGGACCGGCCAGGACGCGGCCGTCACGGTCAAAGACGCCGCCATGGCAGGCACAGCGGAAGCGTTCCCACTGGCTGTCCCACTTCACGATGCAGCCCAGGTGCGTACAGCTCGCGTTGAAGCAAGTGATCTGGCTGCCGGTCCGGGAAACCAGGACCGGCGTTGCCACCTCCTGGGTGTACAGACCATTTTTAAGGTCGTAGCGCATCATGAGGGTGGCGATGTCACCCATGGGGATCTGGCTCAACGGCGCCACCGGTACCCACAGCTTGGAAGTCTTGACCAGGCTGGGACTCACCGCGGTGGTGGCGGCTACCCCGCCGACGACAATTATCGAGGCGGCACCCAGAAGGCCAACCCCCACCTGGCGCAGGAAGGTTCTCCGGTCCGTAGAGGCCACCGGCGGAGTGTCCGGGACTGCCTTGGGCTGCTCCGGACGAGGTTTATCTTTGCAGTGGGTGAGGGCCAGCCTCTGGATGTACTTGATCGCCCTGGTGCTGCTGATGCCTTTGGGGCAGACGTCGGTGCAGTTAAATTCGGTGCGGCAGTGGTAGCAGGAGGCCAGGGCGCGGTCCAGGCGTTCCGCAAACAGGCCGTCCCGGCTGTCGGCCAGGAGAGTGAAAACCCTATTCAGAGCTGCGGGGCCGGCGTAGTCTTCGTGGTAGTGGACCATGGTGCAGCTGGAGACACAGCAGCCACAGGCGATGCACTCGGTGGCCTCGCGGCCGATATCCCGGCGCTCTTTCGAGTCGGGGCGGATCTGGAGCGGTTCGGTGAACTCCTCCCGGGGCTCATAAAAGGACAACGTCTCCTCGTACTTCCGGAAGAAGGGCTCCAGGTCCACCACCAGGTCCTTGATGACCGGGAAGTGGTTCAGGGGCCTGAGGGTAATGTCCCGGCCCGGCGGAAAATCCGAGACGTTGGTTTTGCAGGCCAGGCGTTCCTTGCCGTTGATGACCAGGCCACATGAGCCGCACATGTTGACGCGGCAGGCGTAGCGGAAGGCCAGGGTCGGGTCCTGCTCCCGGAGCAGACGCAGGAGCACGTCCAGGATCGTGGTGGTGGACTCGTCGGGGATCTCCAGAACATAGCTTTGGAAATCACCCGAGCCGCCCAAGTGCGGGTCGTAGCGGAATATCTTGATATCGCGTACGCTCCCGGATGCCTGTGCCATTTTCCTGGTCTCCCGGTCTCCCTGCCTCACTGTTGTCTCTTTCGGAAAGCGTCCTAGTGTAGTGTTTCGTTATGAAAGTCCCCCTTTTTCAAAGGGGGGTTATAAAAACCGTAGTTTGAAATGTCCTAGCAATTATGAAGCATCACACTAGTAGATCGAATACCAGATTCCGGTCACGACGAGTAGCCCCAGGCCTACCAGGCCCCAAATAAGCGCCCGCTGGTATTTAACCCCCACCAGGTTGAAGTCCAGCAGGATGACCCGCAGTCCCAAGGCGGCATGGAAGGTGACCACCAACAGGAGCAGGAATTGAATGACCGGCTTGTAGGTCAAAATAAGGTGCAGGGCCAACAAGACGATGATGGCCAGGGCCGAGATACGCTGCCACAGCCAGGCCCACATGCCCGCCTGGGTCCCCTCCCGGCGATGGGGGTCGTACTCCCCCCAGGCCAGGGGTTTTCGGTACTCGATGGGAATATCTTGCGCCATGAAATGACTCCTTTACCGCGGCAGAGGCGTCTGGCGGTCAGCAAAGACCGGATATCCCGGGCTGATCCCGCCTATTTTTTGTACCGCTGGCACTCCTCCAAAGACTTGTATTTGAAGACCACAGGCTTTTTCTCGGCCTGGGGCTTTCCGTCTTCGCCCCGGCTCAGGAAGATATTGAACAGCCCATAGTCGTCCCGCTGCTCCGGAAAATCCTGGCGGAAGTGGGCCCCCCGGGTCTCCTCCCTCAACCTGGCCGCAAAGGCGGTCATCCTGGTGGTGTCCACCATGCTTTGCAGGTCCAGGAAGGTGTTGTACATCAGGTTGTACGCCGCCCCCCCGGTGACCCTCACCTGGTCCAGTTCTGCGGCAATAGCCTCAATCTCGTCCAGGGCCTCGGATAGATCCGGCTCCCGGCGGGCCACCCCGACCTTGTTCCAGTTCAACTCCTGGATCTGCTGGCGCAGGGCGAAGGGGTCGGCCCCGGAGGCGCGGCCGCAAGGAGCCTGGAGCCGGGCAATAGTTTCCTCCACCTGGCCGCGCCGGGTCTCTTTGATAGTCCGGTTGCCATTAACCAGGTACTGGCCCAGAGCCTTGCCGGTCAGCCGGCCATACACGCAGGAATCGCAGATGCCGTTGCCGCCCAGGCGGTTGGCGCCGTGGACGCCGCCGGAGTCCTCGCCGGCCACAAAAAGCCTTTCCGGGGTGGCCTTGCCACTGGTGTCGATCACCGCGCCCCCCATATAGTAGTGCGCCGTGGGGCCTACCGGAACGCGGCCCCCGGCCAGGTCGTAATTGAACTGCCGGCAACGTTCGGCCATACCGGGGAAGTTCTCCAGGACGAAATCAGCCCCGAGATGGGAGGCGTCAATGTGCACGCCGCCCTCGGGGCAGGCCCGGCCGGCCATCATCTCCAGGTAAGAAGACCGGCTGACGACATCGCGGGTGGCCCGCTCGCCCACCTCGGGGGCGTAGCGGAGCATGTAACGCTCGCCGGCGCCGTTATAAAGGTAGGCGCCCGCGCCCCGGAGGCCCTCCTCCAGGAGGGCCCCTGCCACCACGCTGCCCGGGACGATGAGGCCGGTGGGGTGGAACTGGAGCATCTCCATATCCTTCATCACCGCCCCGGCCCGGTAAAGCATGGCGAGGCCGTCCACGGATTTCTCCGGCCCCGGGGCGTGGAAGCGGTAATGAGTGGGGCCCCCGCCGGTGGCCACCAGGGTGGCGGCCGCCTCGGCGACGATGAACTCGCCGCGCCGCATGTTTAGGAGCAGCGCCCCCGTGACCATTTCGCCGGTCTCGTCCAGGAGCAGCTCTACAGCGCGGCATTCCTCCAGGACCGGGATGCGGCGCTTCATGACCTGCTCGGTGAACCGGCTCATGATCTCGATACCCGTGAGGTCACCCTTGTGTACCGTACGATCGAAGACCTGGCCCGCGAAGGCCTTTTGATGGATAGTGCCGTCGGGATTGCGGTCGAAAAAGCAGCCAAACTTGGTTTCCATTTCCTTAATGGTGGGCGTGGCCTGCTCCACCAGGGTTTTGGCCAGGTCCTGATCGTTGAGGTACTGGCCGCCCTTGAGGGTATCCATGAGATGTTTTTCATGGGAATCCTCAGGGTTCAGAACGACATTGAAGCCACCCTGGACCATGCGGCTGCAGCCGCCCTTGCCCCGGAGCGCCTTGGTCACGATGAGGATGTTCAGGTCCGGCTTGCGTTCCTGCGCATAGAGCGCCGCCATCTCTGCCGCAGCCCCCATGCCGATGATGAGCAAATCGGCCTGGACTTTGGTGACCATGGTGTCTCCTCGGGCCTATCCGGGGTTTCTTTTTTGTTGGCGGCGAGGCGGTGCGCCTCTGCCTAAGTACTGCAATCGGCCCAGGGCTGCCAACCGGGTTACCGCCAGCCGCGGCCCCGGGCCTTCAGGTTGGCGATTCGCTCAAGCGCTGCGGTAAAGCTTGGTCAGGATAAACTCCCGGTGCCCCAGGGCCTCAGTGGCAGTCAGGCGGCCGTTGGCGGTCCGCCGGGTCATATCCAAAAGCCGGTCACCCGCCTGATCCAGGGTCAACTCACCGCGCAGGATACCCGAGCAATCGTAATCAATATGCTCGGACATGGTCTTCACGGTTAATGGGTTAGCGGAGAGCTTGATGACCGGCAGGATGGGGTTGCCACAAATGTTGCCCTGGCCGGTGGGGAAGAGGTGCACCACGAAACCGGCCGCCGCCCACAAGGTGACGGCCTCGGCCGCGGCCGAAGAAGTATCCATGTACCACAGCCCAGGACCGGTAGGAGCCTCTGCCGGTTCCAGAACCCCGACGTATTTGGCCTTCTTGCCGATCTTCTGGAGGTTGCCGAAGGCCTTCTCCTCAATGGTGGTCAGGCCGCCCCGGATGTTGCCTTTGGTGGGCTGGGAGCCGGAAAGGTCGTCGGTCTTATTTGCTTGGATGAAGTCGTCGTAATCCTTCCAAATCTTATAAAACTTCTCACCGATCTCGGAGGTGGCGGCCCGCTCCTTACAGACCATCTCGGCGCCGGTGATCTCGGAGGTCTCCCCGAAAGAAGTCGTGGCGCCCGCGGCCACCAGTTTGTCGATGGCGTTGCCCACGGTGGGGTTGGAGGCCAGGCCCGAGGTCGTGTCGGACTCGCCGCATTTCACGGAAACCCAGATCTCCGACAGGTCCACTTCTTCACGTTTTAGTTCCGAGGCCCACTGCAGGTATTCTTTGGCCTGGCGGCTGGCTTCGGCGATAGTGGTGATGTCTCCATGACGCTCGATACCAAACCCGGTTACGGGCTTTCCCGTCTTTTTTATGCCTTCCACCACGATGTTGGTCCACTCGGGCTCAATACCGATGACTACGGCGGCGGCGACATTGGGGTTGGCGCCCATGCCGATGACGGTGCGGAAGAAAAGCCGCAGGTCTTCCCCAAATTGCAGGCGGCCATAAGCGTGCGGCAGGGCCAGGGTACCCTTGATATGATTAGCCACGGCCTCGCAGGCCGCATTGGACAGGTCATCCAAAGCCAGGATGACCACATGGTTACGGACGCCTACCCGGCCGTTTTCCCGGCGATAAGCCAAAACTTTGCCTAAACTCATCTTACCACCTCTTCGTCTTCAGGTTGTGGATATGGACATGGGCGCCCTTGGAGAAGGGGGCGGAGACCACGCCGATATCATGGCCGTATTTGATCACCGTATCGCCCTGATTCATGGCCTTCAGGGCGATCTTGTGGCCCAGGGGGATGTCCGCCAGGGCCTTGACTTCCAACGATTCCTGGTTGTCCATGTATAAGCCTTTGGTGGTCTCGTTCGCCTTGATGTCCACCGTCGCCACGCCGACCGTATCACCCTTCTCGTGAACCAGAAATTGAATCATGCACACGCTCCTTAGTTTGGTATCGGTTGGGTTCTGCCAAACCGGCAGCTAATTAATGGGGCAGGGGGAGGACCCTCTAGCCTCAATAACCCCATTTTGGGTAAGCGGCAAGTGCTCCTGCAGGGAAATTGCCCTGGCCGCGCCTCCCGGATAAGATTGTTGTGACCTGATTATGCACAGGCTATGCCAGCCGTCGCCAATGGAGGGAACCGCCCTGGGGACGCGGATTAGCGCGGATTTAGCCTCCCGCTACGCCAGTCCAAATTGAGACCAATTTTCGGCTGCAAGCCCAATATTCGGCTCAAGGTCGTCTTGGCCTTGAGATGCATGGGCGTGCGGGCCAAATTGAGCCAATTTATCTGGAAGGTTGGGCCCATCTTTGGGCCCAGATTCAAGATGCATCAGGAGCGCAGGGGCGACAACCAAGACGGTCATTCCGAAAGAGCCGCAAGGTCTGGCGCACGGTTTCTCCTAACCAGGGGCGGTTTTGCGGCGCGAGGCTGTGGGTGGCTGCCTTGCTGAGGAAGACGCTAAAAGACAATCTGGAGATGCCGGCGGCCATAGCCCCCAGGATATCCCGGGGAGCGAGCAGGCTGGCATCGTGGAGGGACAGCCCGCCGGGCACGCTTTGGCGGAGCTGGCTCAAGAGTTCCATATCCAGTCTGAACCCTCGCCCGGCGTCCAGGGGAAGGGATACGGCCAGAGAGTCGATCCCGGTTTGCAGGACAAATTCCGCCGCCAGAGTGCAGATAAGGCATTGGCCCGCGGAGTCCTTGCCGAAATCGGAGAAGGCTCCAATCGCCCCTTCCAGGGGGACCCGGGCCCGGGCCGCCAGGTCCACTGCCTTGGCGGTCAGTTTCACGTTACTTGCCAGGGGCAGAAAAGAACCGTCGAACATCACCGTGGAAAAGCCCAAATCCAGGGCAAGCTTGACCAGGTCGAGGTTGCGGGCATGGCCCAAGATCACCGCCACCGGAACTGAGGAGTGTTCCGCCATGGAGGTGGCTGCCGCGCCGAGGACTTTGATAGCCGGCGGCGCCACCAGGTCCGCATTAACGCACAGCGCCACCGGCGAGTCCTCTTCCTCGGCAATGGCAACGACCACCCGAATACTCTCCTGGTCCTTGACGCTGAAGGCCCCAACGCACCCCTGATGGCCGGAGGGCCCCCATAGCCCCTGCATGCTGCCGCAGTCCTGCATGTCGTCCCCTCCTGAGGCGGCCACAGCCGCGCCGGGAAACCGCGCAGGCGTGGGTTCCTACCCTGAGCTATTTCAATATTCGTGCCAGCCAGACCGCGGATAAAACGCCGGCCGGCGGGGGAGACGGACCCCGCAGGTACGCTGCGCCAGAGGAGATTATTGGGTGAATTTATGTGGGTTAAGGCCGTGGAGGCGGAGCCGGTATTGGAGAGTGGACTTGGGCATTTTCAGGATGGCTGCGGCGCCATGTTTACCGCCGACGACGCCCTTGGTGAGGTTCAGCACCTTGATGAGGTGGGCGCGCTCCATTTCGTCCAGGGTGAGCGGGGTGCAGCAGGTCTCACCCTGCTGGAGGTTGAGCAGCGGCTCAATGTCCCGGCGGGTCACGGTTTTGCCGCTGAACACGATGATCAGACGGCTGATGATATTTTTGAGCTCCCGCACGTTTCCGGGCCAAGAGTGCCGTTGCATCATTTCCATGACTTCGCCGGAGTAGATCGGAGGAACCCGGTGGATGGATTCGGCCTGGGCCTGGGTCAACTGGCGGACGAGAGGTTCGATCTCTTCGACCCGCCCCCGCAGAGGCGGGAGATGGAAGGAAACCGTATTGAGCCGATAGAACAGGTCGGACCGGAAGTTCTTTTCTCTCAGGGCAGCCTGGATGTCATTATTCGAGGCCGCGATCACCCTGAAATTCACGTCGATGGAACGGCTATCCCCCACCCGCTCGAAGCGCCGGTCTTGCAGGACGTGGAGCAGTTTGGCCTGGAGGAGCATCGGGAGTTCGCCGATTTCGTCCAGGAAGATGGTGCCGCCGTTGGCCATCTCGAAGCGGCCGACCCGCTTGGAATACGCGCCCGTAAAGGCTCCCTTGACGTGTCCGAACAGTTCGCTTTCGAACAGGCCCGGCGACAGGGCCGGGCAATTGACTTTAACGAACAAGTGGTCCCGCCTGCCGCTCAGGTAGTGCAAGTAACGAGCGATGCAGTCCTTGCCGGTCCCGGTTTCACCGGTGATCAGCACGCTGGCGTCGCTGTCGGCGATGATCTCTACCTGCCGCATAATTTCCCGCATGGCCGGACTCGAATAATAGAAATTATCCGGGTTGTATTGGGGGGCCACCTGTTTCAGGAGGTAGCGCTTCTGTTGCTCCAGGCTGGCATTCAGGCTGATCAACTTGAGGTGGGAGAGCATGTTGTCCACGGCCAAGGCCACTTGCCCCGAGAGTTCCACCAGGAACTGAGCCAGTTCGTCCATCATCTCGGGGGGGTCCTTGAAAGAAAAGTGCAAGGAGCCCACCACCTGGTCGCGGACGATGAGTGGAAAGGCCATGGTCGCGCGCAGGCCGGCCTCCATCATTAGTCTGATGGTGTGCCAGTGGCTGTACTGGGACATATCCGGGATGATCAGCGGCTGTCGCGAGGTGACTACGGCCCGGGCCACGGGCCCCTTGTCCAGGGAGCGAGAGCTGTCATCCATGCCCTTGACCAGAATGCCTTCGGCCATGGCGAACCAGCTCAGGGAATTGGAGTCAGGTTCGTAGATGTTGATGCTGAAGCGATCATAATGAATGATCTTGCGAATTTCCCGGGCCATGCTCCGGAACAGATTCTCCTGGGAGGTCTGATTAACGATGGCATTGTTGATTTTAAGCAGGACTTTATAACGGGAGGCAGGATTCCAGACAATTTTGGGGCAATTGCGGTCAGGCTGCGGGCGGCGACTCCTGGCCTTGGGGTCCTCGTTCATGCTGCTCTAAAGAATCCTTTTAATAACGCAGATACCTGGCTAACTGAATAATTTATAACCCGAAGGCAGGAGATATTCAATGAGAATTACCGGGCGGCGGCCTGGCAAGGGTTGGGAGAGGCTCTGCAGGGGAGCGTCGGGCAGCGGCCAGCTCTCCCCCCAACCTAATTCCTATCAGTAGTGTCCGGCAAGGTTTTTGCTATGAGGCAGGCAGTAGAGAATTGTTTGAACTTAGGCATACCCACTAGCTAATCAATCCATGGAATTTACAAGATATTTCCCTCTCCCCCCTTGGGGGGAGAGGGCAGGGTGAGGGGGGTATGGAACGACCGATGAAGCCACCCCTCACCCGGTGTCGTCCCCTCGCAGGGGAGAGGGGATTTGGTTGCATCGGTATAATATGTTGATATCGCTGAAATTACAATGGTCTAGAGTTTAACTGCGAGATAGTGTAATCCTCTCCATGCAATTTTGTTGCCGGACACTACTGAATCCCTATCTCTGTTGCAGGACCTCGAGGGAGAAGGGGATGCCAAACTCGCGGCACAGAGCCTGAAACTCTGAGATCGTTTCCTCGCCAACAGGTATGCCGAGCTGGCGGTTTTCCCGGGTCTTTCTGAAGGAGCGCTCGCCGGGGACGAGGATCTCCTCAACTCCCGGTAGCCTCCCGCAGCCCTTGATTTGGTCCACCATGCCATTGATCCGCTCTTTAAAGAGGGCGATATCCATGAAGGCGGCGATATGGAGGAGACTGAAAAAATGGCCGATGTTTTGCGGGCGGGAAAAATCCTTGTACATGGAGCCCACCGCAGGCCCGATATCTGACCCGGAGAGCACCCCCGAAAGCACCTCTACCATCAACGCCAAGGCATAACCTTTATGACCCGCCATGGTGAGGACGGTCCCGGCCAGGGCCTTTTCGGGATCGGTAGTCGGATTCCCTTCCGGGTCCAGGGCCCACCCGAGAGGAATGGACTCGCCCTGGCGTTGGGCGGCGATGATGTTGCCCCGGGCCACCACCGAGGTGGCGAGATCGATTTTTATGGGATAGCCCTTCCCGGTGGGGAAAGAGATCGCCAGGGGATTGGTGCCGAAAAATGCCGAACGCGCCCCCGCAGGAGCCATGGACGACTCGACGTTGGTCATCGCCAAAAGGATCATGTCATGCTCGGCGGCTTTATTGGTGAAATAAGAAAGCGCCCCGAAATGCTGGGAGTTGTGGATCGTGGCGGAGGCGCAGCCGGATTCCCTGGCCATGGGAATCAAGAGCTGGAGCGTCTTGTAAGCCTGGACCTGACCCAAGCCGTTGTTGGCATTGATGGTCAGCGCCGCGGGCCACCTCTTTTCGATGGTGATGTCCGCCTGCGGATCGATGAGGCCTTCTCGCAGCCGCCGGGAGTAGATGCCTACCCGTGAAACTCCATGCGTGGAGGTTCCCTGCAGATCGGCCTCGACCAGGGATTCGGCCAGAATCAGCGCATCGGCTTCCGATACCCCGGTTCTCTCGAAGATTTTTGCCACCAATTCTTTAATCCGCTCCGGATTGAATCGTTCCATGATGAGTTCCTCTCTCGCTTTAGGTCGATGGATTCCCCTGGCCAACAGAAAAAGGTAGCAAAAAGTAAGCCATCGCCCTAGCCCGCGGGAAGCTACAAATTTTCCGGGATTAGCGCCTCTCGTCTAACCAGACCTGGAAACAGGCGCATCCACAGGGCGACCACGACTAAGGTACAAATACCGCCGATTACCACCGCGGGCACTGCGCCAAACCAGGCGGCAGTGACTCCGGATTCGAATTCTCCCAGTTGATTGGATGTGCCGATAAAAAGGAAATTGACTGCGCTCACCCGTCCACGCATTTCATCCGGCGTCTCCAACTGCACCAAGGTCAAGCGAATTACCACGCTGACCATATCGGTGGCCCCCAGGACCGTGAGTGCGGCCAATGACAGCCAAAAGGAGCGGGATAGACCGAAGACAATGGTGGCAATGCCAAACCCGGCTACCGCGGTGAACATGATCCTGCCAATGCGGCGCTTGAAGGGTCGCCGCACCAGATACCCCGACATTACCAGTGCTCCTACCGCGGGCGCAGCCCGCAACAATCCCAGACCCCAGGGGCCGGTGGAGAGAATGTCCCGGGCATAGATAGGCAAAAGAGCCGTAGCTCCGCCCAGCAGTACGGAGAACAAGTCCAGCGAAATGGCGCCGAGTATGTCGGGCTTGCTGCGGATATAGGCGACCCCGTCGAACACAGATTTCAGCGTCGGGGGGGTGCGGCGCACCGCAGTCAAAGGCGAGGGAATGCCGAAGTAAAATAGCGCCGCCAAACCATAAGCGGCGGCAATACTGGTGTAGGCTGAGCCGGCCCCGGCGAGGTAGATGACGCCGCCCAAGGCCGGGCCCAGGATGCTGCCAATCTGTCTCCCCGTAGCGCTCAAGGCGACGCATTCCGGCAAGATGGCCGGCTCTACCAGCATAGGCAGAAAAGCCTGCATGGTCGGAGACTCGAACGCCCTGGCCGCACCGAACAGGAAAACACAGGCCAAGATCAAGTCACGGCTAAGGGCGTGGGTAAAGCTGCCGACGGCCAGCACTGCGGTCAGCGCGCCTTCAATGAGCAAACAAATGGAAATAATCCGGCGCCGGTCATAGCGGTCAGCCACATGTCCCACCACCAGGGCCAGAAGGAATTGAGGCAAGAACAGCGCCAGACCGATGAGTCCCAGGTTGAAGGCGCTCCGGGTCAAGTCGTAAATCTGCCAGCCCACGGCAACCGAGAGCATTTGATAGGCGAGCATGGCAGAAATTTGCGCAGCCACAAAGCGCCTGAAGGAAGGGATGCTAAACAGGTGCCAGGGGCTCGGTTGCATTTTCATGGGGCGCCAGCTTCCTCTATGTCAGGCTAAGCGTGAGCGCGGGCTAAACTGTAAGCGGTTAGGTGCCGATGCGGATGATTGGCGATCATTTCATGCCTCTCGCCACCCGATTCCTGGCGCCAGGATTGTGAGTTTTCTGAAAAGGTTGCGGCAAGACTTCTTAAAGAAGGGCAGAGGATACCAGTTATCTAACCAAAAATCCCCCTCAGGACAAGGAGTAATTTATACGAGAGCTCTAGGTTTAGCCGGGGGAATGATTATCAGAGAATTCTTGAGAGGTGGGGGGCCCTTTGCGGCATCTTGGGGATGAGCATCTCATCCTTCACCAGCGGCTTGGGCAACCCGGGGGCAGCGGTAAAGAGGACTATAATGGCTAAGACTTCGAAGGTACGGATTAATTTTTCATATCCTTTCTTCTCCCAGATAATCATGGGAGCTTAGATGAATCTAAATCAGTCTAAGGCTCTTACTTGGCCGTAGCGGTGACATCCGGATAGTCAGCCGGGACTTCCAGAGGAATGGTCTGAATCCCTTTGGCGCCCTGCAAAGCCTTCATTAAATCGACATAACGCCAGTTCTTGTTATTATGGCTGTGGAAATAATATTTCTTCGCGGCTAAATCCGCCACCACGGTCCATTGAGTGATATCGTAAATCATCCCCTTTTCAGTTTGGTCCCGCACCACGCCTTGGGGGATGTCCATACCGTTGATGATGGTCATCGCCAGGTTCAAACCCGCTTGCGGACCCTTGACAGGCAAGGCCGCCTGAGTAAAAGCCACCATGCGCACCAGGCGGGAAGGCGGGGAAAAGTCTCCCGGCAGGCCGACCAGCCCCGATCCCTGGCCGAATTGTTTAATGACCACACCGCCTAAGTCTATCTGGGGCACGTTCGTCGCCGACAGGTTCACAAAATTGCTCAGGTAGGTGATCATCCAATCGAAGCCGGGGGAATTGGTCATGACTCCCAGAGGATTGTCATAAATGTGCAACTTACCCTTGACGTATTCAATGACCAGGGAATTCCCCTGGGCGTCGTGCACCGCAAAATGGACGGGCGCGAGGACCTCCTTGGGACCCTGAACCACCCGTACCTTGCTCATCGCTTGCCGGACTTCCGCGACTGTGGCGCAGGTGGACAACAACCAGGTGGCCACCTCAAATTGAGACAAGGTGATGTTGGCCTTTCCGGGGTCGAAGGGCTGGTACTCGGCATAATCCGGGAAGAACAGGTTTCCCACTGCCAAGCCCTTCTCATTCATCCCATCCGTCATGAGCGGTGAGCCCCAGGCATTCATACCGACCAGGCCATATTTGACGGTCCAGGTGAGCCCCTTGGGGGAATTGTCCGGCAGGGTCCCATGATAGATCGTCCCTTTGGGAACCACGGTTACCTGGCTTTGATAGTCGATGGCGCCTTCCATGGTGCGAGCGTAAAAGACCAGGCCGTCTTCGGTTTTGATCCGAATACTCGTACAGGCGTTGGCCGCCTGAGCTACCAATAAAGTGAGCACTACACCGGCCACTACTGACAGCAACCTTGACATGAACGGAACCTCCTAAATTTGAGAATCAATAAATGCTGCCCTTCCTAATGGCTCGATATTTAATCGAATAGCGGTTTCTTGATCAGGGCCGGCACCACCGGCTTGAAGACAAAACGGATATTGAAGCGCTGGCCGAAATCATCTGGATGCCAGGCCATCCATTGGCATTCGAGGCTCGTTTGGATGGGGAGGCCGCCGATTTTAAAGGTCTTGCCGAGGCCCAGACCGAGGGGAAAGGTGACCTGGTTTCTGCCGTCGGCCCGCCAATCCACCAGGATATTGGGAGCAAAACCCACCTGCCAGGCGTTGGGCAGCATCCGAAAGAGAAAATATTGCAGGTTCATCTGGTTGACCACCGGGGTGGAGTGGCCGCCGGCCAGGGACCACCAGTTTTGCACAAAGAACCCGCCGACCCATTGCTTGGTGAGAAAGCCCAGCACCACTGCGGGACCCAATTGCAGCTTGCCCGAGCCCAGGCTGGTGGTGCTGGCGGTCGGCAAAACAATGGACGGCCCAAAACCAAAAATCAACCAAGGCTTCAAACTGGGAACCAGGAGGGGGTCCAGGGTAATGTCGCCCATCCCGGCGGTGCGGGTCCAATCGATGGCATGATTGGGTAAATCGATACTGCGGACATAGGGGGTGGATTCAAGGGGAACCACCGGCCGGAAGACCAGGCTCCATTGCTGGGTCAGCGGGATGGGCAGCACCGGCTGGAAATTCATGACATACTCGCCGCGATAAGCGCCGGAGGGGAAACCTTTCAGAAAGTAAAAGTTGTTCTGGGTGACGATGTTCCACACCGGGCCCACGGGGTTGTTCAGGTTCTTGGCTAACTCCGTCAAATCTCCATGTTCCTCGGTGGCTGGAAGGCCTCCGGGCTTGCTCTCGATTGCGTCTCCTTCGGCTGCGAGGCCACCCCGGGGAAAACAGGCCAAACCCAAACCCAAGGCCAATACCAAAACCAGCCAGGCGCCTGTTTTTCTCTGTATGGCCACTCTGTATCCCTCCAAAATTCGTGGCCTTCCATAATAAATTCCGCCTATACTAACTCAGTTGCCATCGGGATTCAAATAAATTCTGCTACAGTAAAATGGAATGCAATTTTAGTTCCGAAGACCTTAGTTCCGGCAGGGTCTGCTCACCCAATAGGCCAAACCCTCTTGCTTGCCGGGCGCCGGGTCCTCGGTAGAACTGGTCACGGCTTGGCAGGCACGGAGGTCACTCTTTCATGGAGGCCTCCAGGCGGCTCAGGCGCTCCTCCAAACAGGAGAACGAGGTGTGCGACGGCGGCCCTATTTGGGCAGGCGCCTGGAAGGCAGGATTGCCGGCCCACCAATCGATGCCGATTTCCCGGGCCTTGTCCACCGAGCAAATTACCAGGCGGATCTGCAAGCTGAGCAGTTCCACGTCCACCAGCTTGATCTTGATATCCCCGGCAATGACAATGCCCCGGTCCAGGATCCGCTCTAGCAGGTCCGCCAGGGTGCTGGTTTGCATGGCGTGGGGGATGGCTGCCTGGCGTGACATGGCTTCACTCCTTGAATAGCCGGCCCAGGGGACCCAGGTCGAGTGAGAGGTCTGCTTCCTCCAGGCCAAATTCCTGGCGCAGCCGGTTAATTTCCTGAGCCTGGCGCATCAGAGTCCCGCCCAGCCGTTCAATCTCTTCCGGTGAGAGGCGGTCGGCTTCCATCCTGCGGATGGCCTGTCGTTCCAGGAGTTCGTGGAGTAGTTTCACCAGGGCCAGGACCAGCCGCCCCAGCCCATGTTTCACCTGGTCTTTATCCAGGTTTAAACG
Organism: uncultured delta proteobacterium; assembly: GCA_963812655.1. Lineage (GTDB taxonomy): Bacteria > Desulfobacterota > Desulfobaccia > Desulfobaccales > 0-14-0-80-60-11 > JAPLJC01. Next base: position 21,798 of record CAWEWX010000034.1, on the reverse strand, counting down.
GGAGGGGGAGGTTTCCGCCCCTGCCAGCCCTTCGCCTTCCCGGGGCGCCAGCAGCCGGGCAAAGACGCCGGGAGAGGCGCATTCCACTTGAGCAGGTCCGGAGACCCTGGCCGGTTCGTGTTTCAATGAATCCGCTCCTTCACGATGTGCCGCCGGGCCCCCTCAATGGAAGTGATTACCAGCTGCAGGCCCAGATATAACAGGTCCACGTCGGCCACGGAGACCAGCACTTCCCCGGAGACCACCGCGCCCTTGGTGAGAATCCGATCCAGGGCCTCACAAAGAGAGAGATGCTCCTCCTCCTCTTCCCAGGATGACCCGGACCTCGGCCTGTCCTCCGGCGCCAGTGCAGGTCTCCGGGGGGCCTGACCTCTCTCGCCTGAGCCGGTTGATCTCACTGATTCTCCTCGCCGGCCCCGATAAAGGTCCGCCGCTCCGGAAGCCGCTCCAGCCGGTCCAGGAGCTGCTGTTCCCGGCCATCGAACTCCTCTTCGGCAATCCTGCCGGACTCCAGCATCAGATAGAGTTCCCGCAACTCCGCGGTGATCAGGTCGCCTTCCCGGGCCGACTCCTCCTGGCTGGCGTCGCGCACCTTCTCCGCCACCCACACGATCCCCTTGATGGGGGACAACAAGATATCATCCAGTAAGAACATTGGCTGGCCTCAAAGTTTGAGGTTGAGGTTTACAAAGCTGGCCGCGGGCCAGGGACCGCTGTAATCGAAAACGAAATTGTGATCAAACCGGGAGGCGGCCTCGAAAACCCCGGCCTCGAATCGGGCCTGCGCCTCGGGATCGCCCCCCACCAGACAGGCCAGGTTCAGCACCTCCCGTTCTTGACGGCAGCGGTTGCGCTTGCTCTCAAAATAACTGGGCGCCAGGATTTCTTCCACCTGGTCGGCGCAGGCTTCCCGATCATCATTGAGGAGACGCTCGAACATCCGGCCAATCTCAATTTTGTTTTCCTGGGTCGGCTCCCGGTTGGCGCCGAAGAATTCATCCCGCAGGGCCCGGAGTTCCGGATGGCTGCTGACAAAATATTCAAAGATGTTGGGCACATCCCAGACGACCCGCAGCCCCATCTCCACCTTGCCGGCCAGCCGGTGCAACTGTTTCACCAGGACCACCTGGTGGCGGGCTAAAATGTTGCGGATGGCCCGGTCGCTCTCGGCGATGACGCCGAAAGAGATGGGCAGCAGGGCGCCCGCCTCCTGGAGGCGTTTAAGCACCAGCTGGTGGGCGGCCAGGTTGGCGCGCTCCGGGCGAACCCTCTGAGGGGCCACATCGCTGACCACCGCGGCCACCGGCCCATGGGCCAAGGCGTAAACCAGGCCGCCGTTGATCCCCCAGGGCCCGTAATCCCTGGCTGACGCGGCGCTTACCACCGCATACAGATATCGGCCCCGCTGACCTCTATCCTGGCGGTTGGTTTCCTGAGGCTGGTGGTGGCGGATCTTCCGGGCCGTGGACTCAGCTTTCATGGACGAACTCCTCTTCGGGGGCGGCGGCCGGGTTAGACCCTGGCCTCCGGGCGGCGGTTAATTTTCGGGGGAACCGGGAGCGCCGATTTGACGCATTTGATGTGGCCTTCCACCGTCTTGATCAGCAGGAGATGGCCGCAGACGTAACACTTGATCTCCCCTTCATAGTCCTCATAGGCCTCGTCGAGGTCGAAGTTGAAGCCGCACTCCAGGCAATTGATCTTCATGTTCGCTTCTCCTTTTTTCTTTTTTTCTACAGATTCAAATGATTCCCTGCCCCTTGCAGTGGTGGCAGTAGAACAATCCGGTTTTCCCGGTGCCCCGGCAGCGGGGGCAGGGACCGGCTCCGTGACGCACCGACACCACTCCCACCCCGTTGCAGGCCAGACAGCGCAGGTCGCCGCGGGCGCAGCCGTCGCCGCTACATTCGAGGCAGGTGACCACCGGCGGCTTCACCTTTACCCGGCCACTGGCGGCGCACACCGGGCACCGGCCAGGCTCCCCGTATTTGGGGTCAAAACCGCTACCCCGGCAGTAGCCGCAGGTGACCGTTTCCAAAAGTATCAGCCGCCGGCCCTGGCGGCCCTCAATCTTGGCTAAGCGGGATAGGACTTCCTGGGCGTACTCCATACACACCTCACCGCCAGGCGCAACCTGGCCTGGGGCGGCAGCACCCGGCACGGCCCCGCAGCCCAGAGAAAATGACTTTGCCACTCCGCCAGCCGCCGAACCCGGCATTCCCGACGGCCGGCCAGCCTTTCCGCCTCCCTCCGGAGCCGGCCGGCGTCCTGCCAGATCCTGGAAACCCCGGTGCAACAGGCCAGGGAACGGAACCCTTTGACGTTCAGGCTGCGACGTACCTGGCCGGAATCCTTCACCGTTACCATCCCTTCACCCCCTTGGGCCGGAGGCCCTATCCTTACTTAATACCTGATCTTCTGGCCGCCCCGCATCCTGGCGATCATGAGGGGGACAGCCACCCCGGAGGGCTGCTCCATCATGAGCAGCAACGCCGCCTTCTCCTTCTCGATCTCTTGGAGACGGATATCGATCTTTTCCATGGTCTTCACCGCGGCGACCCGCTCCCGGGTCCGCCGGACCTTCTCCATCTCCAGGCAACTGATCTTGAGGAAGGCCCGGTAAGGCAGGGAAACCCGGTCCACCCGCCCCGACAGGGTGGGTATGTCCCTGAGACCCCTTCTGACATCGGCCATTTCGTTTTCCTTTTCGGCAAATTTCCTCAAACTCTTCAATATCCCCGGCCTAATTACGGCCCCGGGACTGGCACACCCGCTTCACCACTTCCATGACCTTGTCGGGCATGAGGGACTGGCCGGCCCGGGTCACCTTGGCGGTGTCGATATTCAGCACCTCCAGAGAGGTCTGGATAAAGATCGGGTCCGACAGCCGGGCCTCAGACTTATAGTGGACCAGCATCTTGGCGATGGCGATGGCCGCCCGGATGGTGGGCCGGTGGTTGTTCACCCCCACCTCCCGCAACTCCCGTACCACCTCCACGATGATTTCGGCCTCCTCCCGGGGAATCCCGGATTTGGCCGCAGTGATCTGGACCTCCGTCTCCCCATCGAAATGATGCAGGTTGAGGGTGATGAGCCGGTCCATTAAGGCGTCCTGGGTCTTGTGGATGCCGGCGTACTCCTCGGGATTGGAGGTGAAGATGGCCCGAAAATGGGGATGGACCTCCATATAGCCCTCCCCGGAACGCCGCAACCTCGGGAGGTTGAGGATCTTTTCCGACAAAATGCTGAGGAGGGCGTTATTGGCCTCGGGGCGGGACCGGGTAAACTCGTCGTAGATCAGGGTGTCACCATTCTGGCAGGCGGTGGTGAGGCGGTTGTCCACCCAGATGGACCTCATCTCCTCTTCGGTCTTCAGCACCGAGCGGATGTAGTTGTCGATGAGTTTAAATTTACGGTAGCCGGCGTCCCGGCCCACCAGGTCGGAGCTGCCGAACTCGGCGTCACCGTGGAGCAAGGTGACTGGTTGGCCGCGCAGGGCGGCCACGTGGAAGGCCAGGGTGGTCTTGCCAGTGCCCGCCGGGCCGCAGAAATGCACGGGATAGCCCACCTCCAGGTAGGCCAGGGCCCTTCGGCTCAGCTCCTGGACATAAGGGGTCTGGACAAACTCCTCGCTCGCTTCCGGGACTATGGTATCTTCCTGGGGTTGGACCCGCACCACCGGCGCCAGGGCCAGACCCTGCAGTTCATCCCTACTCATGGTTGCCGCGCTCCTTTAAGGAAATTGAAGGGACCCGGAGTGGCTCAGGCAGAGGAGCCCTCACCGCTCCGGGACCGATCTTCCAGCCAACCCCGACCACGACAGGTGAGACAGGCCATGGCCGCCGCCGAGGGGTCATCTCCCGACCCCCGGCAGGTAGGACAGGGGAGGGTGGGGCCCCGGGGGGCCGCTACCATCCCTTTGCCTCCACAAACAGTGCAGGTAAGGGTCTTCACTGCCCCGGTCCCCCGGCAATGCCGGCAGGGGCGGGAGGGTGCGGCCTGCCGCACCCGGCCCCGGCCCCCGCAGACGCAACAGGTGGACTGCCAGGACATGATCCCAAAGGGATCCTTACCGTGACCACCACAGAAGGCGCAGGGAGTTTCTGGCAATGGCACCGGCGCCACCTCCTTCCCTGGTTATTTTCCCTTTTCCGGTTTCTTCGCTTCCCTGGTCCGGCGTTCCGCTTCGGCCAGGGTCGCAGTCCGCCGCTGGGCTTCTTGCTTTTCCAGATGCAGCCGCTCCGCCTCGGCCTTCCCCTTCTTCTCTGCCAGGGACGCCCCAAAAAAGGCCCGGCGGGCCCCGTTTAAGTCGTCGGCGGTTTCCTGCCGCAGGGCCCTGACAGTGCGTTCCAGATGGGAGAGGCACTGGCGCCGGAGCGTCCGGCCCTTCCTGGCCATCTCGGCATGGCTGCGCCGGAAAGTGGCCTGCAGATTGCCCACCCGGCTCTGCACCTCGGCCACGAAGGCCCGCCGCAGCGCCAGGTTCTCCGTCCCCATCTGCTGAAAGGCCTGGCGATGCCCCTGTCGCAGATGAAACACCCGGGACTTGAGATCGTTTACGAAGCTCAGGCGGTCCACCCTGGCTATCTTGGCCAGGTGGGTCTGCGCCTTTTTCGTCTCCGTCCTCTGCTTCTGCACCGCGGCCTTCAGGGTCTTGGTGTCTCGGACCAGCTTCTGGCACAGATGCCCGCGATCCCGGCGCCAGCCTCCAATCTCCTGGCAAAGCCGGGTCATGTCTTTGGTCAGATTACCCATATGGGGCTCCTTTAAGAATTTCCTGCGGTCGCTCCCTGCCAAGAGCTGAACCCCTTCCCCGGGAGGGGGGCAGCCGCCCCACCACCCGGGATCAGGGCCAGGCTTCCTTAAGCAGGAGCAGCCGCACTGGCAGTTAGACCGATGGCTTCGGCGTACTTCAGGTAGGTCTCCACTGAGGCGATGACCACGCGGGCCTCGATGGAAAGCAGTTCGATCCCCACCAACGCCACCTTAGCCCAGATGTCAATGACGATACCCTTGTCCAGAATGCGGTCCACCACTTCCGCCAGGCTTGAGGAATCTGTGGATTTCTGTACCTTTGCCATGGAAAGGTCCTCCTTTCTTTAGATTTTGCCGGCAGCGTCTGCCAGCTTGTCTAGAGGGGTTGCGATTTCCATGCCACCCGGCTAAAAAAATCATGCCGAATAACCTACTGTAATTACAAGTTAAAATGTGGCAGGATTCCGCTATCTCCATTTATAGGCCCGGTCCCTATGGAGGGCGCTCCCTAGTTCAGGGAATCCGTGCCATACCCTCCAGAAATCTAAGAATCTCCTGATGATCAAAAGGCTTGGCGACAAAGCCGCAGATGAGCCCCGCGGCCATCGCCTCCTGCACCGCCACATCGTCCCGATAGAAATACCCGGAAACCATGACAATGCGTATCCCCGGGACCAGCCGGCGGAGGCGCCGGGCCAGCTCCAGGCCGTCCATGTCCGGCAGCTTGGCGTCCACGAAGGCCAATTGGTAGGGGTCGGCCGCCCGCAGATATTGCAAGGCCTCCCGGGCTCCTAAGGCCTGGCTGGAGGAGATGCCGTATTGATTCAGGAGGCGCGCCAGGGCCCAGCACATATCGGGTTCATCGTCCACGATCAAGGTCCGCGCTGGGGTTGGCTGGGGCACCTTCACTCTCCCGCCTCAGCTCAGGGGCAGCCGGACCAGGAAGGTGCTCCCCCGGCCCACTTGGCTCTCCACCTCGACGGCGCCTAAATGTTGTTGCACGATGGAGTAGGTGATGGAAAGCCCCAGCCCGATCCCTCGGCCCACCGGCGACCGGGTATAGAAGGGGTCGAAAATCTTGCCCAGGTCTTCCTGGGCAATGCCCCGGCCGGTATCGGCCACGCGTACCAACGCCTCTCCCTCCCCTTTTTCCAGGGTAACGGTGATAGCCCCCCCCTGGGGCATGGCGTGGAGGGCGTTGAGGTAAAGGTTCATGAAAACCTGCTGCAGCAGGCTGGCCACTCCGTTGCTGACCACGGGCTCCGGGGGCAGGCTGAGATTGATGGCCACTTTTTGCAGCCTGGCCTGGTTAGCCACCAGCGCCAGGGGCTCCTGCAAGGTGGCGGCCAGATCCACCGGCGCGGTTTCCGGCGGCTCCGAGGGGCGGGCAAAGCGCAGTAGATTTTCAATAATATTGGAGGCCTTGTGAATGCCGCTTTGCAGTCTTTGGGCGCATTCCTGGATAAACTGCGGGGTCAGGCCCTCCTCCAGGAGGAACTGGGCGGCAGAGGAGCAGATGGCCAGCGGGTTGCGGATTTCATGGGCGATGCCCCCGGCCATGACCCCCAGGGCGGCCAGCTTCTGGGATTGCATCAGTTGCGCCTCCAGCCTCCGTTGCTCCGTCTGGTCCCGGCCCAAGGCCACCATAGCCACCGTCTGGCCCAGGTCGTTTTTCATGGGTGAGCAGACCCAGGAGACCTGCAAGCGGGAGCCGTCTTTTTTCAGGAGTTCCCAGGACCCCAACCTGGTGCTGCCGGTATAGCGCAGGTGGGATAACGTCTGCCGCACCTCCTCCCGGTGGTCCTCGGTGAAAAACTGGGGAAAGGGGGATTCCGCCACCTCTTCGAAGGCGTATCCGGAAATCTTTTCAGCCGCGGGGTTCCAGGTGAGGATGCGCCCTTCGATGTCGGTGGACAGCACCATGTCGCTGGCGCTCTCCACCACGCTGGCCAGGTGCAACTGCACCCGGCGCACCTCTTCACTGAGCCGCACCTGCTCGGTGATGTCCTCCATGAGCAGCATGACATGCTCCACTTTCGCCTTCCAGGTGAACGGCAGGATGCGGTAATAGTAGATGCGCAGGGGAATGCCGGGCGCCCGGTAGGTCAGGCGCTCTCCGCCGGTGGGCTCCCCCCCTAAAAACACCTGCTGCATGCGCCGGGAGATGTCCATGTAATCCAGAATCACCGGGGGGAAGACCTCTTCCAGGCGTTGGCCGATGGTATCCGCCAGGGAGCGGCGGCTTCTTTCCAAAAAATTGCGGTTGGCGGAAACTATGCGAAGATCGCGGTCGATGAGGAGCACCGACGAGGGGATGGCGTCCAGCAGCATGGCGTAGAGCTTCTGGTAGCGGTCTTTGCAGGGAGCGCCGTTTACCTCGGACATCATTCTTCTCCAGAGCGGAAGCGGGCCTCTAAAGCGGCGGGGCCGCCAGCACGAAGTTGTAAGGGGGCCAGGGGCCGCTGAGCAGCACCGCGGCCGGGCCTTGAGCGCTCAGGCCGCGGGCGGCCTCTCGAAAGGCGTCCTGCGCCGGCCTGGGGACCAGGAAATACATGGACAGCAACCGGCCTTGGGAAAGGCCGCGGGATTCCCGGCAATGGCGTCGATAAAGGCCAGTCAGGGCCAGGCAAACCTTCTCTGCCAGGCGGTCCGCTTCCCGCTCCTCCCGGTCTTCCCAGGCAAAGCTCCGCTTGCGGGCGTTCAGGTAAGCCAGACCTGATGCAGCGCCGGCGGCGCGGTCTTCCTCGGCGGGGCCTCCCGGGGGTCCCCAGGGCAGAAAGATGCGGACTCCCATCTCCACGCAGTCCTGGAGTCCTTCCAGGAGGGCCTCATAGTGGGTGCGGCGCTCCGTCAACAGGCGTTCCACCTGGGAGGCGTCCGGCAGCAGATAGCCAAAGCGAAAGGGGATGGCGGTAAACTGGTTGTGACACCATTCGATGACGCGGCCGTAGGTTTGCAAGGTCTCGCGGTCCGGATTCAGGTCGGCGCGGTGGCAGTGGGATACCGCGGCGTGCAGGGAAGCGTGGCCGACGGTCATCAGGGGACCCCCTCCCACTCCGGTGAGGAATGAGGGAACGGCCAGCCCGGCCCCGGGAAAGATGCAGTAGAGCAAAAGTTCCATAACGTTGATATCGGGCGATCTGGGGGTGGCGGCGCTCAGTCGCGGCTGAGGGCCGGGGCGAAACTGAAGGGCGCCCAAGGACCGGTGCTGGTAAATACCAGCCCGAAGGAGGCGCCCATACGGTTGGCCCGGTTGAGCCGCACCCTGAAGGCGGCCAGTTGCGTGCGGGGCACCAGGAAGGCCCAGTTGGCCACCATTTCCTGTTCCCGCCCGGAAATTTCCCGAGGCAGCAACCGGCGTGGGCAAGAGGCGGCGGCGCTTTCCCGGATAATCGTCCGGGCCCGCCCCAGCGCCTCTTTAAGCCAGGGGCGCATTTGGCTCTCCAGGTCGGCCCGGAGCCGCTGCTCCCGGAAATATCGCGCCCCGGGAGGCAGGGCGTCCAACTCCGCTCCCTGTCCGGTGCGGGCCTGGGAAAAGAGGCGCTGCCGGGCCCGGTCCCGATCCAGAAATCCTTTGACCGCCCATTCCTCCCTGCCAGCCACCTCTTCCCAAAAACCGCGGATGGCCTGGCGGTGCCGCGCCAGGCAACGAGCCAGACTATCCCGGGAGGAAAACAGGGTGCCGAAAGGCAGCGGCAAGACCGGAGAGTGGCGCATCAGGCCGCCGATGACCTCCTGATGGCGTGCCAGCCGGGGAGCCAGCCAGGAGACGTCCTGAAGATTGGCCTCTCCCCCGGGGCCGCAGAACTCTTCCAGGGCCACGGGGCTCAGGATGGCGGTGATCTCCCGGAAGCGCTCTGCCGCCGGGGCCGGCAGCCCATCCACCCCGGCGTCTTCCAGGGGCGGCGAATGGGTGGCGGGAACCAGGCAAAAGAGGTACAAGGCTTCGCCGCCGGATTTTTGGTTAAAGGCCGCCGGCGTCGCCCCCGCAGGTTCGCCGGTCAGGATGCTTTCTTCTCGAATCGTCTCCATGCTAGTGGACCTCGCTCAGGGCGGCCTCCAGATCCTCCGGAGTGATCTGGACCGCGGGGGTGGCCCCCTTCCCGCCCGGAGCGGCGGCCACCGTTCGCCGCACCCCCCTGAGGGCGGCCCGGTGGCAAATCCCCCCGATCTCGGCGCCGCTCAAGCCTTCGGTACGAGCCGCCAGCTTGGCCGGGTCAATTCCCGGAGTTAATGGCTTTCCCCGCAGGTGCACCTGGAAGATCTGCCGGCGATCCGCCTCGTCGGGAAGGGGCAGCTCAATGATCTCATCGAAGCGTCCCGGCCTTAGGACCGCAGGGTCCAGAATATCCAGCCGGTTGGTGGCCCCCAGCACCAATACCCCCTTCAGCTCCTCGATGCCGTCGAAATCCGCCAGAAACTGGCTCAGCACCCGTTCCGACACATGGGAATCGCTGCTGCCGGCGCTGCGGGTGGGCAGCAGGGCGTCGATTTCGTCAAAGAATACGATGCAAGGGGCTGCCTGCCGCGCCTTGTGGAACACCTCCCGCACCCCCCGCTCCGATTCCCCCACGTACTTGGACATCAAGGCCGGCCCTTTTACCGACATGAAGTTCACCCCGCTTTCGTTGGCGAAGGCCTTGGCCAGCATGGTTTTGCCTACTCCCGGAGGCCCGGAGAGGAGGATGCCCTTGGGAGCCCGGATTCCCGCCTGCTCGAAAAATTGGGGATATTTCAGGGGCCACTCGATGGCCTCCTGGAGACGCTGCCGCACCGTCTCCAGACCTCCCACGTCCTCCCAGCGGACGTCCGGGACTTCCACGAACACCTCCCGGATGGCCGAGGGCTCCACGTCTCGCAGGGCCGCCTGGAAATCGTCCCGGGTCACCTCCAGTTTGGCTATCTGTTCGTAGGGGATGCTGGCCAGGCCAAAATCGATGTCCGGCATGATCCGGCGCAGGCAGATCATGGCGGCTTCCCGGCACAGGGCTTCCAGATCGGCGCCCACATAACCGTGGGTGATTTCCCCCAGATGGTTCAGGTCCACGTCCGGGGCCAAGGGCATGCCCCGGCTGTGAATCTCCAGGATTTCCAGGCGGCCGTGGCGGTCGGGGATGGGGATGGAGATCTCCCGGTCGAAGCGGCCCGGCCGCCGCAAGGCCGGGTCCAAGGCGTTGGGAATGTTGGTGGCCGCGATGACGATGACGTTCTGGCGCCGGTTAAGGCCGTCCATCAAGGCCAGGAGTTGGGCCACCACCCTTTTCTCCACGTCTCCGACGGTTTGCTCCCGCTTGGGGGCGATGGCGTCCACTTCATCCAGAAAGACGATGCTGGGGCCCTTACGGGAGGCTTCTTCAAAGATCTTGCGCAGGTGGGCTTCGCTCTCTCCATAGAACTTGTGAATCACCTCGGGACCGCTCACCGAAAAAAAGTTGGCCTCGGTGGCGTGGGCAATGGCCCGGGCGATGAGGGTCTTCCCGGATCCCGGCGGGCCATGGAGCAACACCCCTTTGGGCGGGTCGATCCCCAGGCGCTCGAAGACCTCCGGGTAGCGCAGGGGCAGCTCGATCATCTCCCGGATTCGTTGCAACTGGGGCCGCAGTCCCCCGATGTCTTCGTAGGCAATGGCCTGGGGCCGTTCTTCCACCCGCTCCTTACCCACTACCAGGGTGGTGGTGGGGTTGATCATCACCGGCCCCTGGGGAGAGGTGCTCTCCACCTTGAAGTCGGCCCAACGGCTGCCGAAGAGCACCGCCCGGATGCGGTCCCCGGCCACCAGGGGCAGTCCGTCCAACAGGCTGCCGATGTATTTCAGATCCCGTTCCCCGGGAGTAATAGTCATGGGAGTCAGGAGCACCCGGGCCGCGGGTTTAAAGGGAACCGGCCTTACCCGGACGGCTTCATCGATCCCCACCCCGGCGTTTTCCCGACTCAGCCCATCCAACTGGATACGGGACTGGCCCCGGAGGTCCTGGTAAGCGGGCATGGCCTTGCATACGGTCTGCCTTTTTCCCGCGACCTCCACCAGGTCTCCGATGGCCACCCCCAGTCTTTCCAGGTCTTCCGGCCCCATGCGCGCCATAGCCCGCCCCACGTCCTTGCTCAGGGCTTCGGCCACTTTCAGTTTCAGGGGAGTTTCCTTAGGCTCAGGCATCCATCTTCTCCTTGATGAATTGGAACCGGCTAGAGAATCACCACGGGGATGATCCCATCGTCTCAAATTCCTTTACTGACCGCGACAGCAGGCGCTGGGCGATCAGCCAAGGCTCATTAATCTGCTCCGGGGAGCGGAAACCGAAAACCGCGCAACTGCATCACTTCCGGCACCTGATCTCCAGGATGCCGTTATTGCAGGTGATCTTCATCTTCTCCCGGGGATAGATCCCGGGCAGGAGCAGCTCCTTGCGGTACCGCTTCTCGTCTCTTTCCGCGACCAGGGTGAGGAGATCGCCCTGGACCTCCAGACGGATGTCCCCCGCCCGGATTCCAGGCATCTCGGCGATGATCAGGAGGTGGTCCTTCTCTTTAAAGATATCCACCACCGGCTCCCGTACCTCTTGAACCACGGTTTCTCCGGACTTGGCATCCCGGCGCACGTTGCCAAAGGGCTCCACCCGAACTTCCTCGCCCTTGAGCCCTCCCATCCGGACGTTGACGCCATAAATTCCCCGGAGGCCCTCTTTGGTCTCAAATTGGCCGGATTTTTTTAGCTGTTCGCCTTTTTCAGCCAGGTCCCCCAGCTTTTCCACCAGGTTAGCCAGGCCCTTGAACATGCTGCCGACGCCGGCGCCCCATTCCGCTTCCCTTTTCGGGCTCTCTCCCTTTTTGATCATGGTCCCCCTCAGAGGTAATTGATGCCGTGCTGTTTGACTTTCAGGTGCATGGTCTTGTAATCGATGGAAAGTATCCGGGCGGCTTTGGCCTTGTTGCCATGGGTTTGCTGCAGCGCCTGGGTGAGAACCTCCTTTTCCACCCGGTCCACATTGAGGCGCACGATCTCCTTGAGGGAGAGGTCCCGCCAGGAGGTCTCCGGCGTCCGGGAAGGCAGGGACTGGCCCAGCGCCCCGGTCCCCTTGATATTAAGATGGCCCGGGGTGATGAGGTCCCTGGCCAGGAGTACCGCCCGGCGGATGACGGAGCGGAGCTGCCGGACGTTGCCCGGCCAAAGGTAAGAGGAAAGGACCTCCAGGGCGCTGCTGGAGAACCCTTTCACCTCCTTGTGGAGTTCGGCGTTGGTCTTGTCCAGAAACCGCCCGGCCAGGTAGGGAATGTCTTCCTGGCGGTCCCGGAGAGGCGGGAGGTGGATGCTGAATTCATTGAGGCGGTAGTATAGGTCCCGCCGAAAGTCGCCAGCCGCCACCACCGCCTCCAGGTCCTGATTGGTGGCGGCCAGCAGCCGGATGTCCACTTTCAAGGGGGTGTTGCCTCCCAGGCGCTGGATCGTCTTTTCCTGCAAGACCCGGAGCAGTTTGGCCTGGGAGCCCGGGGGCAGGTTGGAGATCTCATCCAAAAACAGGGTTCCTCCCCGGGCTATCTCCAATTTGCCTATTTTCTTGGCGTCGGCGCTGGTGAAGGCCCCCTTCTCATAACCGAACAGCTCGCTCTCCAACAAGGCCTCGGGGATGGCGCCGCAGTCCACCGCCACAAAGGGGCCGGCGGCCCGCGGGCTGTACCGGTGGATGGCTGCGGCCACCAACTCCTTGCCGGAGCCGGTCTCGCCCAGGATGACCACGGAGAAATCGGAGTGGGCCACCCGGTTGACCTCGGTGATCAGCCGGGCGACGGCATCGCTGGGCCCCATGGACTCCGTGAGGCTGCCACCGCTAGCTTTATCCGGCCCGGCCTCGATCCCCCTGCGGCGCTGCCGCTCATCCAGGGCCCGGTGCAGCAGGCGGATGACCTCCCGGTGCTGGAAGGGCTTGGCAAGATAATCGTGGGCCCCGGCCCGCATGGCCGCCACTGCCTGGTTGACCCCGGCATAGGCGGTGATCATGATTACCGGCAGGTCCGGGTCCATCTCCCTGGCCTTCTGCAACAGCTCCAGGCCGTCCCGGTCGGGCAGATGCACATCCGCCAACATCACCTCGGCTCCCCGGAGGCGCAGCAATTCCAGGGCCGAGCCGCCGTCCGCCGCGGTCAGCGGCGTGAACCCCTCCTTGCGGACCAGGCGCGCCAGGATCTCCCGGAGATCCTGGTCGTCATCGACAATCAATACCCCCGAGCCCCTGGGCATTTCGCTACCTCCATGAGATAATAAGCTGCGCATCTTGCCTTTCCCCAGGAAGCCCCGGCCTGGCAGGGCGGAGGGGAAGCCTCGCCGCAGGATTTCAAGTTTCTCTTAGGGGACCAGAAGGCTCCTCAGGCTTCGCCAGTCTGCAGGCAGATGGAGACATGACCCGAAACCACTCTTAAGGTGGCCAGGGCAAACTTTCTTTAATGGGAAAACCGCCCGCTCCCGGAAGCAGGCCCAGGCCGGGTCAGGAGGCGTGGGGGGAGATACCAGGTTGCGGATGGGAGCCCACGCCACCATGACCCGACTGCCAATAGCATCGGCTCAATAGCCGAAAAACTTAACCGGTCATCTATTTTTCTGACCCGTTTTGGAAAATTCTCACCGCGCCTACTTCAAGAATAGTACCAACGACCCCTGAATTAGATAATATGTGGGATATCAAGATGATATGTCAAAAGGCAGGCAATCTTTAAATAAATAATTCCATTTTTATTGAATTTATTCTTTTATTAGAAGAATTTATTCTTTTATTAGAAGAATTTCTTATTTGGCGAATCAAAGGCCGCTCACCCCGGTGCGCCTGCTGAGGAGGGCGCCGCGGAAACCTAGGGGCGGCTAAGCGGCTAACCACGGCCAATAATCGGGAAAAATTAGGCGGGCGGGATAATCCCCAGGTGTTCTTGACGGCCCGGCATGATATATTTCTCATCCAAAGGCGCCGAGACGCCGGGGAACTACGAGGAAATCCGGGTTCGCCCCAGCAGGAAACGGCTTTAAGACCGGCTGCCAGCCAGGCCAGCCCCAGGGTGGGGCAGCGGGGGAGTCCTCATGTCGGCCAGGGGGAAGATCGACAAGATTCTGATCGCCAATCGGGGCGAGATCGCCTTGCGCATCATGCGCTCCGCTCAGGAGTTGGGCCTCAAGGTGGTGGTCGTCTATGAGGAGACCGACAAGGACGCCTACCATATCATGCGGGCCGATGAGGCGGTGTGTATCGGCCCCGGCCCCCGGAAAGATTACCTGGATATCGGCAAGATTATCGAAGCGGCCAGAGAGACCGGGGCCCAGGCGATCCATCCGGGCTACGGCTTTCTGGCGGAGAATGCCAACTTCCCCGTAGCCTGCATCGACGCTGGTCTGGTGTTCGTCGGGCCGCCCCCGGAGGTGATCCGCAGCCTGGGAAGCAAGGTGCTGGCCCGCAAGACCGCCCAGGAGACTGGCATCCCGGTGATCCCCGCCACCGCCAGCCTGCCCCCGGGGGCCCCGGGGGCGCGGCAGGCCCTGGATTTCGCGGCTGCCAACGGCTATCCCCTCATGATCAAGGCCGTTTCCGGCGGCGGCGGGCGGGGGATTCGCCAGGTGGAGGATGAGAAGCAACTGCTGGCCGGTCTGGAACAATCCCGGGCCGAGGCCCTGATGTCCTTCGGGGACCCGGCTATCTATCTGGAAAAACGGATTAACCGGCCGCGGCACGTGGAAGTCCAGGTCCTGGCCGACGGCTACGGCCACGTGGTGCATCTCGGCACCCGTAACTGCTCTATCCAGCGCCGCCACCAGAAACTCATCGAGGTCGCCCCCGCCGGGCTGGCGCCGGCCCTGCTGGAGGAAATCTGCGCCGGCGCGGTGCGGGTCGTTAAGAAGGCCCATTATCTCAGCGCCGGCACGGTGGAGTTCCTGGTAGAGCCGGACGGGGTCTACTACTTCCTGGAAGTGAACACCCGCTTGCAGGTGGAGCACACCGTAACCGAGATGATCACCGGCATCGATATTGTCCGGGAGCAACTCCTCATCGCCATGGGCGAGCCCATCAGCTTCAAGCAGGACCAGGTGGTGGAGCGCGGCTGCGCCATCGAGTTGCGGATCAACGCCGAAGACCCTAAGAACGACTTTTTCTCCAGCCCCGGCGTGGTCCAGGTCTACCAGTCACCCGGCGGCCACGGGGTCCGGCTGGACGGGTGCATCTACCAGGGCTACGAAATTACGCCCTATTACGACTCCATGATGGTGAAGCTTACAGTTTACGGCTTCAACTGGCGGGAGGCGGTGGACCGCATGTCCCGGGCCCTTAAAGGGTTTATGATCATTGGGGTGAAGACCACCATCCCCTACTTTCAGCAGATCGTCCAGGAGCCGGACTTTATCGCCATGAAGCTGGATACCGCCTATATCGACGAGCACCCGCAACTCCTGGATTATCGGGAAGAGGAACGCGAGGTGGACAAGATCGCCCGCCTCATCGCCGAGATCAACGCGCACGGCAAGAACCCTTATGCCCAATGAAAAAGTTCAAAGTTCAAAGTTCAAAGTTCAAAGTTTAGAATTCAACTCTAAAGACTCGAAGATGGGCGACCCGGCGGGTCGCCCCTACAACTCGAAATTGGGCGAGGCAATCACCGGCTGGAAGCCTGTGCCACTATCGCCCCTACAACTCTTTTTGAGGCATGAACCATGGAGCCGCGCATAACTAAAGGTATGGAGCCGGCGGCCATCCTGGAGATCTTGCGGGGGGTGGACGGCTATTACCTGTGCAATAATGAGCGGGACGTCTCCCAGTCCGACTTCAAGAACCGGCAGATGCCCATGACCAGTGTGCGGGTGGCCCCGGCCCGGGAGGCCGCGGGTTTTTTCTCGGTGGAGGTGAGCGGCGGCGCCTCGGTGCACGTGGACCTGATGCGGCGCCAGGTGAACCCCTTCCAGCGGCTGCGCATCATCCGCAAGGCCATGCCCGGGACCCTGTTGCAGACCGTGGTGCGGGGGGCTTCCCTCTTCGGCTACCGCCATTATCCGGAAAAGGTCATCCGCCTGGTGGTTCAGGAGTTTGCCCGCTACGTGGACGTTTGGCGGGTCTATGATTTCCTCAACCATGTGCCCAACCTGATCCCGGTCTTCGAAGAGGTGCAACGGGCCGGGCGGCTGCTGCTGCCCAGCATCTGCTTCTCCACCGGCAAGGAGCACACCGACGCCTACTACGTGGCCAAGGTGCGGGAGATCCTGGAGGTCACCGGCCCGGACGTTATTGTCTCCATCAAGAATTACGCCGGATTGGGGACTCCCAAACGTCTTGGCGGGCTGGTGGCGGCCCTGAGCCAGGCCTTTCCGGGCGTCATCCTGCACTACCACGGCTGCAACACCGACGGCAACGACATCGGCCGCATGAGCGCCGCCATTCTGGCGGGGGTGAAGCTGGTGGATGCGGCGGACCACGGTTACGGCGCCATCTACGGCCAGGCGCCGGCCCTCACCCTGATCCAGGCCCTGGAGGACTACAACAAGAAGGCCGTGGGAGTGGACCTCCCCTCCCTCATCAAGTCTTCCAACCTGCTGCGCCAGGAACGCAAGATCTATGAGCCCTTTGAGAGCCCTTTCCGGGGCCACGATCCCACCGTGGCCTATTACAAACTCACCGGGGGGGCGCTGACCAGCGTCTTTGAACTGGCGGACCAGGGCGGTTTCCTGGAGCGCACCCCCGAGATCCTGGAAGAGCTGGCCCGGGTTCAGGTGGAACTGGGGAACTGGTGGGCGGTGACCCCGGGCTCCACTATCCTCTGGACCACCGCGATGAATAACGTCCTCCACGGCCGGTACCAGCGGCCCTCCTTGGACTTGCAGAACCTGCTCCTGGGCCGCTACGGGCCGTTGCCTTTCTATGAGCCGGAGCCCTGGATCTATGAAAAAGTCCTGGAGTACCAGCGCCATGACGGCAAGAAATGGCGGCAGATCCTGGCGGAGGAGCGAGGCCTGGCGCCCCCGCCGGAACCCCAACTGGAGCGGGAGCGGCTCTCCTTAGAGAAGGAATTGGGACGTCCGGCCTCCTTGGAGGATCTGGCCCTTTATCTGATGTTTCCTTTTGATGCCACGTCGTATTTCAAGTTCGAGGCCCAATACGGCAAGACCTGGCTGTTGCCGCCGGAGGCCTGGTTTCGCCGGGGCGGCTTTAAGGACGGCGAACACCTCAGCTTCACCGACGAATACGGGGTGCCCCATTACATCGAGGTCGTCGCCACCCGGCGGGAAGGGGGCAACGTGCTCACCACCCTGGTGGTGGACCATATCTTGCGGACCTTCAGTGTCCAGGTGGAAGGCCGGGAGAGTTCCGCGGCGGCCGTTTAGCCGGTGGGCGAATCCCAAAAGCCTCACCCACCCGGATGCCCCAGGGGAAACTCAGGGAATGCTCGATGGCCTGAGGGAAGAAGGAGAAATCTATGAGAACAAAAGTGGGTTTGTGGATTGACCATAGAAAGGCTATTATCGTGGCTGTTACGAACAAGGGGGAAGAGATAGGACTGATCATATCGAAGGTTGAAAAACAGCTCCGCCGTTCTGGTGATTCACCTCTTAAGGGTCCCTATGAACCAGAGCAAGTACCGGCACAGGATAGCCGCCAGAAAAGGGTTACGGGACATCTCAATATTTACTACGATGCGGTAATTGCGTGTATTCGGGATGCAGAATTTATTCTGATATTTGGTCCTGGTGAGGCAAAGGGCGAACTGAAAAGGCGTCTTGAAAGAGACAACCTCGGTGGACGCATCGTGGGTATTGAAACAGTTGACAAGATGACGAATCGTCAGATTGCTGCGAAAGTTCGACAGCAATTTCCAACATAGCGTTCGGGAATTGGATATTTCCGAGTTTAACCCCGCAAACGTTCCAGTATCTCAGGAATGAGGCCCAGCCAGCGGCCTCATTCCTGAGATTTGACAGTCGTTTTAAGGAGCCAGGTATCGGCAGGTTTACTTAGCCGCCGCCTTCTTCTTCCTCCCTCCCTGTTTTCCAAATCCTCTATCCTTGGCCATCTGACTGCGCTTTGCCGAATACTCCCTGCACACCAGAGGAAATTTTTTCGGATCAAGCCCAAATTGTTTATGGTATTCCTTGGGCAATAATCCATGGGCTTTCTTGAGATGGGCTTTCAAAGTGCGGCATTTTTTGCCACACTCCAGACAGACCACAAATTTTTCCGTAACGATGTCTTTCAAAGGTATCGACGGTTTCTTCACCACTCCGGCTCCCGGAGCTTTTTCAGAAGCCATGATCTCTGGCGCCACACCGGATTCCAGAGAAGACAAGACGCCGTAGATCTCTTTAATTTCGTCGACTAATTCCTGGGTAGATAATTCGGTCATAGATGCATGGGAAATGACAACCTCTGCTGTTAATTTCAAAATCTCAGTGGCCATGGAAATTCTCCTTTCTCTTTGGCGTAATGGATAAATCGATGTAAGCATGTTATTATTTTTTAGTTTCACTTTGTCAAGTAAATTGTGTCAATAAACAGGAGCCAGGCTAAAGTTTTCATGTTTTACTTTTGCGAATCTGACCTCTTTCCGGGCGAGCGCCTAAGGTGCGAACCCGGCTGGAATTTTCCAGGCCGATTTAACCTTCGGGCCGGAGCCTGTCATGCTCAACCAACGGGGAAGATGAGAGGTTGTTTTGGGTGTTTTAGGTGATTACCATTGACAAGAAATGGTGGGCAAGGGCGTCCCGAACTCTGGCCCATGCCGGGAATCACCTTGAATATCCTGATCATCGCCACTAACCGGAACCGCTATCCGGCGCCGGTCCTTCCCTACGGTGCCTGCATGGTGGCCGAGGCCAGCGCCCGGGCCGGGCATCGGGTGAGCTTTCTGGACCTGATGTTCCAGACTGACCCGGTGGCGGCCGCGGCCGCTGCCTTGCGTAGTTTCCCGGCCGAACTCATCGGCCTGTCGGTCCGCAATCTGGACAACAACGACCTGCAGGCCCCGGTGGAATACGTCAGCCAATTAACGGAGATTTGCGGCGCGCTGCGAAGCCTGACGACCGCGCCCCTGGTCCTGGGGGGCGCGGCCCTGGGGGTCATGCCCGAGGCGCTATTGCGCCGCACCGGGGCGGACGCGGCCGTATTGGGGGACGGGGAGGCGGCCTTTCCCGCCCTGCTGCAGGCCTGGAAGGGTAACGGCGGTTTCCAGGGGACGCCGCGGCTTGCCTGGTTGGACCACGGCCGCTTTTGCGTGAGCCCCCCTGACCGCGCCCCCTTGCCCGGCTTTAGCATCAATCCGGATTTTGAGCGCTGGCTTGACCTCAGGCCCTACCGGGCCAACCTGGCTGCGGCGCCTCTCCAATCCAAGCGCGGCTGTCCGTTTGCCTGCATCTATTGTACGTACGGTATCAGTGAAGGCCGGGATTATCGCCTGGCGCCGCCGGAAGAGGTAGCCGCGTCGGTGCGGGGCCTGGCCGGCAGGGGCTGGCGGGATGTCGAATTTGTGGATAATGTCTTCAACGCCCCCTATGACCACGCCCTGGAGGTGTGCGAGCACCTGGCCCGGAAGCGGACGCCGGTGCGGCTGCAAACCCTGGAGTTGAACCCGGCCTTCATCGACCCGGAACTGCTGGAGGCCATGGAGCAGGCCGGGTTCGCGGGGGTGGGGGTCACGGCCGAGAGCGCCCGGACCCGGTGCTGGCTGGGCTGCAGAAGGGCTTCCACCGCGATCAGTTGGAGCGGGCCGCCCAGGCTATTCGCGGCAGTTCGCTGCCCTGTTTCTGGATGTTCCTGCTGGGAGGTCCCGGGGAGACCCAGGAGACGGTGGCGGAGACCCTGGATTTTGCGCAACGCACCCTGAGGCCGGAAGACGCGGCCTACTTCAACGTAGGAATCCGGATCTATCCGGGCACGGAGTTGGAGCGGCACGCCCGGGGCGAGGGCGTCTTGCGCGCTGCTGCTCTGGAAATGCTGACCCCGGAATTTTATGTCGCCCCGGGATTGGACCTCCCACGGACCCTAGAGCAGGTGCGCCGGGCCGCGGCCCAGAACCTGAACCTGTTGCATTCGGGTTCCTTGCGCCATCCCTGGCTGCCAGTGGTTAGCCGCTGGTTTAGCCGGCTGCCGTTGCGCCGGCCGCTGTGGCGTCACACCCGGGCTATCCGCCGGGGGTTGCGCTTCCTGGGCCGGGATATCTAAGGGGTCCTACAGGCAGTAGTGTGCGGCAAGGTTTTTATTGTGAGGCAGGCAGTAGAGAATTGTTTGAACTTAGGCATGGCCAATTGATAACCAATTCATGGGATTTACGAACTTACCCTTCTCTTTCCGGCTAGGGGCGACCCAGCGGGTCGCCCCTACAACTCAAAACTCGAAACTCAAAACTCAAGCCCGAGGTGTTGATGAACCATGCCGGACCGCCCCTGGTGAGAATGGCCGCGGTGGCCAGCGCCACCCCGCCCTATGAGGCGGACCAGCGGGAGGCGGAGGATTTTTTTGTCCGCCATTTCGGCCCACGGCTCAGCGCCCGGTCTCTAAGATTGCTGCGGAGATTCCTGGCTCATCCCAGCATCCGGCGGCGCCGCTTCGCCCTGGACCATCCCGATTGCCTGGCTTCCGAGAACCCCGACCAGCGGATGGCGCGGTTCACCCATTGGGCTCTGGAGCTGTCAGTCCGGGCGGCTCGGGAGGCGCTGGCGCGAGCCGGCCTGGCGCCCGCAGAGGTGGGGGCCCTGGTGATCAACACCTGCACCGGCTATCTCTGCCCCGGACTCTCCAGCTACCTCCTGGAGAGGCTGAACCTGCCCCGCAACATCCGGGCCTATGACTTGGTGGGCAGCGGCTGCGGCGGGGCGCTCCCCAATATCCAGGTGGCCCAGGAGTATCTGCGGGCCGCGGGGGAAGGCGCGGCCCTGTGCGTCTCGGTGGAGATCTGCAGCGCCACTTTCCACATGGAGAACGACTTGAGCCTGATTCTCTCCAATGCCCTGTTCGCCGACGGCGCCGCGGCTGCGGTCCTCTGGACCCGGCCCCGGGGGCTGGAGCTGGTGGCTGCCGGCAGCCGGCATTCCCCGGAAGACCGGGAGGCCATCCGCTATGTCCATAAGAACGGCCAGCTTTATAACCAGCTATCCAGCGGCTTGCCGGGGATCGTTAAGAAGCCGGTGGCCGAGGCGGTGCAAGAGGTCCTGGCGCGCCGGGGGCTGCGGGTAGCCGAGGTGGCGCATTGGGCCTTGCACGGGGGCGGCCATAAGGTCTTGGAGGCCGTGGCCCGGGAACTGCGTCTGCCTCCGGAAAAACTCCTTCCCACCCGGGAAACCCTGGCCCGTTTCGGCAACATGTCCTCCCCTTCGGTCCTTTTCACCCTCCGGGACATCCTGGACAACGGCCTGCGGCCCCGGGACTGGATCATGATGGCCTCCTTCGGCGCCGGCCTTTCGGCGCATGCCCTCCTCTTGCGGTCCTCTTGATCCGGGGCCTGAGGGGGGATGCCGGCGCTCAGCCGCGGGTAATTCCATAAATATTTATGTAGCTTTTATGCTGCATAAACAATATAATGTATATGAAAGGCGAACGATTGAGGTTATCTCCCCTTGATTCATCCCTTTCGCCAAAGCTGGCTGGCCGGAGGAACTCCCCTTCCTCCGGCCAGTTTTTTTTGCGCGGCGCCTAAGATCCGGCCGGAGCGGGGCGGCCGCCCAGGGTGGGCGCAGCCCGGAGAGCACCCCGGCGCCGGCGCCATCTGCTCCCCGGCGGCCGCAGTTATTCCGCCGCGGGGCCGGGCTCGCTGGTCTTGAGCGCGCCAATCCTTTGCAGGCAGTCCTCGGCGCTGAGGCGGCCGTGGAAATAATCCTGCAAGGCCTGGAGCAACGGGTTGGCCGCGAAAACCTGCTGCATTCCCAGGCGGTCTCCCAGGTCGGGGAGAGGCAAAGGGATTTTGAAGTGGGCGGCAATTTCCCGAAAGAATTCCAATTGTTGGATCTCGGCCTGGCGCATCTGCGCTTCCACCTGGAACAGGAGCTTCCGCAGGCGCAGCAGGTAATCCTCCCTTTCGCGGTATTCCCGGGCTTTG
>CAWEWX010000033.1:0-12367 GCA_963812655.1 uncultured delta proteobacterium | reverse complement strand
CGGTGCGCCACCGGGAGCGGCGGCTTTACGGGGTGCAGTTTCACCCGGAGGTGCACCATACTCCCCGGGGTAAGGTGATCCTCAGCAATTTTCTCTTCCGCATCTGCGGCCTTAAGCCCCTGTGGACCATGCAATCCTTCATCGAGGCCGCCACCGCCGCCATCCGCCGGGAGGTGGGAGAAAAGGAACGGGTCATCTGCGCCCTGTCCGGCGGGGTGGACTCCTCGGTCACCGCCATCCTGGCGCACCGGGCCATCGGGGACCGCCTCACTTGCGTCTTCGTGGACAATGGCCTGCTCCGCCAGGATGAGGCGGCGGAAGTGCTGAACCTCTTCCGGGACCACCACCACCTGAACCTGGTGCACGTGGACGCCACCGCCAAGTTCCTGCAAGTTCTCGAGGGGGTCGTTGACCCGGAGGAGAAACGCAAGCGCATCGGCCACGAATTCATCTCCACCTTTGCCGCCGAGGCGGAGAAGCTGGGCGGGGTGAAATACCTGGCCCAGGGCACCCTTTACCCCGACGTCATCGAAAGCATCTCCTTCAAGGGCCCTTCGGCCACCATCAAGACCCATCACAACGTGGGCGGCCTGCCGGAGATCATGCCCCTGAAGCTGTTGGAGCCGCTGAGAGAGCTTTTCAAGGACGAGGTCCGGGAGGTGGGCCGGGAATTAGGCCTGCCGGACCGCCTGGTCTGGCGCCATCCCTTCCCCGGGCCGGGGCTGGCCATCCGCATCCTGGGAGCAGTGGACCGGGAACGCCTGGACATCCTGCGGCAGGCGGACGCCATCGTCATCGAAGAGATGCTGGCCGCGGGCTACTACCGCCAGGTGTGGCAGGCCTTTGCGGTGCTGCTGCCCATCCGCACCGTGGGGGTCATGGGTGATGAACGTACCTATGAGAACGTCATCGCCCTTAGGATCGTCGATTCCGCCGACGCCATGACCGCGGATTGGAGCCGCCTGCCCCATGAATTTTTGGCCCGGCTGGCCAATCGCATCATCAACGAAGTGAAAAGGGTGAACCGGGTGGTCTATGACATCTCCT
The DNA here is from genome assembly GCA_963812655.1 of uncultured delta proteobacterium. Taxonomy (GTDB): domain Bacteria; phylum Desulfobacterota; class Desulfobaccia; order Desulfobaccales; family 0-14-0-80-60-11; genus JAPLJC01. Next base: position 11,320 of record CAWEWX010000033.1, on the reverse strand, counting down.
CCAAACCGCCCAGCACCATTGAATGGGAGTAGAAAGGCAGTAGTCAGTAGTCAGTAGTCAGTTGCCAGTAAGGCAAGAACAGTAAAGAAACTGATTACTGATTACTATTTCAATAACATGAATACCCATAAGAAAGTTGTAGGGCGCGTCTTAGGCGCCAAGCAAATTCGCATCTTACGATTAATGGTGCGTAAGACGCACCCTACGGAAACTGACCCCTGACTACTGGCTACTGACTACTGGCTACTGGCTACTAACATGGCGACTTCTAAGAAAGATAAGGCAGCCACTCCCTCCCCGGCCTTGGCGCCTACGGGCCCCATGACCTTCCGGGAGATTCTCGGCCAGGAGTGGCTGATCTCCCACCTGAAGACCGCCGCCCAAAAAGGCCGGCTGGCCCACGCCTACCTGTTCCTGGGCCCGGAAGGGGTGGGCAAGGCCTCCACGGCCCGGGCCCTGGCTGCGGCCCTCAACTGCCAGGAACCGTTGGCAGACGGTGACGCCTGCGGCGCCTGCGCCTCCTGCCGGAGGCTGGCCGCGGGCGTTCATCCGGACTTTCTGGTGATCGCCCCAACCCCGGAGTCCCAATCTCACCAAAAGCCCCAGATCTCCATCGAACAGATTCGGGAGTTCCGCCGCCTCACCACTTTTCCTCCCTTCGGCGGCGGCTGGCGGGTGGCCCTGATCAAGCCAGCGGAAGCCCTGACCGCTATAACGAAGCGGCGGCCCACGCCCTGCTGAAGACCCTGGAGGAGCCGCCGGAGCGGCATCTCCTGGTGCTCACCGCCCAGGTGGAGGCGGACCTGCTGCCCACCGTGGTTTCCCGCTGCCACAAGCTGGCCTTCGTCCCGCTGCCCGCCGCCCTGGTGGCCCGGGAACTCAGGGAACGCCGGGGGCTGGCGCCGCCCCAGGCCCGGCTGCTGGCGGCCTTGAGCGGCGGCTCCCTGGGCCGGGCCCTCACCCTGGACCCAGAGGCCATCCTGGCCCAGCGCCGCCAGGTGCTGGCCGACCTGGAGGCCCTCTCCGGCGGCTCGGCCAGCCTGGCTTTCGATTGGGCCCAACGCCTGGCCAAGAACCGACCTGACCTGGATTATTTCCTGTCCCTGGCCCAACTCTGGTATCGGGACCTGCTCCTCTACCGTTTCCGGGCCCCCAAATCCTTGCTGGCCCACCAGGACCTGCTGCCGGAGATGGCCCGGGAGGCGGCTGCCCCTCTGGATAGGTTGTTTCAGCAATTTGCCGCCCTGGGCACGGCCCAGCGCCAGCTTCAGGCCAATCTCAACCCGGAGTTGACCCTGGACATCCTGGGGCTGCGCCTGCAACACCGAGGTCAGTCACATGCCGCTCGCTAAGGTCTGCCTGGGACCCGGCTATCCCTGCTGCCTGCTGGACTCCGGCGGGGTGGAGATCAAGCCTAACGACCAGGTGGTGGTGCAAAGCGACCATGGCCTGAAGCTGGGGAGGGTGAAGACGGTCTTCGGTGACGCCGACCCGCAGTTGTTCCCGGCCCAGATTAAGAGCATGCTGCGCCTGGCCACTCCTGGGGACCTGCTGCAGGATGAAAAGAACCGGGCCCTGGAGAAACGGGCCTGGGAACATTGCCTGCGCCGGGTCCAGGCCCACCGCCTGCCCATCTACCTGGTGCAGGTGGACTGCCTCTTTGACGCCTCCAAGATCATTTTTTACTTCACCGCCCCAGGCCGGGTCGATTTCCGGGAACTGGTCAAGGACCTGGTGCAGGAGTTCCGCATCCGCATCGAGTTGCGCCAGATCGGGGTGCGCCATCGGGCCAAGATGGTGGGCGGCCTGGGAATCTGCGGGCGGGGGCTGTGCTGCGCCTCCTTCCTCAGGGACTTCGAACCGGTCAGTGTCCGCATGGCCAAGGAACAGCAGCTCAGCCTCAACCCCAACAAGATCTCCGGTATCTGCGGCCGCTTGATGTGCTGCCTCACCTACGAATATGCCGCCTATCAGGATGTCAGAAAACACCTGCCCCGGGTGGGCAAGCGCATCCAGACCCCCGCAGGGGAAGGCAAGATCATCCGCTACAACCTGATCCGGGAAACCGTGACCCTGGAAATGGAGGACAAGCAAGAGGTGGAAGTGCCCCTGGCGGACCTCAACGCCGACGACACCCCGGCGAACTCCAGTTAACCGAGGTCACACCTTACAGCGCTGCATCTTTACCAAAAATGGCATTAATCTAATTGGGCTTCCGGCAATGGCTCAGCGAGGTTAGCATGGACGATTCCGACCGCGTCCTCGAATCCTTAAGGGTGCAGATCAAGAAGGAGATCGTCGACAACTACTTCGCCGACCGGGTCAACCTGGAAGAAGATCTCGATTTACTGCGCCAGGAAACCGAGTCCTACCGCAAGGAGTTTGAGCTGCTGGGCCGCCGTTTCATGGCCCTTTTTCAGGCCGTGGGCTCCGAGACCGGCTGCGGCCAGCTCCTGGAGGTTTTGAACCTCAAGGGATTGGCCTTTTTATGAATCCTACTGCGCCCTGCCGGAGCGAGAGCGCCAGGAACTCCTGAAAGATCAGCGCCGCCGGGGCTTCACCGCCAGCCGCCGCTTCCGCAACCTGATCCTGGACCTCTACGAACGGCTTTACCGGGACAGCGAATCCCTCAGGGAACATTACGAAAAAATCCTCACCCGCCTGAAACTCATCAATGAAGATATCGACAAGTTTAACCAATCATATGACTTCGGGCTCCTGGCGGCCCAGATCGAGGCCCTGGAGGGCCGGGGCGAGGTGATTTCCGGGGGCCTGTTGTCCCCGGAGCGGGAGGAGCTGTCTACCCGCATGCGCTTTAAACGGCGGCAGCTCACCGAGGCGGAGTTGCCCCCGCCGCCGCGGCTGCCACCCCCTGCCGAAATCAAGGACCGGTTGCTGGAGATGATTTCCCGCATAGAAAGATAGCCGTGCAGAAACCTACCCGATTAAGCCGGTTTTTTTGGAAGACGCAGATGGTCCGGCCCAGTCCCAGGCCCAGGGCCATCCCGGCCCTGCTCCTGCTGCTGGCGGCTGGCTGCCTGGGGGGCTGCGCCCCGCCCCTTTACCAGGTCAACGTCAACGGCTACACCGACTTGGCGGCGCCGGCGGCCATCGCCCCGGGAGGCAGCTTTTGCATCATCGAAAACCGCGAGGCCAGGAACCCGTTGCTGGAAAAGGAGATCAAGGAGAAGATCGTCAAACTTCTGGAGCAGCGGGGCTATCAGATGGCCGCCTACGAGAAGGCGCAGTATTACCTGTTCTTCAGCTATGGCATCGGCCCGGGAGGCATCGCCTCCGTGCCCATGCCGGATTACTACGGCTGGGGCTTGGGCTGGGGCGGCGGCTACGGTTGGCCCCATTCCTATTTCTTTGCGTCCCCCTATTTCTCTTACTACCCCCCGGAGAACCTCTATGATCGCTGGCTCCTGATCAACGTCGTGGACGGCGAATACTATCGGCAGAAGGGCGAGTTTCGCGCCCTGTGGGTGGGCGAGGCCCGGAGCACCGGGACTTCCGCGGATCTGCGGCTGGGTGTCAATTACTTGCTGCTGGCCGACTTCCAGAAATTCGGCGAAAACACCGGCAAGGCGGTGCCCGTGGAGATCAACGGGCAGGCCCCCCTGGTTCAGGGCTTGGTCGAGTAGCATCGAAGGGATCGAGTTGTAGGGGCGACAGTGGCACAGGCTTCCAGCCTGTGATCGGGTCGCCCACTTTTGAGTTTTGAAAAAGATATCGAAGGGGCAACTGTGGCGCAGGCTGCCAGGGTAGGCTCTGGCCGCCCCCAGGGAATGTGGAGCTCTCCATGAGAGATTTGAGCTTCCCATTTTCTGACAACCGCACACATCCCTGGAGGGGTCCCGGGATTGGGCCAGCTACCCAGCAGACTTAGTGATTTTTTCCGGCGCCGTCTCTGGCAGGACGAAGACCATCGGCCGGCTGTTCTCCTGGCCTACAAGTTCCTCCGTATCCTGATCCTGGCCGTTCGCGGCCTCTTCGAGAACCAGTCCCTGGTGCGCTCCTCGGCCCTGGCCTACGCCACCATTCTCGGTTTTATTCCCCTGTTCGCCCTGCTCTTCGCCATCCTCCAGGCCATGGGCATGCCTCGCCTTCTGGCCACCTACTTTTTGGAGAACCTGGCCCCCGGCTCCAAGGATTTCGTCAACCAGATCCTCTATTACATCGAAAATACCAGGGTGACTTCCCTGGGGGTCTTCGGGGTGGTGGCCCTGTTGGGTGACCTGACCATCATCATGACCAACGTGGAGAAGGCCTTCAATAAGACCTGGCAGGTCGGCCATACCCGCGCCTGGAGCCGCAAGGTCAGCGACTACCTGGCCATCTTCCTGCTCTTTCCCATCCTCATGGCAGTGGCCCTCACCCTCAGCGCCTCCTTCCTGAGCATTCATCTGGGGATCCATGACTTCCTGGCGGCAGTGTTGCCCCAAATCTTCTTCACCGCCACCCGCTGGCTGGTCTCCCTGGGGGTGCTGTGGCTGGCCTTTATCTTCATCTACCTGGTGATGCCCAATACCCGGGTCCGTTTCTGGTCCGCGGTCCTGGGCGGGGTGGTGGGGGGCAGCGTCTGGCAGTTGGCCCAGTGGCTGTTCATCTCGCTCCAGGGGAGATCGGCCTATTACAACGCTATTTACGGCACCCTCTATAATCTTCTCTTTATCTTTATCTGGATGTTCTGGTGCTGGCTCATCCTGCTCTTCGGCACCGAAGTGGCCTTTGCCCACCAGCACCTGGACCGTCTCACCCGGGAGTTCCGCCGGCCGGACCCCGCCCCGGAGCCGGTGGACGAGTACCTGGGCCTGGTGGCCCTGCTCAGCATCAGCGCCCGCCTCCACCGGCGGCAACCGCCCCTGTCCCTGGAGGAGTTGGCGGAGATCCTGCCCCAGGGCAACAACCTGGCGGCGCGGGTAGTCCAGATGCTTAAGGACTGCAATCTGGTGGCGCAGGTGGCTCCAGACAAGCGGACGGAGTCGCCTCAGTTTCTGCCTAACCTGCGGCTGGACCACGTGACCGTGGCCGAGGTCCTGGAATGCCTGCGGCGCGGACGTGCGGCCGCTATCCATCGGTCCCTGGAAGCGGACCCGAGGCTGGCCGCGGCCCTAGACCGCCTGCTGCAGGCGGAGCCCCCGGCCGCGGCGCCATCCCCAACCCTCGGGGAAGTAGTGGAGTCCTGGGGAATCACCGGGGAAGACGGATCAGCCGAGGGTAATCAGACGTAGGGACGACAGTGGCACAGGCTTCCAGCCTGTGATTGGGTCGCCCAAACCAAGGACAACCGGGCAAGACGGATCAGCCAGCGGGATCGGGGTAGCAACGCTCTTAGTGCGGCGGTGCTGGCCGCCAGCCAGCCGGAATCAGCTGCCGCCCCTAAAAAAAAGCCCGCCCCTGTCCAGGGGCGGGCTTTCTGTTATGAAATTACCAGTGGCCCAGGTTTTCAACCTGTTGGCCGGCGGCGTCCTCCTCTTCCGTGTAGGGTGGGCACTGCCCACCATTTCCTTTATCTGGTGGCACAGGCTTCCAGCCTGTGCATCACCGGCCAGAGGCCTGTGCCACCAAAAAGGGCTTAACTACCGAGTTCGGGATGGGATCGGGGTGAACCCGGCTTCACAGCAAAGGCAATTCCTGGTTATCAGGCATCTTCCAGAAATTTCAAAACCTGTTTGACTATCTTGGGATGGAGGTCCCTCCCGGCATGGAAAGGAATGACAATTCTACGGCCATCTTTAAAATAAATCCTATGGCTGCCTGAGCTCCTGATCAACTCATAACCGGCTTTTAGGAGCATGGCCTCAGCCTCCGGCGCGGTTAACCGGGGCGGTTTAGACAACCTGAACCTCTAAAGAAGTGGTAAGAATCTCCTTGCTCAAGGAAGCCTTAATTTCTTCTGCCGACAAGGTTTCCAGATAAAGCTCGATGGCGTCTTTGATGTTGGCCATGACCTCTTCAAAGGTATCCCCTTGAGTCTGGCAGCCTTCCAATTCCGGGCAATAGGCATAATAACCGGAATCATCTCTTTCGATGACAATGCTGACTTTGTGGGACATGGCAGGTTCTCCTGGGCCTAAGGTAATAAAAAAGCCCGCCTCCGTCAAGGGGCGGGCTTGCTGCTATAAATTAAATCCGGCGGCGTCCTACTCTCCCACGCAGTCACCCACGTAGTACCATCGGCCCTGCAGGGCTTAACTGCCGAGTTCGGGATGGGATCGGGTGTGACCCCTGCGGCATGGCCACCGGAAACCTTGAGACAGTTATCAGTACTCAGGAGCCAGTTGTCAGCAAAACCTTAAAACCGGCCTATCCTTCTGGGCACCGTGGGCGCCGCAGAATCTAGATCCTGCGCTCAGGATGCCAATAAAACCAACTGATCTGGAAGCAGAGAAGTCCTTAACAGTTACCGAAGACAAGAGAGAATATGGTCAAGCCTCACGGCCGATTAGTACCGGTCAGCTTCACGCATTGCTGCGCTTCCACCTCCGGCCTATCAACCTGGTGGTCTACCAGGGGCCTTTAGGGGTCTTGCGACCCGGGAGATCTAATCTTGAGGTCGGCTTCCCGCTTAGATGCTTTCAGCGGTTATCCGGTCCGAACATAGCTACCCGGCGCTGCGCCTGGCGGCACAACCGGAACACTAGAGGTTCGTCCATCCCGGTCCTCTCGTACTAGGGACAGCTCCTCTCAAATCTCCTACGCCCACAACAGATAGGGACCAAACTGTCTCACGACGTTTTAAACCCAGCTCACGTACCGCTTTAATTGGCGAACAGCCAAACCCTTGGGACCTTCTTCAGCCCCAGGATGCGATGAGCCGACATCGAGGTGCCAAACCTTCCCGTCGATGTGAACTCTTGGGGAAGATCAGCCTGTTATCCCCGGCGTACCTTTTATCCGATGAGCGACGGCCCTTCCATACGGGACCGCCGGATCACTAAGGCCTACTTTCGTACCTGCTCGACTTGTAGGTCTCGCAGTCAAGCTCCCTTATGCCTTTACACTCAACGGCTGGTTTCCAATCAGCCTGAGGGAACCTTCGCGCGCCTCCGTTACGCTTTAGGAGGCGACCGCCCCAGTCAAACTACCCACCAGGCAATGTCCCCGTCCCGGATCACGGGACTGGGTTAGAATTCTAGAATAACCAGGGTGGTATTTCAAGGTTGGCTCCCTCCGAACTAGCATCCGGAGATCGTCGCCTCCCACCTATCCTACACAAGTTATTCCAAAATCCAATGCCAAGCTGTAGTAAAGGTGCACGGGGTCTTTCCGTCTTGTTGCGGGTACACGGCATCTTCACCGCGAATACAATTTCACCGAGTCCCTGGTCGAGACAGCGGGGCAATCGTTACGCCATTCGTGCAGGTCGGAACTTACCCGACAAGGAATTTCGCTACCTTAGGACCGTTATAGTTACGGCCGCCGTTTACCGGCGCTTCGGTTTAGAGCTTCTCCGGGTTGCCCCGAATGACCCCTCCCCTTAACGTTCCGGCACCGGGCAGGCGTCAGACCCTATACGTCGTCTTGCGACTTAGCAGAGTCCTGTGTTTTTAGTAAACAGTCGCCACCCCCATTTCTCTGCAACCCCCTTCGGCTCCAGGAGCAAGTCCTTTCACCTAATGAGGGCACACCTTCTCCCGAAGTTACGGTGTCATTTTGCCGAGTTCCTTAACCAGGGTTCTCTCGAGCGCCTTAGGATTTTCTCCTCGCCTACCTGAGTCGGTTTGCAGTACGATCACCTGGCGAACTACCTAGAGGCTTTTCTTGGCAGCGTGGGATCAACCAGTTTATGAGGCAGAGCCTCTCCTCATCGCTTCTCGGGGTTAAGGAGCGCCGGATTTGCCTGGCACCCCCCCCTACGAGCTTGAACCGGGACGTCCAACACCCGGATGGCCTACCCTCCTGCGTCCCCCCATCGGTCAACGCGCACCAGGTGGTACGGGAATATCAACCCGTTTTCCATCACCTACGCCTTTCGGCCTCGGCTTAGGGATCGACTAACCCTGGGAAGATTAACTTTACCCAGGAAACCTTAGGCTTACGGCGACGGGGTTTCTCGCCCCGTTTATCGTTACTCATGTCAGCATAAGCACTTGTCGGACCTCCAGCGCTCCTTACGGTACGCCTTCACAGGCTACGACAACGCTCCCCTACCGCGCCAGGAAAACCTGACACCCGCAGCTTCGGTACTAGGCTTGAGCCCCGTTACATTTTCGGCGCAGACCCACTCGACCAGTGAGCTATTACGCATTCTTTAAAGGGTGGCTGCTTCTGAGCCAACCTCCTGGTTGTCTGGGCGGATCCACATCCTTTCCCACTTAGCCTAAATTTGGGGACCTTAGCTGGCGGTCTGGGTTGTTTCCCTCTCGACCACGGATCTTATCACCCGCAGTCTGACTCCCCCGTTAAAGACCTCGGCATTCGGAGTTTGGTTGGGTTTGGTAATCTTGTGAGACCCCTAGTCCATCCAGTGCTCTACCTCCGAGGCTCATCACGGGAGGCTATACCTCAATATATTTCGGGGAGAACCAGCTATCACCGAGTTTGATTAGCCTTTCACTCCTATCCACAGCTCATCCAATAACTTTTCAACGTTAACTGGTTCGGGCCTCCAGTCGGTGTTAACCGACCTTCACCCTGGCCATGGATAGATCACCCGGCTTCGGGTCTACTCCTGGCGACTAATACGCCCTATTAAGACTCGCTTTCGCTACGGCTCCGCCTTACGGCTTAACCTCGCCACCAAGAGTAAGTCGCTGACTCATTATGCAAAAGGCACGCAGTCAGACCAGCAGGCCGAAACCTGCTATGGTCCTTCCACAGCTTGTAAGCGATCGGTTTCAGGTTCTATTTCACTCCGCTCCCGCGGTTCTTTTCACCTTTCCCTCACGGTACTCGTTCACTATCGGTCGTTGAGTAGTATTTAGCCTTGGAAGATGGTCCTCCCGGCTTCCCACGGGGTTCCACGTGTCCCGTGGTACTTGGGAACCAGTTCCAGAAAGCCACCTGCCTTTCGTCTACAGGACTATCACCCTCTATGGTGGGCCTTTCCAGGCCCTTCGACTAGACAGGCGGTTGGTAACTTTCCGAGGCGGCGGCAACCGCCTCCAAACTGGCCCCACAACCCCGCGGCCGCAACGCTTGCCGGCTTACACGACCGCGGTTTAGGCTCTTCCCCGTTCGCTCGCCGCTACTGAGGGAATCTCATTTGATTTCTTTTCCTGGGGTTACTGAGATGTTTCACTTCACCCCGTTCGCCTCGTACACCTATGTATTCAGTGTACGATGACCCGGCATTACCCGGGCCGGGTTGCCCCATTCGGAGATCTCCGGATCACAGCCTGTTTAGCGGCTCCCCGAAGCTTATCGCAGCTAGCCACGTCCTTCATCGCCTCTCAACGCCAAGGCATCCACCGATCGCCCTTAGTAGCTTGACCATAAGCCCTCTTGCCTTGGGAAACTCCTAAGGACCTTCTCTTTCACTTCCAGATTCAGTTGTCAAAGAGCACCGGGGTCTTAAATAAAACCCCGGGAAATCTTCCGGTGTAGGGGCAGGTTTTAAACCTGCCCCTACATCTCATTTTTAAAGAGCTGGTGGAGGTGAACGGATTCGAACCGATGACCTCCTGCGTGCAAAGCAGGCGCTCTTCCGGCTGAGCTACACCCCCATGGAAATGGTGGGCCTAGTTGGAGTTGAACCAACGACCTCACGCTTATCAGGCGTGCGCTCTAACCGAGACTGAGCTATAGGCCCTCCGCAGAGAAAGAAAATCAGCCTGGAGGCGAGGGCCTCAGACTGAGGCATAGAGCTCCTTTGCTGGCCTGCTGTCGGCGCTTGCTCCTTCAAAACTAAATAGTGAGACCCGAGTCCGATTGCTTTGTGCTTGGTAGCACCTTAGAAAGGAGGTGATCCAGCCGCAGGTTCCCCTACGGCTACCTTGTTACGACTTCACCCCAATCACCGAACACACCTTGGGCGCCTCCCTCCCCGAAGGGTTGGGCCAGCGACTTCTGGTACAACCGGCTTTCGTGGTGTGACGGGCGGTGTGTACAAGGCCCGGGAACGTATTCACCGCGGCGTGCTGATCCGCGATTACTAGCGATTCCAACTTCATGGAGTCGAGTTGCAGACTCCAATCCGAACTGAGGACGGCTTTTTGGGATTGGCTCCCCCTCGCGGGTTTGCAACCCTTTGTACCGCCCATTGTAGCACGTGTGTAGCCCTGGGCATAAAGGCCATGAGGACTTGACGTCGTCCCCACCTTCCTCCGGTTTATCACCGGCAGTCTCTCTAGAGTGCCCAACTGAATGGTGGCAACTAGAGACAAGGGTTGCGCTCGTTGCGGGACTTAACCCAACATCTCACGACACGAGCTGACGACAGCCATGCAGCACCTGTGTTGAGGCTCGTATTGCTACGCACTCCCATGTTTCCATGGGATTCCCCACATGTCAAGCCCAGGTAAGGTTCTTCGCGTTGCGTCGAATTGAACCACATGCTCCACCGCTTGTGCGGGCCCCCGTCAATTCCTTTGAGTTTTAACCTTGCGGCCGTACTCCCCAGGCGGGGCACTTAATGCGTTAGCTGCGGCACGGAGGGATTAAAAACCCCCCACACCTAGTGCCCATCGTTTACAGCGTGGACTACCAGGGTATCTAATCCTGTTTGCTCCCCACGCTTTCGCGTCTCAGCGTCAGTTTCGGTCCAGAAAGTCGCCTTCGCCACCGGTGTTCCTCCGGATATCTACGAATTTCACCTCTACACCCGAAATTCCACTTTCCTCTCCCGAACTCAAGCCAACCAGTTTCCAACGCCCTTCCGAGGTTAAGCCCCGGGCTTTCACATCAGACTTGGCCGGCCGCCTACACGCCCTTTACGCCCAATAATTCCGAATAACGCTCGCACCCTCCGTCTTACCGCGGCTGCTGGCACGGAGTTAGCCGGTGCTTCCTTCAGCGGTACCGTCATGCCCCGGAGATATTAGCCCCGGGGCTATTCTTCCCGCTTGACAGGGCTTTACGACCCGAAGGCCTTCTTCACCCACGCGGCATCGCTGCGTCAGGGTTTCCCCCATTGCGCAATATTCCTCACTGCTGCCTCCCGTAGGAGTCTGGACCGTGTACCAGTTCCAGTGTGGCTGGCCGTCCTCTCAGACCAGCTACCCATCGTCGCCTTGGTGGGCCGTTACCCCACCAACAAGCTAATAGGACGCGGGCTCATCCCGGTTCGGTAGCTTGCATGCAGAGGCCACCTTTGCCGATGGGTCCAGGGACCCGTCGGATCATGCGGTATTAGCGCACCTTTCGGTGCGTTATC
>CAWEWX010000032.1:0-5046 GCA_963812655.1 uncultured delta proteobacterium | reverse complement strand
CGGGGCCTGTGATCCACAGGCTGGAAGCCTGTGCCACTAGTAATTTCATAATAGTAAGCCCGCCCCTTGACGGAGGCGGGCTTTTTTATTATCCTTCAATTATGGATGATCAAAATTATACATACGACGTTGCGTTTTCCTTTCTGGCCCAAGATGAGTCATTGGCCATTGAAATTAATGATCTGTTACAAGATCGCATAAAGACATTTCTATACTCCAAAAAGCAAGAAGAAATCGCAGGAAAAGACGGAGAAGAGGTATTTGGTAAGGTTTTTAGTGAAGAAGCAAGAGTAGTAGTCATCTTTTATAGAAACGGATGGGGTAAGACACCTTGGACCAGAATAGAGGAAACTTCCATTCGTAATCGTGCATTCGAACATGGATATGATTTTACAATTTTTATTCCACTTGATGATGTTCCATCAATGCCAAAATGGGTGCCAAAAAATCGCCTCTGGGTTGGGCTTAAACGGTGGGGAGCTAATGGTGCGGCAAGCGCCATTGAAGCCCGCGTTCAAGAATACGGTGGCGAGCCACATGAGGAAACTGTAATCGAACGGGCTGCTCGCTTAAAACGCTCCTTGGAATTCGAAGAAAAAAGGATGGAATTTCGAAACTCCTTCGAAGGAGTCAGGGCAGCTAATCTAGAATTCGACACATTGAAAGCAGAAATTATTCGCTTAATTGAAGAGGTAAGTCAGACCGGTTCAGGAATTGAACTACGAGCTATAAACCGCTCCGATCGCGAAATTATGATTTCTGGTTTGGGTTTCTGGCTGATTGTACAGTGGAAATGTCTATTCAATAATAATCTTGATAATGCAGAACTTCGTCTTAGCCTTTGGGACGGTGATCCTACGAAATCTGATATATTAAGGGGCACGACGTTGGAAAAATTGGTTGAAACTAAATTCAATTTTGAAATGGTGCTGAATGGAGACTATCGATGGGTAGCAAGCTCCATCGGTCGCTCGCTTTCAAGTAAAGACCTTAGTTCTTATATAATCAATTATTTTTTGGACAAAATTCAAGGGACTCATAATAAGGCATGACATAGCAAACGAATGTCAGCATTTCACAGGCTGGAAGCCTGTGCCACTGTTAAATTCATAACAAAAAGCCCGTCCCTTGCGAGGCGGGTTTTTTTTATCGGCGCCAGATGAGGCTGGCTGCGGCAGCACCGGCGTCTCAAAAGGTTTGGGGGTTTGGGGCTGACCGCGGCTAGCGGTGGCCGTGATCGCCGGAGCTCAGCCTTGCTACCCTGATTCCCCTTGGCTGATCCGTCTTCCCTGGTGGTTCGTGGACCGGGCGACCCAATCACAGGCTGGAAGCCTGTGCCACTGTCGCCCCTACGGCTGATTCCCCCTGGCTGATCCGCCTTCCCCGGTGGTTCCCCAGGACTCCACTACTTCCCCGAGGGTTGGGGAGGGCGCCGCGGCCGGGGGCCCCGCCTGCAGCAGGCGGTCCAGGGTTGCGGCCAGCCCGGGGTCCGTCTCCAAGGCCCGCTTGATCGCGGCCGTACGTCCGCGCCACAGGCACTCCAGGACCTCGGCCACGGTCACCTGGCTCAACGGCAGGTTGGGTAGAAACTGAGGCGACCGCGCCCTTTTCTCGGGCGCCACCTGCACCACCAGATTGCAGTCCTGGAGCATCTGGACCACCCGCGCCGCCAGGTTGTTGCCCTGAGGCAGGGTCTGCGCCAACTCCTCCAGGGACAGGGGCGGCTGCCGCCGGTGGAAGCGGGCGCTGATGCTGAGCAGGGCCGCCAGGCCCAGGTATTCGTCCACCGGCTCCGGGGGCTGGGGCGGCCGGCGGAACTCCCGGGTGAGACGGTCCAGGTTCTGGTGGGCAAAGGCCACCTCGGTGCCGAAGAGCAGGATGAGCCAGCACCAGAACATCCAGATAAAGATGAAGAGCAGATTATAGAGGGCGCCGTAAATCGCGTTGTAATAGGCCGAGCGCCCCTGGAGCGAGATGAACAGCCACTGGGCCAACTGCCAGACGCTGCCCCCCACTACCCCGCCCAGGACCGCGGACCAGAAACGGACCCGGGTATTGGGCATCACCAGGTAGATGAAGATAAAGGCCAGCCACAGCACCCCCAGGGAGACCAGCCAGCGGGTGGCGGTGAAGAAGATGCGGGGCAACACTGCCGCCAGGAAGTCATGGATACCCAGATGAATGCTCAGGAAGGAGGCGGAGAGGGAGAGGGCCACCGCCATGAGGATGGGAAAGAGCAGGAAGATGCTCAGGTAGTCGCTGACCTTGCGGCTCCAGGCGCGGGTGTGGCTGACCTGCCAGATCTTATTGAAGGCCTTCTCCACGTTGGTCATGATGATGACCAGGTCACCCAACAGGGCCACCACCGCGAAGACCCCCAGGGAGGTCACCTGGATACTTTCGATGTAATGCAGGATCTGGTTGACGAAATCCTGGGAGCCGGGGGCCAGATTCTCCAGGAAGTAGGTGGCCAAAAGGCGAGGCATGCCGATGGCCTGGAGGATGGCGAAGAGCAGGGCGAACAGGGGAATAAAACCCAGAATGGTGGCGTAGGCCAGGGCCGAGGAGCGCAACAGGGACTGGTTCTGGATGAGACCGCGACCGGCCAGGATCAGGATGCGGAGGCACTGGCAAGCAAAGAGAACTGCCGGCCGGTGCCCTTCCTCCTGCCAGAGACGGCGCCGGAAAAAATCATCAACTCTGTTCAGTAGCCGGCCCAATTACGGGAGCGCTCCTGGGATGGTTTGCGGTTAACGGAAAGTGGAAAGCCCAAATCTCTCACTGAGAGCCCCACATACTAAAAAAAACCCTGGGCGGCCGGATCACCGGCTGGAAGCCGGTGCCACTGTCGCCCCAACGATCGCCGCGAAACTCGAAACTCTCGATGCTACTTGACCAAGCCCTGAACCTGGGGGGCCTGCTCGTTGATCTCCACGGGCACCGCCTTGCCGGTATTTTTGCCGAATTGCTGGAAGTTGGCCAGCAGCAAATAATTGACGGCCAGCCGCAGATCCCCGGAAGTCCCGGTGCTCCGGGCCTCGCCCACCCACAGGGCGCGAAACTCGCCTTTCTCCCGATAGTATTTGCCGTCCACGACGTTGATCAGGAGCCAGCGATCATAGAGGGTCTCCGGGTAGTAAGAGGCAAAGGGCGCGACAAAGAAATAGGATTGGGGCCCGCCGTAGCCGCCGCCCCAGCCCCAGCCGTAATCCGGCATGGCTACGGGGGCGCTGCGCCCCGGGCCGCTGCCGTAGCTGAAGAACAGGTAATATTCCGCCTTCTCGTAGGCGGCCATCTGATAGCCCTGCTGCTCCAGAAGTTTGGCGATCTTCTCCTTAATCTCCTTTTCCAGCAGGGGGTTCTTGGCTTTGGGGTCTTCGATGATGAAAAAGCTGCCTCCCGGGGCGATGGCCGCGGGCGCGGCCAAGTCGGTGTAGCCGTTGACGTTGACCTGATGAAGGGTCGGGCCGCAGCCGCCCAGGCAGCCAGCCGCCAGCAGGAGGAGCAGGGCCGGGATGGCCCGGCGCCTGGGCAAGAACATCTTCGCCTTCAAAGAAAACCAACTTAATCGGCGAGTCATTGGCAACCCTACCTTTCTATTCGGGAAATCATCTCCAGCAACCGGTCCTTGATTTCGGCAGGGGGTGGCAGCCGCGGCGGCGGGGGCATCTCCGCCTCGGTGAGCTGCCGCCGTTTGAAGCGCATGCGGGTGGACAGTTCCTCCCGCTCCGGGGACAACAGGCCCCCGGGAATCACCTCGCTCCGGCCCTCCAAGGCCTCGATCTGGGCCGCCAGGAGCCCGAAGTCATATGATCCGTTGAACTTGTCGATGTCTTCGTTGATGAGTTTCAGGTGGCTGAGTATTCTTTCGTAATTTTCCCTGAGGAGGGCGCTGTCCCGGTAAAGCCGTTCGTAGAGGTCCAGGATCAGGTTGCGGAAGCGGCGGTTGGCGGTGAAGCCCCGCGGGCGCTGGTCTTTCAGGAGTTCCTGGCGCTCTCGCTCCGGCAGGGCGCAGTAGGATTCATAAAAAGGCCAATCCTTGAGGCCCAGGACCTCCATGAGCAGGCCGCAGCCGGCCTCGGAGCCCAGGGCCTGAAAAAGGGCCATGAAGCGGCGGCCCAGCAGCTCAAACTCCTTGCGGTAGGACTCGGTTTCCTGGCGCAGTAAATCCAGCTCTTCTTCCAGGTAGACCCGGTCGGCGAAGTAGTTGTCGACGATCTCCTTCTTGATCTGTACCTTTAGGGATTCGATGACGCGGTCGGAATCGTCCATGCTAACCTCGCCGCAGCCTTGCCAGATGCCTGATTAGATTAATCCATTTTTTTGTAAAGATGCCGCGCCGTAAGGTTTCAACCTCTGGTTAATTGGAGTTCGCCGGGGTGTCGTCGGCGTTGAGGTCCGCCAGGGCCACTTCCAACTCTTGCTTGTCCTCCAATTCCAGGGTCACGGTTTCCCGGATCAGGTTGTAGCGGATGATCTTGCCTTCCCCTGCGGGGGTCTGGATGCGCTTGCCCACCCGGGGCAGGTGTTTTCTGGCATCCTGATAGGCGGCATATTCGTAAGTGAGGCAGCACATCAAGCGGCCGCAGATACCGGAGATCTTGTTGGGGTTGAGGCTGAGCTGCTGTTCCTTGGCCATGCGGACACTGACCGGTTCGAAGTCCCTGAGGAAGGAGGCGCAGCACAGCCCCCGCCCGCAGATTCCCAGGCCGCCCACCATCTTGGCCCGATGGCGCACCCCGATCTGGCGCAACTCGATGCGGATGCGGAACTCCTGCACCAGGTCCTTGACCAGTTCCCGGAAATCGACCCGGCCTGGGGCGGTGAAGTAAAAAATTATCTTGGAGGCGTCAAAGAGGCAGTCCACCTGCACCAGGTAGATGGGCAGGCGGTGGGCCTGGACGCGGCGCAGGCAATGTTCCCAGGCCCGTTTCTCCAGGGCCCGGTTCTTTTCATCCTGCAGCAGGTCCCCGGGAGTGGCCAGGCGCAGCATGCTCTTAATCTGGGCCGGGAACAGCTGCGGGTCGGCGTCACCGAAGACCGTCT
>CAWEWX010000031.1:0-98953 GCA_963812655.1 uncultured delta proteobacterium | reverse complement strand
TGATCTTGAAAACCAGGGTCTTGCCTGCCAGGCGGTGATTGAAGTCCACCACGAATTTATCGGGCTCGATGGCCAAAACCGTTCCGGAAACGGGGCCATGGGGGCTGGTGAACCGGAGTTCCTGGCCTACCTCGATGGGGTGGTCCCCCAGCATTTCCTTGGGAAATTCCCGCTTGAGGTCCTCTCGCAGCTCGCCGTAGGCCTGCTCCGGGCTCAGGGTCACCTGGTTTTCGGCGTTCACTTCCATACCGATGACGGCATCATTAAAGCCGCCAATGATCCCGCCGGCGCCCACCTGAAACTCCAGGGGCTGGCGATCGACACTGCTATCGAAAACGGTGCCGTCTTCCAGGCTGCCGGTATAGTGCAACTGCACAAAATCGCCCTTTTTTACTCTGGCCATAGACTCTCCTTGGGCTCGAGCGGCTTCCAGAGGGTTTGCCGCCTGCCGCAGTTATTGATCCATGATTGTCGTGGGGAAACCGTGTGGGCACACCTGCCCGTAGCCCGCGGGACCGGGGCGGGTGGCCTGGACAAAAAAAGCCTCCCGGGTTTCCGGTCCCCGGACCGACCGGGCTGGCGCTGGTGTGGAAACGGAGTTAGACCTTTTCCACGTTCTGGGCCTGGGGGCCCTTCTTCCCCTCGACCACTTCGAACTCGACTTCCTGGCCTTCTTCCAGGCTCTTGAAGCCTTCACCCGAGATGTTGCTGTGGTGCACGAAGACATCGGGACCATCGGGCTGGGAAATAAAGCCGTAACCTTTGGAATCACTGAACCACTTGACCTTGCCTCTAACTCTCATTACGACCTCCAAGAAATTCCAGGCAAAAAAATAGAGGTACGACCGGTAAAGGCCCCCTTCTGGAACAGCCCTACTGGTCCCGCAATTGCCTGAATAAATGATTTTACAAAAAATCTGCACCCCTTGTCAAATCTTAGGGACCGGGAAGAGCCAGAAATTTTTCTGAGCCAGCAAGCCCTCGTGATGCCGCAGCCAGGTCTCTAGGGATAACCAGCAAAATTAAATTGACAATAATCGGTTATCCGGTTATATAAAATTTATGAAAAGCGAAGCCCGCCTGTTTAAATCCCTGGCCGACGAAACCCGGCTGCAGATCTTCTGGCTCCTGATGGCGAAAGAAGAACTCTGTGTCTGCGACATCATGGGGGTCCTGGGCATCACCCAATCCAAGGCCTCCCGGCACCTGCGTTATCTCTTTCATCTGGGCTGGGTCACGGACCGCCGGGAAGGGGTGTGGATGAATTATCGGCTTAGCGTCACCCCCGGCAGCCCGGAGGATAAACAGCTAAAGTTGCTGGCGGAGATCTTGAGTTCCCGCCCGGAGGCCCAGGCGCTGCGGGAGCGGTTGGAGCAGTGGCTGGCGGCCAAAGGGCAGGGCCAAGAAGCCGCCGCCTGTTCCTGCTCCTGAGCTTATTATCCAGGTCTTTTTTAAGCAGATTTTTTATCTTGACTTACCCGGATAACCGGTTATAAAGAAGCATAATGAGCCCTGAGGCCAGCTTCTGCAAATCCCTGGCGGACAAGACCCGGCTGCAAATTCTCAGGTTCTTGTTCTGGTCAGGGGCTGAATAACTACGGATTGGCTACCTGAAACCTAAATTTTTTTTGACCAGATAATACCCATGAAAACGGTTATCCGAATATCCAAGAACTAGGAGCGCTGATGGCCGCTACCGTTGCCAAACGCCTGGGTTTAGTGGAGCGCTTGCTGACCCTGTGGATTTTCCTGACCATGGCCGCCGGGGTTTTCCTCGGCTATTTTCTGCCCGGATTTACCAGGGTTCTGACCTTCTTCCAGGTAGGCACCACTAATATTCCCATCGCCATCGGCCTCATTTTGATGATGTATCCGCCGTTGGCCAAGGTGCGTTACGAGGAACTGCCCCAGGTCTTCAAAAATATCAAGGTCCTGGCCCTGTCGTTAATCCAGAACTGGGTGATCGGCCCCATCCTCATGTTCCTGCTGGCCATCGCTTTTCTCCGGGGTTACCCGGATTACATGGCGGGTCTGATCATCATCGGCTTGGCCCGCTGTATCGCCATGGTCATCGTCTGGAACGACCTGGCCCAGGGGGATACCGAATACTGCGCCGGGCTGGTGGCCTTCAACTCCATCTTCCAGATGCTGTTCTTTTCCGTGTACGCCTATATTTTTGTCACGGTGCTGCCCACCTGGCTGGGGATCGCCTCGGGTCTGGAAGTCCGGGTCTCCATCCTCCAGGTGGCGGAAAGCGTGATGATCTACCTGGGCCTTCCCTTCTTCGGCGGCATGTTCACCCGGTTCTTCCTGGTCAGGCGCCGGGGGCTCAAGTGGTATGAAGAAAAATTCCTGCCCAAAATCAGCCCCATTACCCTCAGCGCCCTGTTGTTCACCATCGTGGTGATGTTCTCCCTCAAGGGCGAGTATATTGTGGAACTCCCCCTGGACGTGGTGCGCATCGCCATCCCCCTGACCATTTATTTCTTCATCATGTTCTTTGTGACGTTTTATATGTCGGCCAAAGCCGGGGCGGGCTATCGGATTTCCGCCACCCTGTCCTTTACCGCGGCCAGCAACAACTTTGAACTGGCCATCGCGGTGGCGGTGGCGGTCTTCGGCCTCCGGTCGGGGGAGGCCTTCGCCGCGGTCATCGGCCCCCTGGTGGAGGTGCCGGTGCTCATCAGCCTGGTGAACGTGGCCCTGCGGTTCAGGGAAAAATATTTTACGCCCCTGGTGTGTGAGCCAGGGGCCCTGGAGGGAAAAGGGTAGGTCCATGTTCAAGACCATCGTATTGGCTACCGACCTCTCCCCTGCCTGGGATGAAATTGTCGCCTGCGCCGGAGAATTTCAAGCCCTCGGCTGCTTCAAGGTGATCTTGACGCATGTGATCAGCGTCAAGTTCATGATGGGGATGGAAGGAAAACTCAGGGCCGAGGCCCGGCCGAAACTGGAAGCTCAAAAGGCGAAACTGGAGGCCCAGGGCCTCGCGGTGGCCATGGAGATGCCCATCGGTCTGCCCGCCTATTCTCTCAACGAGGTGGCGCGCTGCGGCGGAGCGGACCTCATTGTGGTGGGCTCCCACGGTCAATCCCTTTGGCGGGAAGAGGTGCTGGGCTGTGTCACCTGCGCGGTGTTGCATCATGCCGAATACCCGGTGCTCCTCCTCAATGTTAAGGTCAAAGAAGGTATGGTAAAAGGTACGTGCCGCCTCCAGGCCACCGAGTTGCTCCGCCATGTCCTGTTCCCCACGGATTTTTCGGAGATCGCCGAAAGGGCGTTCACCTACGTAGAGTATCTGGCCTCTAAAGGAGCGAGCCGGGTTACCTTGCTGAACGCCCTGGACGTGCCGGGGCATGAGGCGTATCCCCCCGGCTACCAGGAATGGGCCGAAGCCGCCGCCCGGGAATCACTGGAAAACTGTCGGCAGCGGCTCCAGAAAGCCGGCGTTCAACAGGTACAGACACGCTTCGATCCAAATCACCCAATCCCGGCCATTTTGGAAGTCCTCAAGACCCAGGAAATATCGTTAATCATCATGGGTACCCAAGGCAAAAGTTTTATCCAAGAGATTTTCCTGGGCAGCGTGGCCCATAACATTTCCCGGTTGGCGACCTGCCCGGTGCTCCTGATCCCGCCGGCGTCCCGGCAATCGAGGCGAAAAGGTTAGCGAGCCTGACTCTAATCACTCAATAAGGATGGGTAAACATGAAAATTTTGCGTCATTATGTTATCCGGGTAGTTTGTCTGGTAATGGGATTTCTGCTGGTCTGGCAATCCTTGCCGACCCAGGCGCAGGGGTCGGCTACGGCCCAAGGCAAGCCGGCGCTTTACGAATTCGGCTCCAAGTACTGCATCCCCTGTAAAGAGATGAAAGAGGTCATGGCAGCCTTGAAAACCAGCCATGGAGACCAGGTGGAATTTCGCATGATCTACGTAGATGAAGAAAAGCCCCTGTTTGGACAATACCAGATTGTGGCCATCCCCACCCAAGTGTTCCTGAATGCCGAAGGCAAAGAGGTAGACCGCCATCTGGGCGCCTTGTCTAAAGAAGAGGTCCTCAAGAAACTCAAGGAAATGAAGTTCATCCGCTGATTGAGGAGACCATTCATGGCATGGAGTGAAACTCTGGGGCAGGTCATGCAGACCCGCCCCATCCTGGCATACGGAGCCAGCTATCTGGGAGGGGTGGTCGCCACCGCCAGTCCCTGTATCCTGGCGAGTATTCCTTTGATCATCGGCTTTGTCGGCGGCTATGCCGGGGGTAGTAGAAAGCAGGCTTTTTTCTACTCATTGATTTTTGTTGTGGGCCTGGCGGTGGTCATGTCAGTTTTGGGGGCGGTGGCGTCACTGATGGGTACCATGTTCGGGGATGTTGGGACCTACTGGCATTTTGTGGTGGCGGTCATGCTCATGGTCATGGGCCTGCAGTTGTCCGGCCTTATCCACTTGAAACTGGGCGGCAATGCCCAAAGATTTTTGCCGCAGCGTACCGGCCTGATCGGCGCCTTGATCTTGGGGGCGCTCTTCGGCCTGGTGCTCTCGCCCTGTGCGACCCCGGTGTTGGGGGTCATCCTTACTTTGGCCGCGGTCAAGGGCGCGGTGGCTTATGGCAGTTCTCTGCTCTTTGCATACGCCTTGGGCCAGGGGACGCTGGTCATCCTGGCCGGTACCTTTACCGGGGTGATCGAAAATTTCTTGCAATCCAAAGGGGCTAAGTTTGGCACCATCATGCAACAGGTGGCCGGTTTCCTGATCTTCTTTGTCGGGGCCTATATCTTCTTCCAGGGGGTGCGCGCCTGGTAATTTTTGCGTTTGCTTAGGGAAATAGTTTTCCTTTAATGGATGCTAACCATGGATAACCAAAATCGACCAGAGCAGGGGGTTGCGCTGAAAATTGCCGAAGAAGCAACCGATCAGCCCAGGCATCTTATTCCCCCGATGCAACCGGGAATTGCTGATTTGCCGGCCAGGCAAATCCTCAAGCTGATCTCCCTGGCTCTGGCGCTCATGGTCTGGTATCCGCTTTACAGCCGGTTGGACCCCTTCTCCCGTTGGGTCGCCTATGACGCCCTCGGGATCGCCCACGGCTCTCACCTGGGAGAAGCCGTGTCTTTTTTCTTCCTGGATATTCCCAAGGTCTTTATGCTATTGCTCCTGATCGTCTGGGGGATAGGCGTGTTGCGCTCCTTTTTTACCCCCGAGCGGACCCGGGCCATCCTGGCGGGCAAGCGGGAGTTCATCGGCGACGTGCTGGCGGCGCTGTTGGGGGTGGTGACCCCCTTTTGCTCCTGTTCGGCAGTCCCTCTCTTCATCGGTTTCGTCGAAGCCGGCATTCCCATCGGTGTCACCTTCTCCTTCCTGATCTCCGCCCCCATGGTAAACGAGATCGCCCTGGCGATGCTTTTTGGCCTCTTCGGCTGGCGCATCGCGCTTATTTACATGTCCACCGGACTCTTCATCGCCATCCTCACCGGGGTGGTCATCGGCCGGCTCAATATGGAGCGCCAGGTGGAAGACTGGGTTTACGAGATCCGCATGGGACAAACTCCGGCTCTCCTGCAAAAGGTAGGCTGGATTAGCCGGATCGATTACGGCCTGCATCAGATCAGAGAAATTGTGGGCCGGGTCTGGCCTTATATCATTTTGGGGATCGGGGCGGGGGCCGCAATTCACGGCTATATTCCTGCTGACCTGATGGCAGGGTACATGGGGAAGGCCTGGTGGTCGGTCCCGGTGGTAGTCCTGTTCGGGGCGCCGTGGTACTCCAACGCGGCCGGCGTCATCCCCATAGTCCAGGCCCTGATGGAGAAAGGCGCAGCCCTGGGCACGGTGCTGGCCTTCATGATGTCCGTCATCGGCATCTCTTTTCCGGAAACCGTCATCCTCCGGAAGGTGTTGAAACCTAAACTGATTGCGGTTTTTGTCGGCGTGGTCACGCTGGGGATTATCATCGTCGGCTATATCTTCAACTTGATTATGTGATTATGGGATATATTAAAGGCATAACCATCATGAATAATCAGAAACTGAAGGATGTTATCCAGGACCGTTACGGCAAGATTGCCCGGGGAGAAGTCAAGTCCTGCTGCCCCACCTGCGGGCCCACGACCACCGACCACTGCCTGGCCATGGGCTATAGCGCCGAGGACCTGCGCCTGGTCCCGGAATTGGCCGTTTTGGGAGTGGGATGCGGCAACCCCACCGCGCTGGCGGACCTCGAGGAGGGAGAGACCGTCCTGGACCTGGGCTCCGGCGCCGGGATCGACGTCTTTCTGGCGGCCAAAAAGGTCGGGGTGCACGGCCGGGTCATCGGCGTGGACCTGACCGAGGAGATGGTGGCCCGCGGGCGGCTGCTGGCCCAGGAGCACGGCTTCGGCAACGTGGAGTTCCGCCAGGGCGATATCGAGCATCTCCCCGTGGATTCGGCAAGCGTGGATGTCGTCATCAGCAATTGTGTGATCAACCTGACCCTGGATAAACTGGCGAGCTTCAAAGAGGTTTATCGGGTCTTGAGGCCAGGCGGGCGCATCCTGATTGCCGACCTGGTGACCGTCGGCGAACTGCCGCCGGAAGTGCGGGCCAGCGCCGCGGCCTGGGCCGACTGCCTGGCCGGGGCCCTGGAAAAAGAGGTTTATCTGGAAACCATCCGGCGCGCCGGCTTTGCGGAAGTGGCCGTAGTTTCTGAGTCTTCCTATGAGGCTCCGGGGATGGACGAGCGTTTGTCCGGGAAAATCATCAGCGTCAAGGTGCGCGCCATTAAGGGTTAATGACGGCCCGGAGAGTTACTTGATCTTCTTAACTCCTTCATCACCGAAAAGGTTGCCAGATGGGTGGCTAAAACTCAAATAAGATGAGGTAAAATTAAACCATGAAGAAATTGCAGGTCTTGGGCCCCGGTTGCGCCAAATGCGTGGAATTGGCCAGGCGTACGGAAGAGGCGGCCAAGGCTCTCGGCGGGGACTATGAGGTGGAAAAGGTGAGCGAGTTGAGCACGATCATGGCCTTCGGCATCTTTACCACTCCGGCCCTGGTGGTGAACGGCGAAGTCAAGGTGGTGGGCCAGGTGCCTAGCGTCGAGGAAATCAAAAAAATTATCGGCTAAGGGAGATAAGGGGCGCTCACTCATGCTGAAGGTCTTGTTTCTCTGCACCGAGAACGCCTGCCGCAGCCAGATGGCCGAAGGTCTGGTTAACCACGACCTGGCCGGTGAGGCGCAGGCTTTTTCCGCGGGGGTGCGGCCCAGCCGGGTCAACCCCCGGGCGGTCCAGGTCATGGCGGAGCTGGGCATCGATATCCGCCACCAGCGGTCCAAGTCCGTGGACGAGCTGGCCGGCGAAAGGTTTGACCTGGTCGTGACGCTCTGCGACCAGGCCCAGGCACAATGTCCCCTGTTTCCCGGGGAAACCGAGGTCAGGCACATCGGCTTCCCGGACCCGGCCCGGGCTGCCGGCACCGAAGCGGAGATCATCGCGGTCTTCCGGCAGGTGCGGGAGGCCTTGCGGGCTGAAATGATCCCGCTGCTGCGAGAGAAGGCTAAAGCGCGCTACGCTCACTAAATCCGGGCCGCCCCGCGGCCGGATTTAATAGAGTTCGAGGACTACATGGCTGATCGGGAAGAAGCGGCGCCTACGTGCGCCGACCCAACTTGTCTGAGTCACGAGGTTCCGGAACAGCTAACCGGGCCGCCCCGCACCCGGAAGATTTCTCAATTTCCGGTGATCGGCGGTTTATGGCGGTTTTTCTCCTGGTGGCTGGTTTTTTTCGGCATCTACGCCAGCTCTTCCGTCTGTCCCTTTTGCGGGCAGCCCGGCTGTCCGGTGGGTGTGGCGGCCGCCGGGATAATGGGCGGCTTCTTCGCAGCCATCTGGATTTACGGCAAAGCCTGGTTAGATCGCTTTAAGGAGCTTTTCGGGCGTCTGGGCAGTAGGAGCGATCGCCAGGTTTCCGGACCGGATGGAAGACCTTGAAATCTTCCGTCCCCAGTGTGACTCCACTAAAAAAGTTCTGCATGTAAAGTTTTCTTGATATCCCCCCAAATTATTCCTTAGGATGTGTCAAACCCGCCGTGAGGCGGGGCCGGAAGGTTACGGATCTCTTCAAGTATAAAACAGCCGGGTTGCGGGGGCGGGTGGCTTGGTGCGGCCTAGAAAGACCGGCAAAAGGGGGCACCTAGATGATTTGGCTTCCGGCTGTTTCCCCAAGAAACGTTTAGCCGCCAGACTTTTGGAAGATAATTTCAATCGTTTTGGACGCAATGATGTTGAAAAAAACCAAATATATAGGGGATGGCCACAATGATTGAGACTCCTCTGTCAAAGGTTGAGAATCTTGAACGAGAGATTTCAAATTTAAATCGTGGTCATTAAGAAATTTTGCCTCTCTTGCTTTAATCATTTCTGCAAGACATAAAATAAAGCTCTCCTCTGTCGCCGTTTGAGGGGTTAAAAGGATACCCTTGTCACCAAGGTTAGTTAATTGCATGGTTTCCTCCTGGTGAGAGAAATAGGAGTTTCCTTATTAAAAAACCAGGGATTCCCCGATGGTGTTTTAACTATCAGCCTCCCAATATATGCAAGGGAGGGTTTAGTCAAGGTAGGGTGGGCACTGCCCACCAATGCCTTATCAGGAACTTGTTTCTTTCTGGTTCCCAAGCGGGAGCTTGGGAACCAGAGAAAAACAGATAACCGCATTTAATAATTTTAGGGGGAGAAACCATGCAGCCGCGGACGGGCAGGAGCGGGTGGGGGGCGTGGTTATCGGGGCTGGTTCTAATGCTCGCGGTGGCCCTATCGCCCGGTCTATCCCTGGGACAGTTGGTCGTGGACGGGGACTCAACGGTTAATATCCCTCCTCCTGCTAGCTATACCAGCGAAGACGTCGGCTCCAGCGGCGCCGGGACCATAGACCAGAGTTCGGCCGTCAACAGCACCAACACGTTGACCGGCACGCTCACATTAGGCACGACCTCCACCGGCAGCGGCACTTACATCCTGAGTGGCGGCACCCTGTCGGTCGGTAATAACGAGATCATCGGCAATTCGGGCAGTGGCACCTTTACCCAGAGCGGCGGCACCAATTCGGCGAGCAATTTCCTCCGCGTAGGCAATTTCTCTGGGGCCACCGGCACTTACAACCTGATGAGCGGCGGCAGCCTGACGGTTTCCGGTAGCGAGGATGTAGGCAACTCCGGCACCGGCAGCTTCACCAATAGCGGCGGCACCGATACAGTGACCGGCTATCTCATTGTGGGCAATGGCTCAGGCAGCACCGGCACTTACACTCTAAGCGGCGCCGGCAGCCTCTCGGTGGGCGGCGATGAGCATATAGGCTACTCGGGCAGCGGCGCCTTCACCCAGACGGGCGGCACCAATGCCGTATCCGGCGACCTCTACCTGGGCAACAACTCCGGGGCCAGCGGCAGCTATAATCTGAACGGCGGCCTGCTCGATCCCGCCGATGAATACCTGGGCTACTCCGGCACCGCGTCCTTCACCCAGAGCGGCGGCACCAATACGGTGACCGGTGACTTCTACCTGGGCTTCATCTCCCCCGGCAACGGCGCCTATAACCTGAGCGGCACCGGCAGCCTCTCGGTGGGCGGCTCGGAGTATATCGGCTTTGCCGGCAACGGCGTCTTCAGCCAGAGCGGCGGCACTCATACGGTGACCGGTGGCCTCTACCTGGGCTTCGTCTCCCCCGGCAACGGCACCTATAACCTGAGCGGCGGCAGCCTTTCAGTCAGCGGCGGCGAATACATCGGCGTTGGGGGCAGCGGCAATTTCATCCAGACCGGCGGTAGCAATACGGTATCCGGTGGGATCACTTTGGGTTCCGGCAGCAGCGGCACCTACACCCTGAGCGGCGGCAGTCTGGCGGCCGACTCAATCACGGGGAACCTTATCAACGGCGGCGCGTTCACTCCGGCCAACTCCTTTTCTCCCACCCCAATTACGGGCAACTACACTCAGACTGCCACTGGCACCCTGGTGGAGCAGATCGCCTCGGCCAGCAGCTACAGCAAGCTGGTGGTGACCGGCAACGCCAGCCTGAACGGCGCCCTGAATATACAGCTCCTGGGTGGCTACCTCCCCAGTTCCGGCCAGAGCTTCACCGGCATCCTCACCACCGGCGGCGTCGTCTCCGGCGCCTTTACTAGCATAATCAACCAGTACATCACCCCTACCCTGTATTGGAAGGTCTTGTACGGACCCAATAGCCTAGACTTGCAAACTGGAACTGGGGCGACGGTCGCCAGAAACTATACCAGTCCATCCCTGAACCTCACCCACAACCAGTGGGCGGTGGGGAACATGCTCAACGGCGTGGCCAACAGCGCCACCGGGGACCTGAATACGGTGTTGAATGCCATCGACAGCCTGCCCAGCAACGGCGCGGTGGCCAACGCCTTGCAGCAGATCTCCCCGGAGAAGGCGGCGGCCCTGTCCACCCTGGCCTTTGCCGGGGCCAATCTGCAAAAGAGCACCCTGTCCCGGCGGATCACCGACATCCGCTTCGGCCCCGAAGACGCTGGCCTGGCCGCCGGGGGGCCCGGCTCCTTCAGCCTCAACTACGGCCAGGGGGAAGGCCTGATGGTGGCTTCCACCGCCTCCAGCCTCACCGGGTTGCTCAGCGGCCAGAAGGACTCCGGCGCCACCGAGAAGCCCTGGGGCGTCTATTTCGACCCGGGCCTGATCCTGGGGGGCCAGGGGTCCACGGTGGACCAGACCGGCTTCGGTTTTACCATGGCCGGCTTCACCGCCGGCGCGGACTACCGGGTGCAGCAGGACCTGCTGCTGGGGTTAAATACCGGCTACACTTATACCAGCGCCGGTTTTCACGGCTCCGGGGGCTCGGTGCAGGGTAACACCTGGCCCCTCAACGCCTACGCGGCTTACCTGCCCAAGCCTTTTTACGCTTACGGCTCCCTGGGCTACGCCTTGAATCTTTTCAACCTGCAGCGGGACTTCAACTTTGGCGGCCTGGACCGCGAGGCCAAGAGCTCCAGCACCGGCAACCAGTTAAATGCCTACGGGGAGACGGGCTACGACCTGAGGCTGAACCCGGTGGTGCTGACCCCGGCGGTGACCCTGTCCTACTCGAAACTCTGGCTGGACGGCTTCACGGAAAGCGGCGCCGGGGCGCTGGACCTCACGGTGAGCCCCCAGAACGCCCAATCGCTGCAGACCGGGGTGGGCGGCAAGATCGCGGTGCCCCTGCAGCGGGACTCGGTGACGGTGACCCCCCAGGCGTACGCCTTCTTCCAGCATGAGTATTCCGACAGCAGCCGGACCCTGGACGCCCGCCTCAGTCAAGGCGGCGGCGCCTTCAACTATTTGACCAATGACGTCAGCGGCTTGCCGCACCGGAATTTTGCGGTGGTGGGCGCCGACGTCACCATCGCCAGCAAGAAGAACCTGAAGGTGCAACTGGATTACAACGCCGAGGTGGGCCGGGGCAACTACATGGCCCACTACGTCAGCGCCGGCGTGCGCTGGCAGTTCTGATCAAGGCGGTTTTCGGCAAAAGAACTGTTGGCACAGGCGTCTCGCCTGTGCGGGACAGTTAAGGTAGGGTGGGCTCGAGCCCACCCATTCCTTAAAAATCTATTCCTCTCCCCTGGTTTTCCGCCAAAGGCCTGCCTATTGGAGATTGCAGATTAATGCGTGGTGGGTTTGGAGCCGGAAACCTTGGGCCTCTTCAGCAGGGGATACCTGAAGGCTCAAGGGAAGATGATTGGCTCTCAATGAATGGCTCTAGGAGGGAGACTTACCCGGACCAACTCACCGGCCCACGCGCCCAAGAAAAAGGAGGCCAAAAATATTGGCCTCCAGCCTCGCAAAGCGTTGGCGGAAGTGCATGGGAATCGAACCCACCTACCCCCTTATTCAGAAGGTACACCGGATTTGAAGTCCGGGGGCCCCACCAGTGAGCCTCGCACTTCCGCAGGATTCCGCCGCCGCGCCATAAATGCTTCCTGGCCTTCCTGAGAGGATTACCCATGGGAAGCCCATAGTCCGGCGCGCCGACGGCCTGGCCCTCTGAATATATCATAGCCTCTGGCCAAAGCAAAACACCCGAGGGCTCTCGCCGGAGAGTTCCGGCTCCAGTTTTCAGAAATATTCATGGGCGCGGAAAAGAGATTAAATTCCCCCTTTCTCCGTGGCCCCTACCCCCGCTCATTCCCCTGTAATAAGGCCATCACTTCCTCATCGGAAACCTGAGTGAAGTCATCGTAATAGTAGCCGATGGCCCCCCAAAAGGTTTCGGGAATGGACGCGGCCACGAACTCATCAACCTCTGCGGCAAACCTGCGGGCCGTATCCTTGGGGGAGACCGCCACCGCCACCACAATCTTCGCCGGTTTTTCCCGCCGCACTTTTTTGACGGCCACCAGCATGGTGGAGCCGGTGGCGATGCCGTCATCCACCAGGATGGCGATTTTGCCGGCGGCGCTGAGCGGCTGCTTGCCCCCGAGATAGAGTTGCCGTCTTCTCCCGGCCTCCTCAAGCTGTCTTTGCTTTTCCGCGGCGAACCAGTCCCGATCCAGCCGGGCCAATTCTTCCTCCTTGACCACCAGGAGGCCGTCTTCGGCGATGGCCCCCAGGGCATATTCGGGATTCCAGGGATGGCCGATTTTCCGGATAATGATCAGGTCCAGAGGGCAGTTTAGGGCGTCGGCGATCTCCTTGGCCACCGGCACGCCACCCCGGGGCAAGGCATAAACCACGGCATTTTGGTCCTTATACCTGGTCAGCAACGCGGCCAATCGCCTCCCGGCGTCGACGCGGTCGCGGAAACGAACACCTTTCGGGTCCATAGCGGGTCTTCCGAATTTTGTTGTCCCGGGGCCCAGGCAAATGACCAGGGCCTTTCAATTCTTCTAGTGCTCCCCCTTTTACCTGTCAAGCCGGTTCGCCTGGTTCTTCCGGGGCGAGAACTCCGGGCGGCTTTTTTTTAAGCGATGGCCGCCCTGCCAGCAAGAAGCGGCGAGGCCGGCCCCTGACAAAAAAACAGAAAAAACTCTTATCCTTAAATTTTTTCGCGCTTCCGGGTTGACAAAGGAAAACCGGGCGGCTATTCTCGTTAGTGGAGTTTAAATTCAAGAGAGGAGATTCGTCGCTTTATATGGACGACCCTGGCGGTAGTAGCACCATAAGACTGATTAGCAGCGCAGGTCATGGCGATCTGGCGCTCCGGACAGTCCTCTTGGGGATGCCTATCAGGTAAGCAGGCGCCAATGGCGCGTGATCTTCCCTCTATGCCCCCGTGCAGGCCTACCGGGGGTTTCTTTTTCCTGCCACAGGAAAACCCTGCCAGTATCGCTCTTTCCCATGGCGTGAGCTGCGTCATCTCCCACAAATTCGATTAAGGGGGTGATTGCCATGAATGCAGTAGCTTCCACCTATGTTCACGCTCTGGAAAGGAGGCTGCGGATCAAGCTTCCCCAGGTTAAAAGGGCGGCCATTAAGGCCCGGGAAGTTGAGCGCCACCTCCAGCGGGTTGCCGGGGTGGAATACGTTTCCGCCAATCCCACCACCGGGAACGTGCTGATCATTTACAATCCTCGAGTCATTGAACAGAGAGAGCTTTTTGCTTTCCTAAGTGAATTGGGATATCTGTCTCCACCCATGGGAGGGAGCGGGATAACCGATTCTCCCTTATCCGTGGAAAGAACGGCTGCCACCGTGGCCGTCACCATCATGGAGGTCGCTTTGAGTCGGTTTGTCGGCGCCTTGATTTAGGGAGGGCTGCATCGGGAGCGCCGCCCGTTGGCGTTTAACACAGGAGGGAGTGGGTTTGCTTAAGGAGGTGTAATCCACCTTGAACCTCAGGAGCATCTTGAGATCCCCTATCAGGTGCTTAATAACAATATAAGAAAGCCTTTAACAGAGACAGGGGACTTAAAGATAACGTTTTAAGTATTAACCATATCTTAACCGAGTGATAATGAGGCGCAAATAAATAGTAATCATAATCGTGCGGGGCGGAGTTGTGACTTGTCACCGGATTGATTAAGTGGCTGATATCTTAATTTATTAACCTGACCTAATTCCCGGAGATTAACCATGTTTTGGCTCAGCAAGGCAATCCACCTCACGAATCGCCTCCGGCGGAGATTGCTCATTTTTCTGGCGGTGCTGGGACCCGGCATCATCGTGATGGTGGCGGATAACGACGCCGGCGGCATCGCCACCTATGCGGTGACCGGCTCCAAATACGGGTTCTCTCTGCTCTGGCTGTTCGTCCTGCTGCTCCCCATGGCTTACTTTGTCCAGGAAATGACGGTGCGCCTGGGAGCTGTGACCAAACGGGGACATGCCGAGGCTATCTTTGACGGCTTCGGCCCCTTTTGGGGCTGGTTTTCCCTCGGCGACCTGGCCCTGGTTAACTGGTTGACCCTCATCACCGAATATATCGGCATGACTGAAGCTATGGCCATGTTCGGCATTCCCCGATGGATCACCTATATCGGGGTGACCCTTATCCTTTTTGGCGTGGTCATCTCGGGACAATATTGGACCTTCGAAAAGGTCACCCTGTTTTTCTGTCTCTTTAACCTGGTCTATATCCCCGCGGCCTTTTGGGGGATGAGCGTCTCTTACTCTCCGGGATGGGGGAAGGCCATGGAAGGATTCCTGCCCTCGTTCCCCGGAGGCCTCACCGGCGACATGATCTTTATCCTCTTGGCGAACATCGGCACGACCATCGCGCCCTGGATGATCTTTTTTCAGCAGAGTGCGGTGGTGGATAAGGGCATGGATGTTCATGATATCCCCTACGCCCAGCTTGAGACGTTCCTCGGTTCCGTTTCCACCAATGTGGTGGCGGTTTTCATCATTCTGACCACCGGAGCGGTGCTCTTTTATCATAATCCACCCATCACCGTGGAAGACGTCAAACAGACCGCCGAAGCCCTGATGCCCCTGATGCCGCACGGACAGGGGGACTGGGCTCGAAAACTTTACGCCATCGGCCTTTTTGACGCCGGCTTACTCGGGGCCCTGTGCATCTCTCTGTCGTCCTCCTGGGCCGTGGGGGAGGTTTTCGGCTGGGCCCACTCCTTGAACGCTCGTGTCAGGGATGCTGTTTGGTTTTACCTGATTTACCTGGGCATGCTCCTTACTTCGGGGGCGGTGGTGTTGATTCCGGGAGCCCCTCTGATCACTATCACCATGTTCGTACAGGTCATCGCGGTTACTGTGCTGCCGGCAGCCTTAATATTCTTGCTGTTGCTGTTAAACGACAAGGCCACCATGGGCGACCACGTGAATACGCGGGTGCAAAATATTATGAACTGGTCTATTGTCATCTTTGTTTGTGCCGTCTCCACCCTTTTGGGAATCCAAACGATGTTCCCTAGCTGGTTTGGAGGGTCTCAATGACAATCTCTACACAGCAGGTTTCGTGCCCGGAGCCACAGGCGGGAAATGGCACCTACCGAATACTCTTTTTTTCGGAAATGTTCAAACGGCGCGTTTGCGCCAAGAACATTAAAAATCGGCTGGGGAAGCTAACCGATCTGGTTTTTGCCATGGCCGAGCCTTACCCCGAGGCCGCCGGGCTTTATCTGGAGCACGGGTGGAATCAGCCGACGGAATTTATCCCCTGGGAGAGAGTAATCAAGATCGATGACGACGCCATCTTCGTGGAGCCGCCGGTGGACGACAAGTACCCGCCTTTTGTGGACCAGCCCGGATGGATTCTGCTGGATAAGCACTTGATGGGACGCACCATCGTGGACCTGGATGGCCGGCGCATTGAAGTGGTTAACGATGTTTCCTTGGTAGAAGCCCGGTGCAAACTTCTCCTGGTGGATGTCGACGTCTCTTTTAACGGGTTTTGGCGCCGCTGGGGATTGGGCCGGTTGCACTTGACCAAGAGCCGTTTAATCCCCTGGAAGTACGTACAACCCCTATCTCTGGAAGATGCGGCAAGCACCGACAAGGTCGCTCTCTCGGTAACCCGCCAGCATTTGGTCGAATTGCCCAGCGAGGACCTGGCAGATGTCTTAGAGGAGCTTTCCCGCTATGAACGGGAAGCGGTCTTTTCGGCTCTCGATTCAGAGAAGGCCGCGGAAACCTTACTGGAGGTGGAACCCAGGGCTCAACGGCAAATCATCACCCATCTGCACGATGAGCACGCTAAAGCCATCTTCTCGGAAATGACGGTGCCGCAGTTGGCGAATATTTTCTCCATCCTGCCTCACGATGATGTGCAGGACTTGGTAAAGATGCTCGACCCGGAAACGGCGAAGCGGGTGCAAGCCATTCTCGCTGAACAGGAAACCAGAGCCAAGAGTCTCATGTCTCCTGATTTTTGGGCCAAACCCCCGGACGCCAAGGTGGGAGAGGTGCTGGCGGAGGTGGGCGGCTCAGAAAGCGAGCCCCACCAGATATCTTATATCTTTGTGGTAGACCAGGATAAGACCCTTTTGGGGGTGGTGGACTTGCGGGAATTGGTCGTCGCCGGGGATGACCTGTGTTTAGGGGAGATCATGACCTCACCGGTGGTCACTGTCGAAGAGAGTGACTTGCGGGAAGACGTGGCTCAGATCTTTGCCAAATACCACTTTCGGATGCTCCCGGTAGTCGATGGTGCGGACCATATCCTGGGAGTCATCTATTATCAGGACATCATGAAAGATTTGGTAATCCGCGTAGCTTAAGGAGGGGAAAATGCCTCGGGTACAAATGACTCGCATGACTAAGGTGGCCCTATATTTCTTAAGGGCCTACTTAATATTATTGGTAATCTTGGTTTTGGTGAGATTTTTGAAGGGTTTTGGTTGAAAAATAATTTTTCCGGTGCAGAACGGTGAGAACATTATTAATACGCCTTGGCGTGGGATTTTTCCTGGCCGTGGTCCTGGCATTGCCTTGGACCCTGGTGGCAGGCCCGGCCGCGGCGGAGGCCCCCGGGGGCGCGTCCTTGTCGCAGGAGCCGGCGGCGCCGCCCGCCGAAGAAAAGAAGGAGGAGGCGCCTCCCACCTGCGGCCCCTTGATCACCGACACCTGCATTCCCATCGAGAAGGATCATGCCAGCTTGCAGGTCCTGGGGGCCCTGTCCATTTACACGGCCAATTTCACTCCTAACTGGCGGACCGTGAGCACCAGGGGGAATTTCTATACCTTCAACATGCCGGTTAAATTTACTTACGGCCCCGCCAAAAACCTGGAGACTTACATCGTGGCGCCCTTCCTCGTTTCCTGGAGCAACGATGTGGATCGAGGCGCCGCCGGCCCCAATGGCGATCGTGCCACCAGTTACGCCGGCTTGGGGGACATTACCACGGTGGCCAAATATTTGCTCCTGGAGGAAGGGGATACGCGGCCGGCGGTCAGCCTGGTGGGGGGGGTGGGCTGGCCCAGCGGCCACGCCTCGCACCTCAACCCGCAGTTCTTGGGAGTTGATGCCATCGGCACCGGGTCTTTCAGCTTCACCACCGGCTTCAACCTGTTCAAATGGGTAAAGCCCTTCCTGCTCTATAGCAATATCTGGCTCAACAGCCCGGTTAACCTGTTCAAACTGAGCGGCAGCGACTTTCCGCAAGCCGTCCGCAACCGGGAAAATGTGACCTTCAACCTGGCGGCGGAATATCCCCTCAACAAACAATGGATTCTGCTGCTGGAGATGTACAGCACCTGGAACTGGGAAAATCCCGGTACGGAATCACTGGGCTTCCAATGCCCCATCACCGTTTTGGGCTTCCTGCCGGGGATCGAATATTTCGCCACCGAAAAATGGTCCTTCTGCGCGGGTTGCGGCTTCGACACCATCGGCAAATTCGGCAGTCGCTACATCACCCCGGCCTTTACGGTGAATTACAATTTTTAACGGAGCCTGCCCGTAAATTTGCCGGGGCTGAGGGCCTGTCCTTCAGCCCCCTTTTTTTGGTGAATCTGATCCGGGGAAGCACAGGATGGTCAGATGGGGGACGGAAGCAGCGGAAGAGCCCGATCTTAACCTAATGCGGTTCGCTTAAGCACCAAGACGATGCGAGGTCATTTCCTGTCATTCTGAGGGAGCCGGAGGCGACCGAAGAATCTCTAAAAACGCGATGCTTCGCGGCGCTCAGCATGACCAGAAGACGAGAAAATCTAGGGTGGGCACTGCCCACCGCTTCCTTCGCCCCTCTTTAAATGCACCGTATTGGATCTTAACCGGAAACCAGAAACCGCAAGAATGGCTGGGGGAGGAGGATTCGAACCTCCATCGGCGACTCCAAAGGCCGCTGTCCTGCCGTTGGACGATCCCCCAGGATGAGTGAAGTGGTGCGCCCACTTAGAAATTATAATTTTAATTTTTAAAGCCGTGCAAGTCTTTTGTCCGGTTTGCCTCCGGGAGGGGTATCCGCCTCCGGTCCGTTAAGGCGGGTCCGGGCCACGGGTACCGCATAATCCGCCACCTTGGGGGGAAAGATTATCCTTCCCCCACAAAATTATCGGCGCCCGCTGCTCAGTTGCCGTTTAATCCCGGTTGGCATATAATTGTGAATAGTTTCACGCGAACCGAGGAGGCAACCCGTGAGTTTCCTGATCGCCATGGCCGGAAAGGGCGGCACCGGCAAGACCACCACCGCCGGCATGTTGCTGCGCTACCTGGTGGAACAGGGCAAAACCCCGGTGCTGGCGGTGGACGCTGACGCCAACAGCAATTTCAACGAGGTCCTGGGCCTCAGGGTGGACCTGACGGTGGGCCAGGCCCGGGAAGAGATGAAAAAGGGCGGCGGCCTGGTGGACCTCACCAAGGACCAGCTCATAGAGATGCGCATCAACCAGGCCCTGGTGGAGGCCGACGGCTTCGATCTCCTCAGCATGGGCCAGCCGGAGGGGCCGGGCTGTTACTGCGCCGCCAATAATCTGGTGGCCCGCTTCATCGACATCCTGGCCAAGAATTACCCCTACATCCTCATGGACAACGAGGCCGGCATGGAGCACCTGAGCCGGCTGACCACCCATGAGGCGGACCTGCTGCTGCTGGTCTCGGACCCTTCCTGGCGGGGCATCCAGGCGGCCAGCCGCCTTAGGGACCTGGCCCTGGCCTTGAAAATCGTGGTGGGCCGGACGGTGCTCATCGTCAACCGGGCCGCACCTGGCCTGAGCGAGAAGGCCGCGGCGGAGATCGGCGCTCAAGGCCTGGAACTGGCCGGCCTCATCCCCGAGGATCCCCTCATCGCGGCCTTCGACAGCCAGGGACGGCCCACCTACCAGCTCCCCGCCGATTCCCCAGCTTTAAGAGCAGCTTATGAAATCTTTGCCAGATTAATAGCTTGAAAGCGCGGCGCCGCGGGCTTGTAACGTGATTTTTTACTTGACAGGCAGGCCAATTAATTATTATTTTCACAATGTCTACACCTCCCCTGGTTTAAATAAAGTAACCTGCCGGCAATTCCGGAAAAATTAAGGAGGGAACTAACTTGGCCTTTGAGATTCCCAAGCAGATTTACTCGGGCGCGATCAAAACCGTAACCATTGGCAAAGGCGATAAAGCCCTGGCCCTGGGAGGCGAAACCTCCTACCCCTTTTATATCTTTGAAGGGGTAATGCCTCATAAGCCCCGGATTGCCATGGAGGTGTGGGATAAAGACCCGGGGGAAGAATGGGCCGCTCCCGCCTATGCCGCCATCAAGGATGTGGCCAAAGACCCGGTGGCCTGGGCCCAAAAATGCATCAAGGATTTTGGGGCCGATGCCATCGCCCTGATCCTGGTGAGCACCGACCCCAACGGGGACAACGCCAGCGCGGAGTCGGCGGCAGCCACCGCGAAGAAACTGGCGGCGGCCATCGACGTGCCCCTTATCGTCTACGGCACCAGCAGCATCGAAAAGGATGCCGAGGTGCTGCCGGCGGTGGCGGAAGCCTGCGCCGATAAAAGCATCGTCATCGGCCCGGTGCAGGACAAGAACTACAAGAAGATCGGCGCCGCGGCCCTGGCTTATAACCATACGATCATCGCCAACTCTCCCATCGACGTCAACCTGGCCAAGCAGTTGAACATCCTCCTGGGCCAGCTCGGGGTTCCGGACACCCGTATCCTGGTGGATCCCACCACCGGCGGTCTGGGCTACGGCATGGAGTATTGCTATTCCGTCATGGAGCGGGACCGCATGGCGGCCCTGACCCAGGAAGACGACAAATTGCAGCTCCCCATCATCAATTACGTCGGTCAGGAAGTGTGGAAGGTGAAGGAGTGCAAGCAGACCAATGAGGAAGCGCCGCAACTGGGCGACCAGACTAAGCGGGGCATTCTGATGGAAGCCGTGACCGCCGTGAGCCTGCTGCTGGCCGGAAGCGACCTCCTCATCCTGCGCCATCCGGAAGCGGTGAAACTGGTCAAATCCATGATCCAGGAACTGGGCGCCTAAGGTGCCGGCGGCCGTTCTGGAAGAGAACCATTACCTGTCCCGGAGCCCGGCCTTTTTCACCCCGCTGGATATGGACGCACCCTGAAGGGCGGGCTCATTTGCCAAGAGGGGCCATGAAGGTCACTCTGAAAGTAAGAAACTGGAGGATTATTTAATGGCTGAGTTAGAATTGGAAAAACTATCCATTGACGTGGCGGCCCAGGAGATGCTGAAGAAGGCCCAGGCGGAGGGAGTCGAGACGATCTTTGACCGGGCCAAGACCATGAAGCCCTGTCCCATCGGGGCGGAAGGGGCCTGTTGCCGCATCTGCGCCCAGGGTCCCTGCCGGGTGCCGCCTCCCAAGAAGAAAGAGGGCGAGAGCGGCGAGGAGAAGAAACAGCGCATGGGTCTGTGCGGGGCCACCGCCGAGACCATCGTGGCCCGGAACTTCGCCCGCATGGTGGCGGCCGGCACCGCGGCCCACAGCGACCACTCCCGGGGGGTGGCCAAACTCTTCAAAGAGATCGCCCACGGTGAAGCCCCGGGCTATGAGGTCAAGGACGTGGCCAAGCTCAAGAGGGTGGCCAAGGACTGGGGGGTGGCCATCTCGGTGGGCGAAGGCGAGGAGGCCAAGGCCCGGGATAAGTATGAGATCGCCAAGGAGCTGGCCGACAAGGTTTTAGCGGAATTCGGCCAGCAGGAAGGCGAGATCAACTACGTGAAGCGGGCTCCCCTGAAGCGCCAGGAGATCTGGCGGAAAAACGGGGTGGTGCCCCGGGGCATCGACATCGAGGTGGTGGAACTGATGCACCGCACCCACATGGGGGTGGACCAGGACTACCACAACCTCATGAAGCAGTCCACCCGCTGCGCCCTGGCGGACGGCTGGGCCGGTTCCATGATCTCCACCGACCTGCAGGACATCATGTTCGGCTGCCCGGTGCCCATCGCCGGCGAGATCAACCTGGGGGTGCTGAAGGAGGACCACGTCAACGTGGTGATGCACGGCCATGAGCCGCTGCTGCCGGAGATGCTCTACGTGGCGGCCCAGGACCCGGAACTCATCACGTACGCCCAGAACAAGGGCGCCAAGGGCATCCAACTGGCGGGCATGTGCTGCTCGGCCAACGAGGTGCTGATGCGCCACGGGGTACCGGTGGCCGGCAACTACCTGCACCAGGAACTGGCGGTGGTCACCGGCGCGGTGGACGCCCTGGTGGTGGACGTGCAGTGCGAGATGCAGGCCCTGGAGAACGTGGCCAAGTGCTACCACACCAAGATCGTCACCACCGATGACCGGGCCAAGATGCCGCTGGCCGAGCACATCCCCTTCGACGAGCACCACGCCCTGGACGTGGCCAAAAAGATCATCCGCCTGGCCATCGACAACTTCCCCAACCGCAAGGCCCCGGTGATGATCCCGTCGGTCAGCTCCCCCATGGTGGTGGGCTTCAGCTACGAGACCATCCAGTACCTGTTGGGGGGCTCCATCCGCGGTTCCTATTACACCCTGAACGACAACATCATCAACGGCCGCATCCGGGGGGTGGCCGGGGTGGTGGGCTGCAACAACTGCCGCACCACCCAGGACAACTCGCACCTGGAGATGATCAAGGAACTGCTGAAGAACGACGTCATCGTGCTCTCCACCGGCTGCGCCGCCATGGCCGCGGGCAAATACGGCCTGCTGACCCCGGAGGCGGCTGCCAAGTACTGCGGCCCGGGGCTGGCGGAGGTCTGCGAGACGGTAGGCATCCCGCCGGTGCTGCACATGGGGGCCTGCGTGGACAACTCCCGCATCCTGATGGCGGCCACCGCCTGCGTCAAGGCCGGCGGCCTGGGCACCGACATCAGCGACCTGCCGGCCGCGGGGGCGGCCCCGGAGTGGATGAGCGAGAAGGCCATCGCCATCGGCCAGTACTTCGTGGCCTCGGGGGTCTACACCATCTTCGGGGTCACCTGGCCGACCACGGGCTCGGAGATCCTCACCGATTACCTCTTCAAGGGATTTGAAGAGGAATACGGCGGCAAGTGGGACTTCGAGATGGATCCGCTCCTGGCGGCCAGGAAGATGATCGCCCACATCGACCTGAAACGGAAGGCCCTGGGCATCGACAAGGCCCGGGAACGCGTGCTCATGGATATGGACATGCGCCGTAAACTGGAAGCCGCCGCCGGCGAAGAGCATTGAGGCAATCAGGGGCCGTTCCCTGACAAAAAAAAAGGAACGGTCCCTTTCAGATAAGTTCCTTTACGAAAAAGGAAGAAGGAGGAAGCAACTGTGTCGAAAATCATTATTTCCGCCGCCATTCGGGGGGCCCACAAGATCGTCGACCAATGTGCGGCCGCCCTTTACGCGGCCCGGGATAAATACGGCGAGAACCAGGAGATCGGTTTCCCCAATACCGCTTATTATCTGCCCATCATCTACTCCTTAATGGGCACTAAGATCGAGAAGATCAAAGACGCGGTGCCGGTGATGGAGCGCTGCAAATCCTTGCTGCCGCCGGTTCCCGCGGAAAAACATCATCTGCCCTATCTGGGACCGGGTCTGGACGCCGGTCTGGCCACCCTAATGGCGGAAGAAATCTTCGAGGCGGTGCGTTATCTCACCGACCCGGATTTCTACGTGGGCGGCGAAGAGGTCTATAGCAAGGGCGACACCAAGATCTGGCTGGGCGCCGCCGAAGACACCATTTTCCGGAAACGGGGCATCGAGTTCGTGGACGGTTCCGCCCCGGGGTTCGCCGCCATTGTCGGCGCCGCGCCCTCGGTCCAGGAAGCCGTGGACCTGGTGACGGAATACCAGAAAAAGAACCTTTACATCTTCTGCGCCGCCAAATCGATTGACGGCAAGACCTCGGTGCCGGAACAACTCCTGGAAGGCGGGGTCCAGGTGGGCTGGCCCACCCGGATCGTGCCCTTCAGCCCGGATATCTCCGGGGCGGTCTTCGCCCTGGGCTTCGCCAACCGGGCTGCCATGGCCTTTGGCGGCGTCAAACCGGGGGCGGCCTTGAAGATGCTGCTTTACAACAAGGACCGCATTTTTGCCTTCGTCAACGCGGTGTCTAAAATTTCCGATGAATGGTATGCCAACGCCGCCGGCGCCATCAACTGGGGCTTTCCCACCATCACCAACCAGGACATCCCCCAGGTGCTGCCCACCGGTATCTGCACCTATGAGCACGTGGTGAGCAACGTGCCCATGAAGGAGTTGGGCCAGAAATCCATCGAAGTCCGGGGCCTCAAGGTCTCGGTCACCGAGATCGACATCCCGGTGAACTTCGGCGCGGCCTTCGAGGGCGAGCGGGTCCGCAAGGACGACCTCTATCTGGAGTGCGGCGGCGGCAAGACCCAGGCGGTGGAGCTGGTCACCAGCAAACGCATGGATGAAGTGGAAGACGGCAAGGTGGAAATCATCGGCCAGGACATCCCCGACCTGCCCACCGACAAGATCCCGGCCCGGCTGCCTTTGGCCGTGCTGGTGGAAGTAGCGGGCCGCAGCTTTCAGCCCGACTTCGAGCCCATCCTGGAGCGGCAGATTCACCACCTGGTGAACTACGCCCAGGGCATCATGCACATCGGGCAGCGGGATATCGCCTGGTACCGCATCGGCAAGACCGCGGTGGAAAAGGGCTTCAGCCTGAAGCACATCGGGGTCCTCCTCCATGCCAAGTACCACCAGGACTTCGGCGCCATCTTCGACAAATGCCAGGTGAAGATTTACACCGACAAGGAGAAGGTGGAGGAGATTACCGCCAGGGCCCGCAAAATCTACCATGAGCGGGACGCCCGGGTGGAGAACATGCGGGACGAAACCACCGAGACCTACTATTCCTGCACCCTGTGCCAGTCCTTCGCCCCCAACCATGTCTGCGTGGTCAGCCCGGAGCGCACCGGCCTGTGCGGCGCCTACAACTGGATGGATTGCAAGGCCTCCTTTGAGATCAACCCCACCGGCCCCAACCAGCCCGTGGAGAAGGGCGAAACCCTGGATGAGAAGATGGGGATGTGGCAGGGAGTCAACGACTTCGTCTTCAAGGCCTCCCGCCAGAAGGTGGAGAAATACAACTTCTACAGCCTGGTCTATGATCCCATGACCACCTGCGGCTGCTGCGAGTGCATCTCGGCGATCCTGCCCATGTGCAACGGCATCATGACCGTGAACCGGGACTATACCGGAGAGACCCCCTGCGGCATGAAGTTCACCACCCTGGCGGGGGTCATCGGCGGCGGCCAAGTCACCCCGGGGTTTGTGGGCCACAGCAAGTTCAACGTCACCCAGCGGAAGTTCGTCAGGGGTGATGGCGGCCTGAAAAGGGTGGTCTGGATGCCCAAGAGCCTGAAAGAGGAGCTGCGGGAACGGCTCCTGACGCGGGGCGAGGAAGAGGGGATCGCCGATCTCCTGGATCGCATCGCCGATGAAAGCGTGGGCGTCACCGAAGATGAAATCCTGCCCTTCCTGACGGAGAAGAACCATCCGGCCTTGAGCATGGATCCCATTATCGGCTAACCCCGAAGGGGGCCTGGGGGTGCGCCCTCCTGGCCCCCTTCTCACCTGAAGGGCGGGTGGGGGGAAGCGGTCTGGCCGATCACCCGCGCTGGCCACCAGCCATGGATAAGGAGAGAGACGATGGCTTTAACAGGAATCGAAATCTTCAAACTGCTCGCCAAGACTAACTGCAAGGAATGCGGCTTCCCCACCTGTTTGGCCTTTGCCATGGCCCTGGCCAGCGGTAAGGCGGAGCTGGACAAATGTCCCTATGTCTCGGAGGAGGTGCGGGAGAAGCTGGCCGAAGCCTCGGCTCCCCCCATCCGGCCGGTGAAGGTCGGCATGAAGGACGGGGTCAAGACCATCGGCGGCGAAACCGTGATGTTCCGCCACGAAAAGACCTTCTTCAACCCCACCCTGATCGCCGGGCTGCTAACTACCGCCATGGCCGATGCCGAGGTGGATGCGAAGATTGCCCAGTTCAATAAATTGCAGTACGAACGGGTGGGGCTTATGCTGCGCCCGGAATTGTTGGCCATCCTGGACGCAAACAGCGATGCCTCCAAATTTGCGGCCCTGGCAAAAAAGGTCATGAATGGCAGCGATGCCGGCCTGATCCTCTGCAGTGAGAACCCCGCGGTGGTCAAGGCCGGGGCCGAAGCGGCCAAGGAACGCAAACCCCTGATCGGTATCGCGACCCCGGCCAACGCCGACGCCATGGGCGCCCTGGCCAAGGAGCTGGGCCTGCCACTGATCGCCAAGGCCAAGGGCTATGACGACCTGGCCGCCCTGACCACCAAGCTCACCGGCATGGGCCTCAAGGACCTGGTGATCGACAGTGGC
Source organism: uncultured delta proteobacterium (assembly GCA_963812655.1). GTDB lineage: Bacteria > Desulfobacterota > Desulfobaccia > Desulfobaccales > 0-14-0-80-60-11 > JAPLJC01. The sequence goes on along the minus strand of CAWEWX010000031.1, from coordinate 73,271 downwards.
AGCCGCGGCCTCAAGGAAGCCTTTCAGGACCAGGTGGTGATCCGGCGGGCCGCCCTGGGGCCCAAGTTCCGGCCCTTCGGCTTTTCCACCATCACCTGCCCGGCCCAGATGACCGGCGACCCCATGATGGAGAAGCTCTACGCCGCGGTCTTCATCGCCAAATACGGCGGCATCGTGGTGGTCAACGACCTGTCTGCCGACGGCATCTTTCCCCTGCTGTTGCAGCGGCTCAACATCTACACCGACCCGCAGAAGCCCATGATCATCACCCCGGGCATCTACGAGATCGGCACCCCCGGACCCGATTCCCCGGTGGCGGTGACCACCAATTTCGCCCTCACCTATTTCATCGTGTCCGGCGAAATCGAAGGCAGCAAGATCTCTTCCTGGCTGTTGATCCAAGATACCGAGGGTCTGTCGGTGATGACCGCCTGGGCCGCCGGCAAATTCTCCGGCGACTCCGTAGCCCACTTAGTCAAAAAAAGCGGTATTCTGGATAAGGTCAAGACCCGCACCCTCATCATCCCGGGTTATGCCGCGGGGATCAGCGGCGACCTGGAGGAGGAACTGCCCGATTGGAAGGTCTCCATCGGCCCCCGGGAAGCCTCCCACATCCCGGCCTTTTTGAAGAACCTGTAGGAATTTTGGGAAGCTCCTCAAGATACCCGGGGAGAACAGCCGGAGGCTGTCTCCCCCTTTATGCCACTGCAAAGAAGGGGGTCACCTGATGAATAAATTTTACCGCATCGGCGAAAACCTGAACGTGGTGACCAAGGTCTATGGTCAGGCGATGAAGGAACGCAATGCCAAGCCCCTCCAGGAGCTGGCCTTGAAAGAGGCCGAGGCCGGGGTGGATTTCATCGACGTCAACATCGGCCCGGCCCGCAAGGGGGGAGAAGAGTTGATGGGGTGGATCGTCAAGATCATCCAGGAAGTGGTGCCCAACATCCCCCTGGCCCTGGACACCTCCAACGTCGCCGCCATGGAGGCTGGCCTCAAGGTCCACAAGGGCAAGGCCATCATCAACTCCATCATGGCCCGGCCCGAGCGCATGGACGGCATGATGCCCCTGGTGCGAAAATACGACGCGTTCATGATCGGTCTGTTGTGGGGGCCCGAAGGTATGCCCCGGGATGAACACGAACGCGGCATGCTCACCGCCGAAATTCTGGCCAAGGCCGCGGAATACGATATCCCGAACGAGGATATCTGGTTCGACCCCATCATTGCGCCGCTGAACATCCAGCAAAATCAGCTCATGGCGGACCTGGAGTACATGAAGATGCTCCAGGATATGGCCCCGGGGGCCCTGTCCATCTGCGGCCTCTCCAATGCCTCCAACGGCGTGCCGGACGAAATCCGGCCCATCATCAACCGGGCCTTGGTCATCATGCTGCAACGCTACGGCATGGCGTCCGCCATCGTGGACGCCTTTGACGATGAGTTGGCCGCGGTGGTAGCCGGCAAGAAGCCCGAAGCCGTGAAAATCGTCCACGATATCATGGACGGCAAGTCCGTGGATATCCCCGCCATGTCCAAAGAGCTGCAGAACTACGCCAAGACCGCCCGGGTCATCATGGGCCAGGTGCTGTTCTCCGACTCCTGGCTGGAAATCTAGTTAATGTAGGGTGCGCACTGCGCACCATAGTGAAAAAAATGCAGGGGCGGGTTTTAAACCCGCCCCTCATATTTTGTCCAAGACGCGGTGATATTCTTCAGGGCTCAAATTCAAGTCCCTCAGGATCTTGCGTAACAGCGGCCTGACAATAACCTCGGACCCATGATCGGGAACCACCACGATTCGCCCCGACGCATGGCGGAAAACGTTGTGACTGCCTTCACACCTGACCCATTGAAAGCCCTTGGCTAACAGCACTCTCTTTAGGTCCCGGTACGGCACCAACCTTAGCCTGGTCACGCCTGGACCTCAAGCTGCCAGGTACCAACAAAAGAGGGCAAAGGCTCCTCGGTTATTCCGGTGTTGAGATAAGCCTTGATGGCTTCCCGCATGTTGGCCTCCAACGAGGCGATATCCGGGGCCTGAGAGTAGCAGCCCGGCAGTTCCACCACTTCGCCGACCAGCCAGCCGCTTTCCGGGTCTTTTTCAATGACCACGGTGAAGGTCTTTTTCACGATATATCCCCCGCTGGACCTACTAATTTTCTTATAATATAATGCCTCGCTTTTGAAAAGCCACGGGAAAGTCAAGTGGTAGACGGGTGGGCATCATATACCTGCATAATTTCCTCGATAGCCCTCTCCAGCAGCTCCAGGTAAAGCTCCACGTCGTAGTCGTCCAGGGTCTCCAGGAACGGGGCGGCCCGGACCCGGGTCTCCTGGGGGCCGCCCTTCTTTTCGGCGTGGACGTAGCGCACCTTTTCGCCGGGGAGCAAATGGATGCCGGCGGCCTCCAGTTGCCGGGCCGCCAGGGAGGTGGGGGTGTCCACCTTATAGTCCGCCACCTTTTGTGACAGCACCCGGGTGATCACCAGGTCCCGGGGCTTAATGCTCCCCTCTCTCAGGCGCTGGCGGAAGCCCTCGGCCATCTCCTCCAGCTCAGGTCTTAGGGCCGCGAGCTCCTGGGCCGTCCCGGCCCCGGCCATCCTGGCCAATAAATCTTCTTGGGCCCGGCGCACCAAAGGTGGCGTGTCCCGGCGCCGGCAGGCCAGCCCCCGCACCTTGAGGGAGCCGTCCGCAAAGACCCCGAAATAGCGGGTAGCCACCGGCCTTTTCGGGTCCTGCCTGGAAGACATGAAGCAAAGCCAACGGTACACTCCTTCCAGCGCCAGCTTGACCCCGGTGGCCGCGGAGATTTTCACGCATAGTTCTTCCAGCTCCGCCTCATGCAACCCCGGCTTCTCCAGCCACAGGCAGTCGGTGAGGCCGTGGAGCACCCTGAAGCCCGCGGCCTCGCTGATCTCTTTGGCGGTGAGCAGCTTGTCCCGGCCATGGGCGGTCACCGCCTCGTGGGCCTCGATCTTGCCGAAGCGGGCGTTCTTGTAGCCCAGATAGCCGAAACAGGTGACCAGCATCCACTTCAAGGCAGTCTGGCGCTCCCGGTAGGGGACCGCCGCCGCGCCCCCAACCTCCCTGGCCCGGAGCTTCAGTTGCTCCCGGAGGGCCAGGATGGGCCGCAAGGTCCTGGGCACCAACCCCTCGCGTTGGCGACAGAGATGATAGTCCGCCTCCGGGACGGGATTTTGGGGGAGGGCCGGGGGAGCAACGCTCCCCCGGCCCTCCCCCAAGCCCCTTTATGGAGGCCGGAGGAGGCGGAGCCTCCGGCTCCGCCTCCTCCGGCCTGATCTTAAACTTATGGGGTTGGGGGAGGGGGTGTGGGGGAGGGGGCAGGGGCCCTCGGCCCCTGGCCCCCTCTCCCACCTCAACCTGCCCTGCCGCGCCCCCGGCGCAGCAGGGGCAGTTCACCGTCTCCGGGGAAATATTATGCCGCGCCATGATGGTGGGGTACATGGAGGCGAAATCGACTTCGGCCACGTTGAAGTAGAGGCCCGGCGAGGGCATGAAGCTGAGGCCGCCCTTGTCGATGGTGAGCAGTTGGCCCGCGGTTTTGAAACCTTCCGGTTCGCCCTTGCGCCAGGGGATGAGGATGCCGTCGGCGGTGGCCCGGGACAGTTGCATGGAGGTGATCAGGGTCCCGGGGGAGGCCCGGGCCGCCCGCTGCAGGGGCATCTGGCCGATGCGGCTGATTTGCATGAGTCCCGCCAGGCCGGACTCCCGATAGTAGAAGGAATTGCGCCGGTCCAGGTGCCAGCGGCCGTAAAAAGGGACGGCGGCGCCCTGGTAAACGATGCGGCCATAGGAGAAATAGCTGCGGGCTGCCCCAAACTTGCGATCCACGGGGCCGCGCTCCCGGTCCAGGGGCAGGGGCGCCCCGGTTTCCCGGCTCCAGCGGCTGAGGGTGGGAATGATCTCCTCGTCGCCCCCATCGCTCAACACCAGGTCCGGGTCGAGCCGCTTAAGCAGGCGGGCCAGATCGCCCAGCAGCCCGGGGAGGTCCGAGGCTGCCAGCTCCAGGGTCCGGCCCTCCCAGCCCAGGGCCAGGCCGTTGCCCGCGGCCAGGGGGATGAGGGGGTCCCGGGTAAGACTCAGGGTCAGGATAGTGAGGGGGGGCGGCGGGGAGAACTCCAGGGCGAAGGCCTCCTCCAGGGGGTCGAGCCGCCGGAGCCTACTCCCCCCCTGCCCGGCCTCCAGATGATACCAGGCGCAGGGATAAAGGCGGCGGGCGTACAGGTAGTAGCTGGCCACGTCCAGATCGCAATTATAGCACTCCACCTCCGCCGGTAACGTCCCCAGCCAGTGCCGGAGCCGAAAGAGCAGGCTGTAAGCCCGGACCTCCAGGGCCAATACCGGGATCTCCTCGCCGGTCCACAGGTCCCGGCCATGGGCCGGATAAGAACGGGAGAGCCAACCCCGGCTTTGCAGGGTGCGGGCTATGGCGCGCAGTCGCGCTGGCGGCCCCCCGAGATAGACGCAGTAGGGAAAATCATCCTCCAGGCGCAGCCGCGCCCCCGCCTCCGTGATGAACCACAACACCAGACGGTTGCCCAGGGGATAGAGATCGAACAGCCAGCCGTTGGTTTCCATATTGATGTGAGATAACCCCCCCCACCAATCCCTTAAGATTTTTAGCCGGGTAAGGTGAACCTGCGGCTCCTCCTTCCCCGGCCTTATAAAAAGTGGCGCAGGCCTCCGGCCTGTAGTCTAGACGCAGGGGCGACCCGGCGGATCACCCGTATCTTATTCTGAAATAGCCCTCGCTTCCAAAATCTTCAAGCGCTCTTCCAGGGCGCAAATCACCTTCTGATGCTCCAACAGCATGGACAGCAGCATGGACTCCAGGGGCCAGGGATTGGCGGCGTAGACCCCGGCCTGGAGGTGCAGCCGGGCCAGCTCAAAGAGGCGGTCGAACTGCTCCTGGTCCTGCCGGCGCAGGGCGCGGCGGAACTTCTGCCAGCGGCCCCGCTCCTCCTCCCAGACGTGGCTGTATGGTAAAACCGTGCGTCCCATGGGGATTTCCTCGACTGCCGGAATGGGCCTTCAGGAGGACGACATGAGCAACTATCTGTAATTAATGAAAACCCTCGCCACCCCCACCCGGTGTCGCCCCCTCGCAGGGGGAGGGGATTTAAGGCTTCGAGCTAGGCAACGTAATCCTGGCATTACAATAGCCTGCGCCACCAAAACTTGCAGGGGGTTGGGAGGGGAGGGCGGGGGACTATTGATCCCCCGGTCCTCCCCTCAACTCACTCCTGGCAATTCACCCCAGCAGCAGCAAGAGTACGCCGGTGGCCAGGATCAGCGCCCCGCTGGCCAGAAATTTCAAGATTTCCAGGAGATAGGTCCCGGCGTCCTCCGGGAGGTCCAGGACTTGCCACCATTGTCCGTGGCGAGCGGTAAATTTCAGCCTGGGCTGCAGGTACCGGCATTCAGGTAGAAATATGTCCATTTACAGGTCTCCTCTTTGGAGTCCGCAGGGGGAGGTAAAAGGGGGGACCCGGCGGCTCTCCCCCCGGCCCGCCCCCGAACTTCCCATTTCCACGAAGTAGTCGAGCAGCGGCGCCAGCAGCTTCCCGAAGTGGCGGTTGTTGGCCTCCTTGGGCAGCAGGGGTTGCAGCAGCAGGAGGGCGGCCTGGGATTTGATCCGGCCCAGGAGCTGCGTCAGTTCTTGAAAGAGGCGGCGCCGTTCCGGCAGCGGCACCTGTTCGTCGTAGAACAGGCTCACCGGTCCCAGGAGCAGGACCAGGCAGCCGGGCGCAAGGCAGGGCGGCAGGATCTCCCGCAGCAGGCGTACCAGTTGGTGGCAGGTAAAGGCGCGGCTTACCCGGACCCGGGCCAGGGCTTCCCGGGGCGCCAGGCCTAGGGTCCGGGCCTCCCGCACCAGAGCGTAGGGGTCGGCAAGGTTGGCCGCGTCCACCAGCAGTACCGGGGCGCCACGGGCCGCGCCCCAGGCGGCCGCAGCCGCGGCCAGGGGGCGCAGTTGCCCGGCCCCAGAGCAGAATTCCCCGTCCCGGCCTCAGGGGCGCCAGGTAACGGCTCAGGGCGGTCTGCTGGCCAGGCGGTCCCGAGGGCGCCGGGCGCTGCTCAAAATTTCCTGTTTGCCTTTCCATAATTCCTGAGCCTGTGTTTCACCCGCAACGAAAATTTCCGGGTAGGGGCGGGTTTTAAAACCGCCCCTACAGCCCCGGCAAGGTGGCGGTGCCACCAATTCTCAGCCGTGTAGGGCGCACTGCGCAACACTCCCCGGGCCCAGCGAGGCACCCGGTGCTACCTTAGCCTCGCCCGGCCCTCCAGGTTGCGATATACCCCCACCACCCTGCCCAGAATCCTGACTTCGGCGGTCTCCGCCGGGGTGAGGCGCAGGGGGGTGAACTCGGGATTGTCGCCCCTAAGGACCAGGCCGCCGGCCTCCTCGTAGACCCGCTTCAGGGTGGCTTCGTCGTCGATGAGCACCACCGCGATCTCGCCCCGGGCCACCCGGGACTGGACCCGCACCATCACCAGATCGCCGGGCAGGAGCAAAGGAGCCATGGATTCACCGGCCACCCTCAGGAGAAAGACCTCCTCGTCCCGGACCCAGGAGCGAGGCAAAGGCAGGGTGTCCTCCACGTTTTCGGCGGCCAACAGGGGTTGGCCGGCGGCAATCCTCCCCAGCAGCGGCGCCTCCACCACCCGCGAGTGGGGGTGGGCCGCCAGGACCAGCCCCCGGGAGCGCCCCGGCTCCCGGTGGAGCTGGCCCTTGCGCCTCAGGGCCGCCAGGTGGTCCGCCGCCGCCCGCGGCTGGATACCGAAGGCGCCGCCACCTCCGCACCGTAGATAGCCCTGCGCGATATACCCCCACCACCCTGCCCAGAATCCTGACTTCGGCGGTCTCCGCCGGGGTGAGGCGCAGGGGGGTGAACTCGGGATTGTCGCCCCTAAGGACCAGGCCGCCGGCCTCCTCGTAGACCCGCTTCAGGGTGGCTTCGTCGTCGATGAGCACCACCGCGATCTCGCCCCGGGCCACCCGGGACTGGACCCGCACCATCACCAGATCGCCGGGCAGGAGCAAAGGAGCCATGGATTCACCGGCCACCCTCAGGAGAAAGACCTCCTCGTCCCGGACCCAGGAGCGAGGCAAAGGCAGGGTGTCCTCCACGTTTTCGGCGGCCAACAGGGGTTGGCCGGCGGCAATCCTCCCCAGCAGCGGCGCCTCCACCACCCGCGAGTGGGGGTGGGCCGCCAGGACCAGCCCCCGGGAGCGCCCCGGCTCCCGGTGGAGCTGGCCCTTGCGCCTCAGGGCCGCCAGGTGGTCCGCCGCCGCCCGCGGCTGGATACCGAAGGCGGCCGCCACCTCCCGCACCGTAGGGGGATAGCCCTGGCGGGCGCAAAACTTTTCGATAAACTCCAGCACCGCCTGCTGTTTTTCGGTCAAAGACTTCATAAGCCTGGAATACTATACAAATGTATACTTGTCAAGAGAATAGTAGTTGAAATCTATAAAAAAGAGCCAGGGGAGTTGGGCGCCAGGGAAGGTAGGGTTCCTCAGGCCGAAGAACCTTAAGGCCGGGGAGGGCTTACGCCTTTCCTGGCCTCATTTTTAGAGAGATTGGAGGGGAGGGCGCGGGATCCCGGGCGAGATGCCGGTGGCCCGGCCCCTTACTCTCCCCGCCCGGTCACAACTTCTTCAGCCGCTGCTGCCGGCGGCGCTGGTCCTTGGGCAGGCGCCGGGCCGGGCCTTTTTTGAGGCGGTGGTCCCGGGATTCCTCCGGCTCCTCCCCGGCCTCCGGCTCCCGGTCCAGCAGGTACTGCCTCTCGAACTGGGTGGCGCTGATCCAGGCGGCTCCCGCCTCTCGGGCCCAGGTCTGGATCTCCCGGTCGGAGGTGACTACCACGGCCCGCGCCCCCTCCAGGGCCAGCAGGCGCTTGATGACCTGGTCGGCCTTCTCTCCCCGGCGGGAGAAGATGATCAGCAGCCCCCGCTGTCGGTCCCTGGTCTCTTTGAGGTCGCCCCTTAGCCAGCCGTCGAAGACCACGGTGATCTTCTGGGGACCGCGCTCCCGGTAGGCCGCCAGCCGCGCCAGCAGCGCCGCCCTCCCGGCCTCCAGTTCCCGGGCGTCCAGCTCTTGCAACTCCGGGGACTGGCGGATCAAGTTGTAGCCATCGATAATGAGATGCAAGGCCATATAAGATAAGATTATGGAGCCACATTAAAAAGCCATGGGCTCATTAAAACTTTGCTTGCCAAAACGCCTTATTCTTGCTATAGTAGCACCCGATTATGCAATATTACATAATCGGGGGAGGGGGACCACAAAATGCGTAACTGGCGATACGGTTTGCTCATTTTGCCGCTGCTGGCGGCGCTGGCGGGCTGCGCCGGGGCCCCGGAGAAGCCCGCTACCGCCCTGGCCCTGGCGCTGCCCAAGAATGCGCCGCCGGAGTATGCGCCGCCGCCGGCCAACCTGACCGCGGAGCAAAGCTATATTAAAAACCTGTTGGCTAAAAACGGTTATAACGGCGAGGGCCTCAAACCCACGGTGATCGTGGTCCACAAGCTTAGCCGCAAGCTCACTTTTTACCAGGGGATTACCCCTCTTAAAAGCTATCCCATTGTCTTAGGTAACGATCCCTACAACGATAAGTTGTGCCAGGGTGATACTTGCACTCCTGAAGGAGTGTATCGGGTGCGTGCCAAGTATCCCCACAGTAGATGGGACGACTTCATCTGGCTGGACTATCCCAACACCCAAAACTGGCTGAAGTTCGCCCGGGCCAAGGAAGCCGGGCGTCTGCCCCCGGATGCCCAGATCGGCGGCGATGTTGGCATCCACGGCACTGAGGACCCACTGCGAAACCTGAGCGGCCAAAACTGGACCAAGGGCTGCATCTCCCTGCAGAACCAAGACCTGGAAGAAATCTACCCCCTGGTGACCGAGCAGACCCTGGTGGTCATCAAGAAGCAATAGCTCCCGGGGCGCCGGGAGCCTGGTTTTGCAAGCATTACCCAACTTGAGGGTTCAGCCGCGGAAAAGGTAGTTTCGGCTTCGGAAGAGCCTCCCAAGTCAGGAAATCCTTCAGGGGCCTCAGGGAACGGCCTGTGGCCGCCGTCATTTATGGCGCCGCCGGCGTCCCGCCTGTGCAGGTTCATGTAGGTGGGCACTGCCCACCACTTTCCTTCTCCCGCTCCCCGGCCCAAACTCCTCTCTCAGGGGAGAGGGAGCAAAGCCCGCGCAATTTCTGGTGTTATAAACCTGCCTCCAACCCACTTTCCCCCCACGCGGGCAGCACTTCCTTTGAGGGGCGAGGAACCTCGTTGCGCTCAGAGCCCAAGGGCCGCAGGTATCATCCACCGCCTGCGGCCCCTGGTTCTTTATCCGAAAATCGTATTATTTCGGCACTTCCAGCGTCAGGTACTGGGTACGCCCCTGACGCTTGATCAGGAGGCGGGCGAAGCTCTCCTTCTTCAGCCGGTCCACCGCGGTCTGAAACTCCTTGAGCGTGTTGATGGCCTGGTTGTCGATCTCCATCACGATGTCTCCCGGCTGGATGCCGGCGTCGGCCGCGGCGCTGCCCGGTTCCACCCCTTCCACCAGGACACCCTTGGTGTCCCGGAGGTGGAAGTGCCTGGCCAGCTCCGGGTTGATATTCTTCACCAGCAGGCCCAGAGGGTTATTCTCGCCGCCCCCTTCTTCCTTAGCCTCGCTGGCCTGGCGTTCTTCCGTGAGTTCGGAGACGGTCACGTTGAAGGTTTTCTCCTTGCCCTCCCTGAGCACCTTGACGCTGGCCTTGGTGCCTGGGGCGGTGTCGGCCACCAGACGGGGCAGATCATTCATTTCACTGATGGGGTGGCCGTTGAATTCTATGATGATGTCCCCCCGCTTAATGCCTGCCTTGTCCGCGGGAGATCCGGCATTGACCTCGGCCACCAGGGCCCCCTTGGCTTCGCCCATGCCGAAGGACTTGGCCAGATCCGGGGTCACAGTCTGCACCTCGACCCCGAGCATGCCACGGGTCACCTTGCCCTTGCCCTTCAGTTGCGGAATTACCCACTTGGCCATATTGCTGGGGGTGGCAAAGCCGATGCCCTGGCCGCTGGCCAGAATGGCGGTATTGATGCCCACCACTTCACCCTGGAGGTTGAGGAGGGGACCGCCGCTGTTGCCGGGGTTGATGGAGGCGTCGGTTTGCAGGAAGTTGTCATAGGGGCCGGCGCCGATAACCCGGCCCTTGGCGCTGATAATCCCCTGGGTGACGGTGTGGCTCAGGCCGAAGGGGTTGCCCACCGCCATTACCCAATCTCCCACCCGCACCGCGTCGGAATCACCCAGCTTCAGGAAGGGCAGGTCCGGAGGCGGGTCGGTGATCTGAATCAAGGCCAGATCGGTCTTGGAATCCCGGCCCTTGATGGTGGCCTTGAATTCCTTGCCGCCGAAGAGCTTGACGGTAATCTTGTCGGCGCCCTCCACCACGTGGTTGTTGGTGAGGATGACTCCCGACGGCTCGATGATGAAACCGGAGCCCAGGCTGCGGGTCTTGAAGGTTTTGGGCATTTCCCCGAAGAATTTTTTAAAAAATTCCTGGAAGGGGTCCCCCTGTCCGAAGGGGGTTTGCTCGCCCGGCCCGGAGGGCATCTGGTTGAAATATTCCGTGGCCTGGTTTTTCACCTTTCTTTCGGTGCTGATGTTGACCACGGCGCTGCCGGTATTCTTGGCCAGTTCGGCAAAGGTGTCAGTGGTTATGGCTTGCTGGGCCTGGGCCGGACTGGGGGAGAACCCCAAGGCGACCAGGAATAGCAAGCCTGGGATAAACATCAACCAACTAAGAGATAGACTTCTTTTCCTCATGCTGCTTCTCCTCTGTTTTTAATTCGGTCTTCTCGGTCAAAGACGGCATAGCTGATTTTTTGCCCACCACCACCAACAGATATTTATCGGGTTGCAGGTATTTTTCCGCCACCCTCTGAATATCCGCGGGGGTCAGGTCCTGGATCATTTTCGGATACTTCCAGGGATAATCCAATCCCAGCCCGTAGATTTCCACATAGCCCATGAGCTGGGCCCGCTTGCTCATGGAATCCATTTTCCGGGCGAAACTGCCGATTAAATGAGATTTGGCATCTTCAAGTTCCTTGGGCTTCACCGGCTGGCTCATGATGAGTTTGAGCTGCCCCCGCACCTGGGAGATAGCCTCGGCGGCGCTGGGGTTTTTAGTCTCCAGGGAGACGGTGAAGGGACCCGGCCCCAGCCTCGGGGAAAAGGAGCTGCTGACGCTGTAGGCCAGGCCGCGGTTCTCCCGGATCTCGTCCATCAGGCGGGAGGAAAAGCCGCCGCCCCCCAGGATGTAATTCATTACCTGGCAGGCGTAAAAGTCCGGATTCTGCCGGTTAATGCCCAGGTTCCCCAGAATGATGTTGGCCTGGCTGATGTCCCGATCAATGAGCACCACCTTGCGTTCCGTCAAAGGCGGAATGGCTGCCGGTTTCGGTGAAGGCAGAGGGGCCGCGGCCCAGGCTCCGAAGATCTTGGTCACCCACTGGCGGGCCTCATCCTGGGTCAAATCCCCCACCACGGACAAGACCGCGTTGTTGGGGCGATAGTAGGTGCGGTGAAACTGCGCCAGGTCCTGAGGGGTGATGGCGGCCAGACCCTGGGGGGTGCCCATCACCGGATGGCCATAAGGAAAGTCTCCGTAGAGGTCCTTGGCGAAGGTGCGGCGGGCCACCACCATGGGGTCGTCTTCCCCGCTTTTCAGGGCGGCCTCGAATTGCGCCACTTTTCGCTGCACTTCGGCGGGGGCGAAGGCGGGGTTCAACAGGACGTCCTGGAGGAGCCCCAGGCCGGCGCCCAGGTCCTTTTTCAAAATGACCAGGCTGAGGGTGGCAAAATCATCGCCCCCCCCGGCCCGGAGGCGAGCCCCCATGAAATCGACATCCTGGGCGATCTGGGGAGCGCTGCGCCCCTGGGCGCCACTCAAGAGCAGAGAAGCCGTAAGGTTGGCCAGCCCCTCCTTCCCTTTGGGTTCTTGCAGGGTGCCGGCCTTGATGAACAGCTGCAGGGAGACCATGGGCAACCCGGCCTGTTGGGAAAAGAGCCAAACCAGGCCGTTGGGTAGCTGTTCCCGCACCCCCAAAACCTGCTCAGAGGCTTCGGCTGGTCCGTGCCCCAGCAGCCCGCTCAGCAAGCAGGCCAGGACCAGCATGACTAACCGGCCCTTGGCCCTGAACCGCCGATTCTTCGACTTAAGACCCATAAAGTGACCTTGAAGTAATAAACACTTAAGGCGAGCTACTCCGTCAACCGAAAATCGCCCTTTCCTCTATCTGATTACCCCGCCTGGATGGAAATGCTCCGCCCTGGGCTTGCCGGTCTTGACCGGCGCCAGGAGGCCCACGGTGCGGTTCATGGGCACCAGGTATTTTTGGGCCACCCGCCGGACGTCGGCGGCGGTCACCTGCTGGAGCTTGGGAATGTACTCCTTTAACAGGGTCCAGCGGGCCACGCTCTCGGTTTCGCCCAGCAACATACCCCGGAAGAAGATGGAGTCTAGATTCAGGTAAAATCCCGCGGTGGCCTGATTCTTGGCCTTCAGAAGCTCCCGGTCGCTCACCAGTTCCGTCTGCAGCCGCTTGATCTCGGCGTCCAGGCCCACCTCCAATTGAGCCACGGTTTTGCCCGGCATGGGCTGGCCGTAGAGCATAAAGAGAAAGGGATCGCAGGTATCCAGGTCGTAGTCCGCCCCCACCTCCAGGGCCAGCTTCTGCTCATAAACCAGGTGGTGATAAAGACGGGAGCTTTGTCCCTGGGAGAGGATGCGGGAGAGCAGCGCCAGGGGATAGGCGTCCTCCGGGGTCTGCCAGTTAGGGACGTGGTAGCTCATCAAGATATAGGGGAATTGCGCCTCCCGGTGCACCCAGACGCGGCGCTCCCCGTATTGCTGCGGCTCTTGGGCGGTGACTTTTGGGGGTTCCGGCCCGGCCGGCAAATCCCCGCAGGTGTCCTCGACCTCTTTCAAGGCCTCCTGGGGCTCGATATCCCCCACCACCACCAGGGTGCAGTTGTTGGGTTGATAGTAGCGGTGATAATACTGTTGAAAGTTCTCCAGGCTGATGCTCTCGATATCGTGCTGCCAGCCGATCACCGGCCACTGGTAAGGGTGGGCCTGGAAGGTGGCGGCCCGAGCGGCTTCCTCCATGAAGCTTTGCGGCTCGTCTTCGGTGCGCAGGCGGCGCTCTTCCAAGACCACCTTTTTCTCCGTCTGGAAGCCCTCCTCATTGACGTTGATGCCCTTCATGCGGTCGGCTTCCATCTCCAGCCAGTGTTTGAGCTGATCCTTGGGGCCGGTTTCAAAAAAGGCGGTATAGTCCCGGGAGGTAAAGGCGTTATCCGAGCCCCCCACCCGCCCCACTTCCCGGGAGAAGGATTTGGGGCCATAATTGGCAGTCCCTTTGAACATCAGGTGTTCGTTGAGATGGGAGATGCCGGTCTTGCCCAGGCATTCGTTACGGGACCCCACCCGATACCAGAGCTGCACGCTGATGATGGGCGCCCGGCTCTCTTTGAGGAGGAGCACCTTCAGCCCATTATTCAACTTGTGCTCCACCACCTGGTCAAAGAGGTTGGGGCCCTCCTGGGCCCGGAGGTCCGCCGGCGCTCCCAGGCCGAGGCCCAGGGCTACCAGGACGGCCGCCAGCAGGACTCGTCCGGAGGCCGGGGCGGCTCCGGGGCGGCCGCCGCCGCCATTAAAGATGGGGGAGAATAAGGTCATGAGTTCTAGGTCTGCGTCCCTTGGGGGTTTGGCCGCACCAGGCGGCCGGAAAGCAACCGCCCTCGCTCCGGGGACGGGGGAAAAGGCGAAAACCCCGTTCCTTTAATAGGTTAACATATATATTTCCCGTAAATAATTCAAGGGAAGGGCCGCAATATTATGCCTCCGTCACGGATTCGGCTGCTGACCCGGGGGTCCGGAAAATCGCAGGATCAGGGCGGCGCCGGAGGACCCCACCAGATCCAGGCCCACATCCCCGAGGCAGCCGGTGCGGGAGGCGAGCAGGCTTTGGTGGCCTTCATCCAGGAGGGCCATGGCCAGGCAGAGCCCCAGGCCCCAAAGAAAGGCGCGGCCGCCCCGGTAACCCAGGCCGGTCCGGAAGGCCCGGAACCATAAAAAATAGAGGAGGCCGTAGTCACCGATATGCCCCACGGCCTTGCGCAGATAGAAATGGATCAGCTCGAAGTGGGTCGGGCTCAGGGTCGGCAGCAACCATTGCAAGAATTTTTGGGTATTATGGGAGGACCCCAGGTCTCCGGAGAGGGCTAACATCACCCCGCCCCAAACCAGGGGCGGCAGCCAGTACCCCAGAAATTTCCTGTCCTTCGGAAGCGAGATCTGTGGGGGGTAAGGCCGCAACTTTTCGAATCACTCTCGGTTTTAGGGGCTGGTAGTTATGAGAAGAAAACTCGGCGCCATACTTGGAGCGTTCTCTTATTTGAAATTGATCCTGGGAACCAGGTCCTCGGGGTTAAGCGCTTAATTTAGATGATGGATCTGACCACCCCGCCGTCCACCCGTACGGCCGCGCCATTGGTGGCCGAGGCCAGGGGGCTGGCCAGATAAGTCACCAGGTTGGCGACCTCTTCGGTGCTGGCGAAGCGCTGCAGAAGGGAGGTAGGGCGGACCGACCGAACGAATTCCTTCTCCGCCTCCGCCGGCGTAATCCCCTTGGCCTGGGCCAGTTCAGCAATGAAACGGCCGACGCCTTCCGAGCGGGTGGGACCGGGGAGCACCGCGTTCACCGTCACCCCCGTGCCCCTGGTCAACTCTGCCAGCCCCCGGCTCAAGGCCAGATACATGGCCTTGGTGACGCCGTAATGGATCATCTCCACCGGGATGTTGACCCCGGACTCGCTGGACAGGAAGATGATGCGGCCCCAGTCCGCGGCCTTCATGCCCGGCAGGTAGCAGCGAGACAGGCGCACGCCGCTCATGAAGTTGATCTCGATGATCGCCTGCCAGTCGGCATCGCTGATTGCTTCGAAGGGCCGAGGCTCGTACATCCCCAGGTTGTTGACCAGGATGTCCACCGCCGGAAAGCGGCGGCCGGTCTCCGCGGCCCCCTCTGTTTGGGCCAGGTTGGCTACCAGGGGTTCAAGTTTCGACTGAGCATGCGTCTGGCGAATTTGATCGATGGCCCCGGCCACCCGGGCCTCGGTGCGGCCGTTGACGATCACCCGGCACCCTTCGGCCGCCAGTGATTTGGCAATGGCCAAGCCGATCCCGGCGGTGGAGCCGGTCACCAGGGCCAGCTTGTCCTCGATCTTTAGGTTCGTAAGCCCTCCAACCGGTTTTTTATCTTTAATATATCCACTGGATTGAGGTCGTCAAGGAAGGTGGGTTGCCGGAAAACCGTTGCGCTTCCGGCTCCCAGGGTTGGCGCAGACAAAAGGTGATAACCAGCATTAGTGTCCGGCAACAAAATTTCATGGAGAAGATTATACTATACCGCAGTTAAACTTTAGACCAGTGTAATTTCAGCGATATCAACATATTATACCGATACAACTAAATTCCCTCTCCCCTGCGAGGGGAGAGGGTTGGGGTGAGGGGGGGCTTCATCGGCCGTTCCGTACCCCCCCTCACACTACTGGATAACCAGGGGAGTCCCTTGACCGGATAATCTTCTTTGGTTGGCGACATTATCTTGCTCACCCCGCCATTCTCATAGACCACCACGGTTTCCGCCAGGGCTGCCACGTCCTCGGGATCATGGGTTATGAGGATGACCGGGATGGTAAACCGCTCTTTAATCTTCAAGAGTTCCTGGCGCATCTTGGCCCGCAGCAGGGTATCCAGGGATGAAAAGGGTTCATCCAGGAGCAGGAGACTGGGGCGGCGGATAAGGGCCCGGGCCAGGGCTACTCTCTGGCGTTGTCCCCCGGAGAGGTCCCGGGGCAGGCAATCCTTTACGGGGGTCAACTCAAAAATCTCCAGTACCCCCTCCAGCCCCAGTCTCTCTGCCAGCGGCAGGCACCAGGACCAGCCCCTTTTCAAGCCGAAAGCAACATTCTGGCCCACCGTCAGGTGCGGAAACAGGGCGTAATCCTGGAAGACGTAACCTAGGTTCCGGTGGCGGGACGGCACCATGATTTTCCGGCGGGAATCGAAAAAAATCCGCTCCCCTACCACGATCCGCCCTTCATCCGGGGTAATCAGGCCCGCGATGGCCTGCAGGGTGAGACTCTTGCCCGCACCCGAGGGACCGAACAGGACTACCACGTCTTTATCCGAGGCAAACGCCACTTCCAGATGGAAGACCCGCCGTCCCGACCGCAACCGTTTTTTGATATCCACCAAGGTTTTCATGATTCTCCCCTGGGCTCCTTGCGGGTGACAGGGCTTAGCAGTCTAGGCTGGACCAAAGCCATATTTCTTGAAGATCTCCTGGGCGGCCGGGCTCAAGATAAAATCGAGAAAGCTCTGGGCCAACTCTTGCTTTTGGCCGGCTGCCACCAGGGCCACCGGATAGATGATGGGCTGGTGCCCCTGGGCTTCGGTCACTATTTTCACCTTCCCCCTGGCGATGGCGGCGTCGGTGGCGAAGACAAACCCAGCGTCAACTTCGCCCCGGCTCACGTAGTCCAGCACCTGGCGCACCGATTCCCCGTAAATAAACTTGGGTTTCAGGGTCTCCCACATCCCGGCTCTGGTCAAGGCCTCCTGGGTGTAGCGCCCCACCGGTACCGTTTCGGGATTGCCCAGGGCCACCCGTTTTATCTCCGGCAAGGCCAGATCCCCGAGACCGGCCAGCGGCAGACTGGATCTTGCCGGCGCGATGAGCACCAGGGTGTTGCTCACAAAATTTTTCCGGCTGGCCGGTACGATGAGCCCCTTTTCCTGGGCCTGGTTCATGGTCTTTTGATCCGCTGAAGCAAACACGTCCACCGGGGCGCCTTGAGCAATTTGCTGGAGCAAGGGCCCGGACGCCGCAAAATTGCAGGTGATTTTGGCGCCGGGATGCGTATTCTCAAATTGCCCGGCCACCTCTTTCAGGGCATTGGTAAGGCTGGCGGCGGCGGAGACGATCAGTTCTTGATCGGCGTAGGCCGGTGCAGCCCAGATAATCATAGCGCCCCCCAACAGCATGATGATGGACTTCAGATTAGTCATGTAAGTCTCCTATACTTTACATGTAGCCAGCCTTTAAAGCCTTGCCGGAGACCACCAGGATGGTGACGCATACCGTCGAGATGATGATTACCAGGATGGTGGCCCCCGTGTCATTACCAGCCTGGACCGCGTCGTACACGGCCAGGGACAGGGTTTGGGTCTTGCCGGGGAGGTTGCCGGCCACCATCAGGGTGGCGCCGAACTCGCCCATGGCCCGGGCGAAGGCCAACATGGCCCCCGCCAGAATCCCCCGCCAGGCCAGGGGGAGAGATACCCGCAAATAGACCGCTGCCTCCGACAGGCCCAGGGTGCGGGCGGCGTCTTCCAGGTTATGGTCCACTTCTTCAAAGGCGGCCCGGGCCGATTTGAAGATCAGGGGGAGGGACACTACGGCCGCGGCCAGGACCGCGCCCTGCCAGGTAAAAATTAAGGAAATCCCCCAGGTTTCCAGGAGCCAGTGGCCCAGCCAGCCTTGCCGTCCGATCAGGACGATGAGGTAATACCCCAAGACCGTGGGAGGCAATACCAGCGGCAGGGTGCAAAGCGCGTCCAGCCCTTCCCTGCCCCAAAACTTGCTCCGGGCTACCAGGAAGGCCAGATTCACCCCGGCGACCAAAGTCACCAGGGTTGCCACTCCGGCCACTTTTAAGGTCAACCATAAAGGGGTGAGTTCCATAGCGAAATTTCCCATACCGGTCCCATTATCGAAATTTTGTTGAAATGAAGAAGCAAATTTCATGCCGCCAAACGGGCTAAATGATTAACTATCCTTATTAATTACTAAAATAGATTTATAAGATAAATTCCTAGAAGCCCTTCGGCGCAATTATTTACAATAATGCTAATTTACTGAGCGCACCAATATATATATTAGCCATTTTGGTAAATAAATTACCGGAGCAGGGTTTTGTTTTCGGGGAATGCATGGGCCAGGTATGCCGCAGGTGATAACGAGGGAAGCCCTCTGACCGGATAATCTTCTTGGGTGGGTGAGATTATTTTGCTCACCCGGCCAGGCTCGGAGACCACTACGGTCGGGGTCAGGGCCGCCACGTCATCCGGGTTTTTACTTTAATCTAGCCACTGGGTTAAGGTCGTCTCAGGAAGGTGGGTTGCCGGAAAACCGTGGCGCGCCCGGCTCCTATGGTTGGCGCAGGGAAAAGGGGGGACCCTGGTGGCGCCTCAGCCCAGGATGGCCTCCACAAAGGCCTGGGCCTCGAAGGGCCGCAGGTCCGCCATAGCCTCGCCCACCCCCAGGTAACGCAAGGGAATGCCGGTTTCATGGACCACTCCCAGGGCCACCCCGCCCTTGGCGGTGCCGTCCATTTTGGTGAGCACCAGGCCGGTAAGCCCCACCGCCTCGTGGAACAGGCGCGCCTGGCTCAGGGCATTCTGGCCGGTGGTGGCGTCCAGAACCAGAAAGACCTCGTGGGGCGCGCCAGGCAGCTTCTTGGCCGCGGTGCGCTGCATCTTTTTCAGCTCCTCCATCAGGTTCACCTTGGTATGGAGGCGGCCGGCGGTATCGATATAGACCGTGTCCACCCCTCGGGCCTGGGCCGCGGCCAGCCCGTCAAAGACCACCGCCGCGGGGTCGGCCCCGGTTTTTTGCTTAACCACAGGCGCCCCCAGGCGCTGGCCCCAGGTCTCCAGTTGCTCCACCGCCGCGGCCCGGAAGGTGTCGGCGGCCACCAGCAGCGGGGTGAGGCCCTGGGACAGGTCCCGGTGGGCCAGCTTGGCGATGGTGGTGGTCTTGCCCACGCCGTTGACCCCCACCAGCAGCACCACCCAGGGCCGGACCCTGATCTGCGGCGGCTGCCGCGTTGCCAGCAGGGCCACCATCTCCGCCTTCAGGGCGGCCTTCAGCCGGGCCGCCTCCAAAAGCTCCCGGCGCCGCAACTTCTCCTGCAGGGAGCGGATGAGAAACAGGGTGGTCTCCACCCCGAGATCGGCGGAGATCAGTAATTCCTCCAGATCCTCCAGGAGCTGGGCGTCCACCTGCCGCCGCCCCTTGAGGAGGCGGTCCAGGCCTCCGGCCAGGGCCTCGCGGGTGCGGCCCAGGCGCTCCCGCAGGCGGTGGAACCTGCCCTTGCGGGACTCGGCGGCCTCGGCTTCGGCCTGTTCTTCCTCTGGAGCCGCTAACTCCGAGCTGGGCGATTCTGTAGGAACTTCTTCGGGAAGGGCGGCCGGGGATCCCGGCTCAGGCGATGACTCCGGCTGGGATTTATTTGCCGAGATTTCTGCGTGGGGGCGGGGGGACCCCACCCCTGCCGGTTCTGAGAGCAGGACCCCTTCCGGCGGCGGAGCCTCGCTTTCCTCCCGGCCCTTTTTCCGGTCCTGGTCTTGACGACGAAACCAGCGGCCCATGGTTATTGGGTGGTGATCCGGGAGAAGTCGGCCATGCGCAAAAAGGTGGCGCTGATGCGGGCCAGCAGGCTCAAGCGGTTGTGGCGCAGGCGCTCGTCTGCGGCCATCACCAGGACTTTATCGAAATAAGCGTCCACCGGCCCCTTGAGATTAGCCAGGGCCTTGCAGACCGCGGGGTAATCCCGTTTCTCCAGGGCCGCGGCTACTTCGCCCTCCATTACCAGGGCGGCTTCCAGGAGCAGCCTTTCTTCCGGGTATTCCAGCAACAATTCGTCGACTTCGCCGGCCTCGAACCCCCGGGAGATGTTGATCACCCGTTTGAAGGCCAACGCCAGGGCGGGGAAATCGGGGCTCCGGCGAAATTCTTGCAGCGCCTTGGCCTTGGCCACCGCTTCTTCCACATCATGTAATTCCGTGGCCAAAACCGCCGCCACAGTTTCGTATTCGAGACCCTCCCCTACCAGCCGATTGTGTAAGCGAGTCTTGAAGAAATCGAGGACCTCGGCAAGGACTTCCTGGGGTTCACGATTTACTTTATCTTTAAGTAGTTCCAGGCTCTGGCAAATGGCGTCCCGCAGGTCGATACGCAAGCCTTTCGCATCGATGATATTAATGATGGCTAAGGCATGCCGCCGCAAACCATACTGATCCGCGGTGCCGGTAGGTTTGAGACCCACCCCGAAGAAGCCGCAGATAGTATCGAGCCGGTCAGCTATGCCGATCAATGAACCAATCAGGTCTGGAGGCAGGATATCATCGGCGTAGCGGGGCAGATAATGGCTGAACACCGCGGCGGCCACCCCGGGATCCTCGCCGTCCAGCAAGGAGTATTTTTCGCCCATCACTCCCTGGAGGCTGGGGAATTCCCCCACCATCTCCGTGGTGATGTCCGCCTTGGCCAGGGTGGCAGCCCGGCGCACCTGGTCCGCCAGGGCCGGGGCCAGCTTCCGGGCCAACCGGACCGCCAGCTCCCGGAAGCGCTCCATCTTCTCATAAGAGGTTCCCAGCAGGGAGTGGAACACCACCCCTTTCAGGGCCTCCCCCCGCTTCTCCAGAGGAATCTTGCAGTCCTCCTGGAAGAAGAACATGGCGTCGCTGAGGCGGGCCCGCAGCACCCGCTCGTGCCCCCGGCGCACCAGGTTGGGGTCCCGGGCCAGGGTGTTGTTCACCGCGATGAAGTGGGGCAGCAGCTTGCCGTCTTGGCCCCGCAGGGAGAAATAGCGCTGGTGCTCCCGCATGGAAGTGATGAGGACCTCGTCGGGGAGCTGCAGAAATTTTTCCTCAAAATTGCCCACCACCACCGAGGGAAATTCCACCAGGAAGGTGTTCTCCTCCAGCAACCCCGGGTTGGACGCCACCTCGCCGCCCACCCCGGCCGCGGCCTGGGCCAACTCCTTCTCCAGGTGCGCCCGGCGGGCCGCCGGGTCCACCAGGACGTGGGCTTTTTGTAAGCCGGCCACATAGGTTGCCGCGTCCTGGACTTCAAAGGCCTGAGGCGCCAGGAAGCGGTGGCCATAAGTTACCGGGCCGCTGGCCACCTCCGCCAGGGAGAATGGCACCACCTGTCCCTGGAAAAGGGCCAAAATCCAGTGGATGGGCCGGGCAAAAGTGACGTTCAGCTCCCCCCAACGCATGGACTTGGGGAAGCTCAAGGCCATGATGAAGTCCGGCAGGATCTCTTGCAGGCAATCCAGGGTGGGCCGGCCGGTGACGCTCTTGCTCACTGCCAGATAGATCCCCCGGGGGGTGTCCAGTTCCACCAGCTCGGTCACCGCCACCCCCTGGCCCTTGGCGAACCCCAGGGCCGCGGCGGTGGGCTTGCCGTGGGCGTCCAGGGCCACCGCCTTGGGAGGCCCGATGATCTCCTGCACTGCCACCGCCTGGCTGGCTGCCAGCCCCCGGGCCACCAGGGCGAGGCGCCGGGGGGTGCCCCAGGCGGAAATCTCGCCGACCCCGAGGCGGGCCTGCTCCAACCTTTTGCGCAGGCCCTGCGCCATTTCGCTGAGCACCGGCGGCAGAAAACGGGCCGGGATCTCCTCCGTGCCGATCTCCAATAATAATTCGCTTCCCATGGTTTCCCTCGTTAGGAGCTATCAGCTATCCGCGGTCAGCTTCTTCAGCTCGTAAATCTGAATTTTGCACGATTTGGAGTATTTCCTTTAGCAAATCCAGGCCAGGTTTCATCGAGGTTAAAATAATTCTGCCAAAGCTGATAGTGTCAGGTTTCAGAAATATCTTTAAAAATATCTACATGTTCTTGTAGCCGCAGGCTTTAGCCTGCGCTCATTTTATTAAGGATTTTCGCAAGCTAAAGCTTGCGGCTACATTTTAAATACCTAAAGATGATGGACATTTTTTATTAAAGGAAAAACTGAAACATGACAATTGTTGCAATTCCTATTAACCGGATCTGCCTTTTAAGCTGAATGCTGAATGCTGAAAGCTGACAGCTATTTTTTCAAGAGTGGGAAGCCCATCTCTTCCCGCTGTTTCAGGTAGCCTTCGGCGCACAGGCGGGCCAGGTTCCGCACCCGGCCGATGAGGCTGTTGCGTTCCGCCACGCTGATGGCCCCCCGGGCGTTCAGGAGGTTGAAGGTATGGGAGCACTTCAGGCAGTAGTCGTAAGCGGGCAGGACCAGCCCCAGGGCGGCGATGCGGCTTGACTCCGCCTCGTACATGGAAAAGAGGCGGAAGAGCATGTCCACGTCGGCCTGCTCAAAATTATAGATGGAGTGTTCCACCTCGCCCCGGTGGTGCACGTCGCCGTAAGTGACCCCTTTGGTCCATTGCAGGTCGTAGACATTTTCCACCCCCTGGAGGTACATGGCGATGCGCTCCGGGCCGTAGGTAAGCTCCACGCTCACCGGATGGAGGTCGATGCCCCCGGCCTGCTGAAAGTAGGTGAACTGGGTGATCTCCATGCCGTCCAGCCATACTTCCCAACCCAGGCCCCAGGCCCCCAGGGTGGGAGATTCCCAGTCGTCCTCCACGAAGCGGATATCGTGGTCCAGGGGGTCGAGGCCCAGGGCCTTGAGGCTTTCTAGATAGAGTTCCTGGATATTCTTGGGGGAGGGCTTCATGATCACCTGGTACTGGTAATAATGCTGCAGGCGGTTGGGGTTTTCGCCGTAGCGCCCGTCGGTGGGCCGCCGGCTGGGCTCCACGTAGGCCGCGTTCCAGGGCTCAGGCCCCAGGGCCCGGAGCAGGGTGGCCGGGTTGAAGGTGCCGGCCCCCACTTCGATGTCGTAGGGCTGCCCGATGAGGCAACCCCGGTCGGCCCAGAAACGCTGCAGGGTGATGAGCAGCTCCTGAAAAGTCATGGTCATGCGGGCCCCTCCCGGAGTGCAAATATCAAGCTAATCTACCAATTGAGCCCCAGGTTGTCAAGGATGGCCCCGGGCCGGGTAGTGTCCTAATTTGCCTTTCGCATAAGCTCAGAGATTGACCACAGGTGATCGGTGACACCCGCGGCCATGGCCGGAGTAACCCGAAGTGAGCTATGAATCCGCACAAAATTATAATGGGCGAAATGGAGGGCCACGGCTGCCTTGAGATTATCCAGCTTCTTACTAAAGGCATTGGTTAGCCTGGTGAACCGCCGCATCTGCATCCGCATGGTCAGGTTTTGCCTTTCGACATACGAGGTTGATATCTTAGAGGTCTTGGGATTGCCAACAATCACCTTGCGCTCCGCACTCACCACGTGCGGAGGCGAATACCTACCAACGCCCGTCGGCTCCGCTTCATACGATTTTACTAACTGCCCATAATCCACACCTATGCCAAAAACTTCTTCAACCGCAGTCGCATAAAGATTAAGCGAGTCACTGGTTAACTGCACCCGGTTATCAAGGCGGTTGGACAAATTTCGTATGAAAGCCTCGGTATTCCCGGCTGTCCTTTTCCCCACTAAATATGATGGTATCAATTTGCTGTCGGCATCCAGGGCCACAAAGACCCATTGATCGCCAAAGTCCTCAAGGTCATTATCTTTAAGATGGATCTGTTTCTTGCCGACATAGCACCAGATTTCGTCAACCTGGACGCTTTGGCATTTCAGGTTTCGCATATAGGAGTCCATCAGGTTAGCGCATCCCTGCCCCACGCGGACCCCGAGCCTCATAATGGTATCACGGTGAATCCCGGTCATTCGTTCGACTGACCGGATTGAAGCACCTTCCACCAAGGCCGCTATTGCCGCTTCCTGCTTCTCTCGCCTCAGAATGTTCATCTTGCAGAATCCTATTGACTACGGGGTAAATACTTGCTATCGTAAATGAAAGTGGAGCGCCGGGGAATCGAACCCCGCCCGGAATGGTTGTAAGGGCCTCCTGGGAACCAATCGCGCCCCATGAATCGCCACGGCTCCATAGCCTTGCATCGCGCCAACGACAGAGGCTATGGAGCCTTCCTTTTTTGGTCCCTGGCAGGGCGACTCAGGGCTGACAGGGACCGGCACTCTTCTCACGATCATCACCCCTTTCATTGGATTAATCTCCCGACTTCTTTTGAAAACGATCCAGTAGCTTATTAACTGCTTCAATCCAGTTTTGTTGGGCCTCATTGGACCACTCTGGATTGAATTTGCCCATTAGATCAATTATGAACTTCATCGTGGTATCGTCTGCCGGCTCCGCAGCTTGGGGGGGAGAAGCCGGTTCTTTCGCTGGCTGTATGGGGGCTTTGACCTGCGATTGGCGTTTTGGCTTAACAGACCCCGTACGCGGATTACGAATTTTTTTAAAGTGGGGAGATAGTTTTATTCCAGCCCCGTGAGCCGCTTTCAAGAAAAAGGCAATACATTTGCGAACTGTATCCCGATTGGCTCCTGTCTTGTCGAAGCGTTCTTCCAGTTGACGATGGGTTGCGCGCTCAAGCTCTAATCCATTCTCGAATATAAAAGGATAAGCCGGTATAAGGACATTTTTGAGAGCTTCTTCCCTCTGGATGCCCTCTTCCGAACGGACCAGATTTTCAAGAGCCGGCGTTGTATTACCATTTTGGGTTATCAGTTTAAGGTAAATGAGGGCCGCCTTTAGCTGGCCCTGGAGAGACCCCGACATAGTTTGGAAAACCTTAACGCTCCGGTCAATCCTCTGTGGTATAGCCTGGGGTTTAAGGTTGTCCAAAAAATTGATGAAACTTTTATAGGACACATAGGGCGGGACCGCTTTTTGGGGAACCCCTTGGTCATTCATGCCGCTTCCCTCCTTCTTAAATACCATTATTACCACAGTGATGCCAGAAGTCAAGTGGTAAATTACCGTGTCCGTCAATTATTTTACATATGAAAAATATCCGACTAAAATTGAGTCATCTTCATAACGGAGGTGGCCGAAATGCAGGGCGATATGGTGATTGTCAGGGCCTTTGGGGGCAAGCCTCTGGTTCGCCGTATATGGGAAGAGGCTGGGCGAGGGGTCTATATTACCACCGATACCATCTTTGAAAATTTATTGGCCGGGGACACTAAAATTCAACCTGTTGGATTTCCGCGGGAAGATGTTTTCAAGTTTGACCCCGAGATAGCGGCGGAAATGGATACCTTGATTCAAACAGGAAAATGGGATTGGACGAAATTGGTTCCTGTTTAAGGGTTTTTGCTAAAATTCCCTCGGGCTAGGGCTATCCATGGATGAAGATTTGAAACGAGCCGTGGAGCGGCTGCACCATTGCCGGGCGACTTTCCTGGAAGATGTGGCCGTGGTGGAGATGTTCGGAGAGGAAACTGTCTGGGGCGGGGTTGTTTCCGTTTTCAGCCTTGAAGGGCGCCCAATGGTCACTAAATGCTATGCCTGGTCCTCGCCCATTGAAGGAAGCACTAAGCGGCGGTATTATGCCGTGCTCCATATGCCACCCGTAGATTCCCCTGAGAAGGCGGTAAGGGCGGCGATAGTCCATGATCTTAAGAGCGGGAAAAGAGGCGGATGATGAAGGATTGCAGCAAACAAAAAACTCTATTTGAGGGAAGAGATTTCTATGAGCAGCTTTCCCATGCATCGTTTTTTTCAGGGATAGGCGGGTTCGACCTTGGCTTTGAACTGGCTGGCCTGAAAACCGTTTTCCTGTGCGAGAAGAAAGAATTTTGCCGGCGGGTACTCAGCCGCCATTGGCCGGACGTGCCGATTATGGAGGATATTAGACATGTTGACCCAAGAACCATCCCTCCCGCAGAAATCTGGACCGCCGGGTTTCCTTGCCAAGATTTATCGCTTGCTCGAATGGGTCCGCGCTCCGGGCTCCGGGGAACCCAATCAGGACTCTTCCATGATTTCGCGGCATTGGTGCGTGCTTGTAGCCCGCAGGTTGTTATACTCGAAAACGTGCATGGCCTTCTCACTAGCCACCGAGGAAGAGACTTCGCCATCATACTCAAGACGCTGGATGAGCTCGGGTATGGTGTGGCGTGGCGAGTGTTTAACAGCCAATATTTCGGAGTCCCCCAGTCACGCAAGAGAGTGTATGTTGCTGCCGTTCATAGAGACCCAGCCGGTGCCGGACAAATACTTTTTGAGCCAGAATGCGGCAATGGGGATTCTGCGCCGGGTGGATCAAATGGGAAGAAATCTCCCAGCCTCTTTCAGACAATCCTTGGAAATCCTCGCACGGGGCCGCTCGTAAAAAGCCGCGCACACTGCATCTATGCCGAATCGGCCCGGCATACCGGAACCGATTGGAGCCGGAATTATGTCTGGTATCCAGACGGGCGCGTACGCCGGTTCGTTCCATCCGAGATCGAGCGTATTCAAGGGTTTCCGGAAAACTGGACTGATGCGCCGCTGCCTGGGAAAGAAGATAATGATAGTGTGCGGTATCATGCCGTAGGAAACTCCGTTACGCCAGCAGTCGCTGAATGGCTCGGACGCCGTATTGCTGACTATTTTCAATCATCCGCACAAACTCAAACCCAAACTGTTGCTTAGACGGGAGGTTTTATGCCTCTTGTAGATTTGCGGTGGCGATCCAGCGGCGGCCGGGGCGAATATGAACACGTGCCGCAGGTAGTCCTTCTTGAACGGCAAATTGTCGTCAATGCAGTCTCGGTGCCGGGCGCATATATTACGACCGATGCATGGGGGAGGATAAGAGACGGGAAGCCGCGTATTCGACGCGATAATCCTAATAACAGATCGCTTCTGAATGTCCATCAATTGATAGCCGCTTTAGCACTCTTGCCAGATCCGAGACGTGAAGACATAGGCGGCGTAGTTCTGCCATTGAGGGACAAGGGATATATAATAAGCGTCATCACATTCCTGGCCGAGCCTGCGGGCAGTCAGCAGATGGTCTGTACGCCGCAGCGGCTTCGAGTGCTGCACGACAATAATGAAATAGACCTTGTTGTCCGGCTTACGCGCATCGGCGAATTTGTGGCCCGAAGAGATTTGCCTGCACCTATCCAGGCCCTTGCTGATCGTTACCGACAACTTGTCAGCGCCGGGATTCCCGTAGCAGACCTGCGCGCAGTTGCGAACGTCCTTGCCGCCAATCTCGAAGATTATACCGAGCTTGCCGAGGCAATTGAAGCTCCAAGCGAAGAGTTTATTGAGCATCCCGAGGAACCTCCAGAAGCCCCAATTCTAACAACCCTGACAGCCAATGAAACTACGCGGCGTTTGGTGTCTCACAACCGCATCGACCGAAGCCGAACACTCCGGACAGCCAAGATCAGGGTATTTGAGAGAGAGCATGGCCGGATATATTGCGAGAACTGCACATTTGATTTCGAAGAAATGTACGGGGAGCGCGGAAGGGGCGTTATAATGGTGCATCACGTTCTACCGCTAGCCGCGCTCCTGCCGAACGCTATAACCAGTCTCAGTGATCTCACGCTCTTGTGTGCAAACTGTCACGCAATAGTGCATTGGAGAGAGCCGCTGCTGGACTTGGCGGCCTTAAGACAAATCACTCGGCTTAACCAGCAAACTGTAAGAAATTAAATGGATACAATTTCTGTCCAGCGGCGCAGCGCAAACATGCGCGCTATCCGCAGCAAGAACACGAAGCCGGAAATTATCGTCCGGCGCCTAACCCATTCACTTGGCTACCGCTTCCGCCTTCACCGCAAAGACCTTCCGGGAAAGCCTGATATGGTTTTTCCAGGACGCCGGGCTGTGATATTCATTCACGGCTGTTTCTGGCACCAGCACCCCGACCCGGCTTGTAAACGCGCCCGTCCGCCGAAATCAAATACAGATTATTGGCAGCCCAAGCTATCCCGGAATCAGCTTCGCTTCGCAGAACATAATACCGCCTTACAGGCTCAGGGGTGGCGCGTACTGGTGATATGGGAATGTCAAACCAAGGATGAAACAGCCTTAAGGAATCATTTAAGGTTATTTCTCGAATAATTACCAATCTGCCAAAGGAAGGAGGTGAAACGGACAATGGCGTTCTCAGAAGAAACCAAGGAAACAGCCAGGCTCAATGCGGGCAGTAAATGTGAATGCACTCGCAACTGCTCGCATCACAGAGGGCGACGGTGTAATGCGCCTCTTGCGGCGGGTAAGTGGCACGCGCATCACAAGACAGCGTTAGTCTCGGGGGGAAAGGACATCGCTTCTAATTGTGAGTGCCTCTGCATCCCATGCCACAAGAACACGCAAACCTACGGGGGTTAAGCACTTCCTTTAGGACAGAGACAATTTGCGGGATTGTTTCTGTCCTAAAGCCTAATTTTGCCATTGGTTCATTGCCATCAATACTCTCGACACAAAGATGAATCTCGCCTATCCCGCGGAATGCAGGATCAAGAATGCCGAATACGAAGCAGGCCAATTTTCTCCAATTCCCATAGCGAAAATATATATGCCCCCAGCCGTCATAGCCTTGGCAACTGTCCAGGGTAAAAAGCCGGTCAATTTGATTGAGAAGACATACCAATTCAGCTAACCCCTCATCAACCGGAGTATTGACCTTCACCCAAACCTGGCGGTGTGGAGTCCTCTTATTCAAATTAGGACACTACCCCGGGCCGCGGCTTTTTGCCCTTTTCCCCCTTTGGGTCTTTTTGTTCTGGTTTGCCTTTTGGTCTTTTTTGTCTTTCCGAAAAGTTTCTGGAATTGGTGGCGCAGGCGTCCCGCCTGTGCGGACTAAAGCGGCTGGCGAGGGAAAGTTCGGTGGGGCGGGCCGCAGTAATCGCCGTGTAGGGTGCGCACTGCGCACCATAAGGGACTGTTTTGCAAGGCATCTTTTCGCCGTCCGCCTCCAAGGTTAGGGGCCCGGCCGGGGCCGGCGGGCAATAATCCCCTTGACGGCGCCCCGGCCAAGGGTTATATGAAAATCATAGGCACGTAGCTCAGGGGGAGAGCACTACCTTGACGCGGTAGGGGTCCGGGGTTCAAATCCCCGCGTGCCTACCATAGATTTCCAGGGGTTACGGTGAGAGGCCGTAACCCCTTTTTCGGTTGGGTGAGCCGGCCGCGGTCGTGGGGGCCCAACGGGCTAGTCCACAAACAGCAGCGGCAGGCGGTCGGACACCACCAGCCCCCGGGGGGTGGCCTCCACCCGGCCGTTGGTTAAGCGCAGCAACCCCGCGGCCTGCAACCGGGACAGGACCCTACCCCAGCCGGACTGGCTCTGAATGACTTCCAGGTCAACCCCTTCCCGGGTGCGGAAGCCCAGATAGAGGGTTTCCAGGCGGACCTGTTCCGGGGTGAGGGCTTCCCGGCCGGCCCGCGGCGCCCGCCCCGCCGCCAGGGCGGCGGCATAACTCGCCAGGCCGCGGTGATTCCACCAACGGCGGCCACCCTGAAAGGAGTGGGCCGCGGGCCCCAGCCCCAGGTAAGGCAGGCGCTGCCAATACTTCAAGTTGTGCCGGCAGAAATACTCTTCCCCCCGGGCAAAATTGGCCACCTCATACTGGAGGTAGCCGCGGTCTCCCAGAAACTCGCAGGTGAGCAGGAATAAGGTCCTTTGGGCTTCTTCGTCCGGGAGGGCGACCCGGCCCCGGGCCACCCGCCGGGACAACGGGGTCCCCGGGGCTATGGTCAACTGGTAGCAGGAGAGATGCTCCGGGGCGCAGGCCAGGGCCTGCTCCAGGGTCCGCAGCCAGGCGTCCGGCGTCTGCCCCGGCAGGCCGTAGATCAGGTCCAATCCCAGGTTCTCAAAACCCGCGGCCCGGATCAGCGGAAGGGCCGCCCGGGTCTGGGCCGCCGTGTGCCGCCGCTTCAGGAAGGCAAGCTCCGCCTCATTAAAGGACTGCGCTCCCAGGCTCAGGCGGTTGGCGCCCAGGTCCCGCCAGAGGCCCAGCTTCTCCCGGCTGATATCGTCCGGGTTGGCTTCCAGGGTGAACTCGGTTCCGGCGGCAAAAGAGAAATGGCGGCGCACTCTTTTGGCAAGGCCGGCAATCTGCGCCCCGGTCAGCAAAGATGGGGTGCCGCCGCCCAGGTAGAGGGTATCAAAAGCGGGAAACTGACCGCGGTAAAGCCGGGCCTCCTGTTCCAGGGCCTTCAGGTAAGCGGAGATCAGATCGGGAGAAGTGACGGAGTAGAAATCGCAGTAGGGGCATTTGCTTTGGCAGAAGGGGACGTGCACGTAAAGACCGGGGAGAGGGGCCAGGGGCCGGGGATCAGGGGTCAGGCAGTCAGGGCTTTGGCGCATAGAAGGAGACAACATCGCGGGCTATTTAGATTAAATTCCCCCTCACCCTAACCCTCTCCCCCATCGGGGGAGAGGGGATAAATAAGGGACCCCATGAGTCTCCCATTAATAACTCCGGATTATGCCACCCAAAAAGATGCAACCAAGGAGATTACTTAAAACTGAAATCGATTAATTTTTCATCCTTGCCCTCAAGGGATAGGGAATTTACGTACGACCAAGGCTAATCATTTTTCGCTCTGAGGAATAAGATTTTCGTCTTTTACCGAAAACCGTCTTTTATTCACTCTCGGTCTTCAGCACCGCCACGAAGGCGCTCTGGGGGATCTCCACCGCGCCCACCATCTTCATGCGTTTCTTGCCGGCCCTCTGTTTCTCCAGGAGTTTCCGTTTCCGGGTGATGTCGCCGCCGTAGCACTTGGCGGTGACGTCCTTGCGAAAGGCCGTGATGGTGGAACGGGAGATGATCTGGCCGCCGATGGCCCCCTGGATGGCGATCTTGAACTGCTGCCGGGGGATCTCCGCCGCCAGCCGGTCGCAGACCCGCACCCCCCAATCCCGGGCCCGCTCCCGGTGGACGATCATGGAGAGGGCGTCCACCTTCTCGTGGTTCACCAGGATATCCAGTTTCACCAGGTCGCTGTCCCGGTAATCCAGGAGGTCGTAGTCAAAGGAGCCGTAGCCCTGGGTGATGGTCTTGAGGCGGTCGTAAAAATCGATGATCACCTCCGCCAAGGGCATCTCGAAGGTGATCTCCACCCGGCCGGGCGAGGGGTAGTTGAAGCTGGAATTGACCCCGCGGCGTTCCAGGCAGAGCTTCATCACCGCGCCCACAAAGCGCTCCGGGATGAGGATCCGGGCCCGGATGAAGGGCTCCCTGGAGCCCTTGATGCTGCTGGGGTCGGGGTAGTGCATGGGGTTGTCCACCGTAATCTCGCGGTCGTCCGCCAGGATGAACTCATAGCGGACCCCGGGAACGGTCATGATGATGCTCTGGCTAAACTCCCGTTCCAGCCGCTCCTGGACGATCTCCAGGTGCAGCAGCCCCAGGAAGCCGCAGCGGAAGCCCAGGCCCAGGGCGGCAGAGGCGTCCTTTTGATAGACCAGGGCGGCGTCGTTCAGCTTGTATTTCTCCAGGGCCTCGGTCAGGCCCTGAAAATCGTCCGCCGACAGGGGATAGAGGGAGGCGAAGACCACCGGCTTCACTTCCTTGAAGCCGGGCAGCGGCCGGGCCACGGGATCGGCGTCCAGGGTAATGGTGTCACCGATGCGGGTGTCGCTCACCGTTTTGATGCCCGCGATGATATAGCCCACCATGCCCGCGGTCAGTTCTTTGCGCGGCTCCCGGGTGAGCCGGAAGATGCCCACCTCCTCCACCTTGTGGACCGCGGCGTTGGACGTGAGGCGAATAATATCCCCAGGCTTGACCCGGCCGTCAAAGACCCGGCAGGAGACGACGGTGCCCCGGTAGGAGTCATAGTTGGCGTCGAAGATCAGGGCGGACAGGTGGGCCTCGGCGCTCCCCTGGGGCGGCGGGATCTGGGCGACGATGGCCTCCAGCACCTCGTCGATGCCGATCCCCTCCTTGGCGGAGCAGAGGATGGCCAGCTCCGGGTCCAGGCCCAATTCCCGGTCCATCTGCTCCTTGACCCCTTCGATGTCGGCCGCGGGCAGATCGATCTTGTTGATCACCGGGATGATGGTGAGGTCGTGCTCCATGGCCAGGTAGAGATTGGCCACGGTCTGGGCCTCCACCCCCTGGGAGGCGTCCACCAGGAGCAGCACCCCCTCGCAGGAGGCCAGGGCCCGGGAGACCTCGTAAGAGAAATCGACGTGGCCCGGGGTGTCGATGAGGTTGAGTTCGTATTCCCGGCCGTCCCGGGCGGTATAGGGCAGGCTGATGGTGTTGCTCTTGATGGTGATGCCCCGCTCCCGTTCCAGGTCCATGGTGTCCAGGATCTGGTCGCGAAACTGGCGGTCCTCCACCATGCCGGTCCACTGGATAAGACGGTCCGCCAGGGTGGACTTGCCGTGGTCGATATGGGCGATGATGCTGAAGTTGCGAAGGTTTGACATTCTTAAGTTTTTTGTATTTTTGTAAAGGGGTCCGAAAGATAATTTAATCAATTAGTTATTTTACATGTTCTAAGGATAGCCGTCTACTGGTAGGGCTGATAAACCGAAAGAGACTCTGTAAATTTCAATTTGGTTGCCACTGTTGTCCGGCAAGGTTATGGCGCCGTCATCTCTGGTTCCCAAGCTCCCGCTGGGGAACGGAACTTTGACCCAATCTCCTGCACTGAAAAATTGTAAAGAATTGGTGGCACAGGCGTCTCGCCTGTGCGGACTAAAGCGGCTGGCGGGAGATATAAGGTGCGCAGTGCGCACCCTACACGGCTGAAAAGTTCCTGAGGTTCCCGCGCCGCCGGGGGCGGCGGCGCTACATTTTCATGATTTACGGGTGAGCCAAGGGCTCATGAGCGCCTTTTCCGAAAAGCTGCAAAATTTTCTATTGAGGGATTTTTTCAGAGGTCTTGTAAGGGATTGCCAAAAGAATTATGGGTAAGGTTTCTTATAAACGATATAATTTATAGAGACTTCCGGGGCGCTGAAATTTTCGGCCCGGGGCCATGGGGGGGCGGCGGGAGTTCGAGAGCGGCGTCTCCAGAGGTAATATTAACTTTAACAGAGGGTTATCCCATGGACGAATACGGCACTGATTTTGACTGGACCCCGGAGCTCCGGAAGCTGGTCACCGCGGTGCTGCCCCACCCCGGCCACGGCCGCCTGGTGGAGAAAATCATGATGATGATCAACCACACCATCTGCTTTCAGGGGAGCCTCTACACCCTGAGCTGGCGGGATGGCGACGTCGCTTTTTATCAGCCGGCCTTTATCCAGGCCTGTTGCCTCCGTTAAAGATAGTAATCAGTGATCAGCGCACCTTGGCCAACTGGTTACTGATAACTGATTACTGCATTTTCCATATCTTCTAAGGGGCCTTTGCCTTTCACGGAAAACGGAAAACGGAAAATCGCGGGCCGCAGGCCGATGATTTGGCGGGCGGCGCCCACCCTATACGGGCACCCCAGGGTAGCCCCTAAGGCTGCCCCATCTCCACCTTGAGGGAGAGGAAGGCCAGCAAGTCTTTTAAGGTCAGGATGCCCACCAACCGGCCGTTTTCCGCCACCAGCAGGCGGCTCAGGCCCGTCTGGTTCATGGTGGCCAGGGCCTTGACCGCGTCGGTCTGCGGCCCGATGATGGCCTCCGAGGGACAGCGGACGGCTATTTGGCCCACGGTCTCCCGCCCCCACTCCTCTTTGGGGATCTCCTTGATGTCCCTGGAGGTGACGCAGCCCACCAGCCGTCCGTCATCCAGCACCGGAAACATCTTGAAATGGTACTTGAGGACGTAATCATCCACCAGTTGGGCCACGGTGATGGTGGGGGGCACGGTAATGGGAGCGCGGGTCATGAAGCGGCTGATGCGCTCCCCTTCCAGGGCCCGGCGCACCAGAAGTTGCTGGTAGGACCCCCGAGCCGCGTTCCGCAAAAACAGGCCGATGAGAAAGATCCACAGACCGCCGATGAGGTTGTCCTGCCAAACCACCTGGAGGATGCCCCAACAAATCAGGATAACCCCGAAACCGGACCCGATCCCGGCGGAGACGCGGGTGGCCCATTGCAGATTCTGCCTGGCGCCCCACAAAATCGACCGCAGGATGCGGCCGCCATCCAGGGGGAAGGCCGGCAGGAGATTAAACAGGGCCAGCAGGCCGTTGATCCAGGCCAGGTACCACAGCACCCCGTTGAGGGGCAGCGGCCAGCCACCGCGTTGGCCGATCAGATAAAGCCAGTAGGAGACCACGCCGATCAGGATGCTGGACAGCGGTCCGGCAGCCGCCATGAAGAATTCCGCCCGGGCGGTGGGGGGCTCGTCTCCCATCTCCGCCACGCCGCCGAAGATGAACAGGGTGATGCCTTTCATATGCATGCCGAACCTGCGAGCCACCAGGGAATGGCAGAACTCATGGAAGATGATGGAGGCGAAGAGCCCCAGGGCTCCGGCCACCCCCATCTCCCAATAAACTTTCGGCTGCAGTTGGGGGTAGTTTTGGGGAAAGAGCCACCTGGCCAGGGACCAGGTCACCAGCACGGCGATAACGATCCAGCTCAAGTCGAGGCGCACCTCGAACCCCAGGAGTTTGAACAGCTTGATCCTTCGCCCAAACATCTCTCACCTCCTAACTTGAATAAGCCGCCCCGGGGCCGGCGCCGGCGCCACCAGAGTCTTTATCCCCGGCGAAATTGATGGCCCCTGGGTCAGGCCAGCCGCCCCAGGTAAACCCGCGCCCCCTAATCCTTCGGGCCCTTGGTCCACAGCCGGTAACGCACCCAGAGTAGAAAGATCACCACCCCCAGGGCCAGCAGGAGATAGGTGTGGAGTTGGGGGACCAGCCAGGAGCGCTTCTCCCCCAGGAAGTAACCCAAGGCGATGAAGGAGGCCACCCAGCACAGGCCGCCGCTGTAAGCAAAGGGGGCAAAGCCCCAATAGTCGAGGCGGGAGGCGCCGGCGGTAAAGGGCGTCAGGTGGCGCAGATAGGGAATGAAATAACCCGCAAACAGGGCAAATTTGCCGTATTTCTCAAACCAGCGGTGGGCCCGGGCGATCTTTTCGTCACCGAGACCCAGGGAATGGCCGTATCGATGTAGCAGAGGAAAGCCGATGAAGCGCCCCGCCAAATAGTTCACGGTAATGCCGCAGATACTGCCCAGATAGGCGGCCAGCAGTGCGGGCGGTAGCTGCAGGTAATTCTTGGAGACGAGATAGCCGGTGGCGGTGAGGATGGATTCATCGGGCAGCGGCACTCCGAACATGCCCAGCATCAGGGAGGCGAACACCCCCAGGTAGCCGTAGCTTTTGATTAAGTGGATGAGATGGAAATGATCCATGCGCCTCATTTTTTTCGGTAGCGCCGCAGGCCCAACCGTAAACGGAGGGTGCCTTAATCCCGCTCACCACCGTGCCGCCGCGGCGGCCCCGGGAATTTTTCGAAGCCCCGCGTTTAATGCCCTGGGTGGTTTTGCAAGAGCGCTTCCAGCTCCCGGGCCTCCTGCTCCTGGCCCCGGGCCCGGTAGATCTCCAGAAGGAGCTTGCCCTGGAGGGCCGCCTCCTGCCGGTCACCCTGGGCCAGGGCCAGCCGGGTCAGACCCTTGAGGGTGTCGGCGATGGCGTCGGTGTTCTCCAGGCGGCGGAGCTCCCGCAGGGCGCCGTGCAAGTAGGTCCCGGCCTGGGGATAATCCTTAAGGTCCACAAAGGTGGCCCCCAGGCGCTGCCAGCAAACCGCCCGGCCCGGCATATCCTTCCGGGCTTCAGCCACCGCCAGGGCCTGCCGGTAGTAGCCCAGGGCCTGATCATAATCCCGCCTGGCCCGGGCCGCATCCCCTAAATGAGTCAGGGATAGAGCCAGCAGGGACCCCGGGGGCAGTGTTTGGGCGTATTCCAGACCCTCCTGATAGGCTTTGCGGGCCTCCTCCACTTTCCCCTGGGAGAGATAAGCCGACCCCAGGTTGTTCAGGGTTTCGGAAAGGCCCGCCGGGTCGTCCAGATCCCGGTTGAGGTCCAGGGCCTCCCGAAAGTAAGCCAGGGCCTGCTCCGGCGCGCCCTGTTCCTGGGCGAGGACCCCCAGGTTATTGAGGTTGGCGGCGATGCCCTTGCGGCGGTCAATGAGGCGGTTGAGCTTCAGGGCCTGGGAGAACTTGCCTTCGGCCGCATTAAAATGACCCTGGCGGTAATACTGGTAGCCTTCATCATTCAAGGACACCGCCCGGCTCTGCAGGGCGTCCCCGGTTTTACCGGGTCCGGCGCAGCCCAACCCCAGCAGGCAGAGGAGCAATAGCCAAGGGCCGTAACCAGCCATGCCTAGTCCTTCCCCGCCTGGGCGTCCAGGCGGATGGTATGTTCCTGGGGCTGCGGCACGTGACTCCGGAGCAGCCAGGATTTCTGGGCCGCCTTGGCGGTCCGGTCCACGTCGTTGGCCATGGCGCCGCCGGAGGTCACCAGCCCCGGCAGGCCCTTCCCGGCCTGGTGCAGCTCGGTCATGAACTCATCTAATTTTTTGGAAATTTCCGGCAGCCGGGCCAGGCCCTCCTTAATGCTCCCCATGGCCTGCTCCATCTGGGCCTTGAACTTCGGATCATGAATCAGGGCGCCCAAGGCCCCTTTGCCCTGACCCACGTCGTCGAACACCTTCCGGGCGGAGGACATGGTGGCGATGGTCTCACGGTAGAGCTTCGGGTCATTGACGAATAGCCCCAAGGTACCCTGGCCCTGGTTGACCTTGCTGACGATTTCATCGAGTTGGTCGAAGCTTTTTCGCATACCGCCCTCCTTGCTCACCAGCGTGTCGCTAATCTTGGCCAGGTTGTCCAGGATTTTTTGCAGGTTCTCCAGGCTGGGGCCGGCCCTGGCTAATAATTGGGTCATGTCCAGGGGTTCAATGGTGGCCACCGGTCCATTCGGGGGAATGGCAGCTTTGCCGGGGGAGCCCGCCGAAAGGTCCAGGCTCTTATCCCCCAGCAGGCCCATAAAGCCGATGGAGGCTTGGGAATCCTCCCGGATTTGGTCGCTGTATCTCTGCATGACAGTAAAGATTACCTTGGTTAAGCCGCTGGGGTCGATGGTAATCGCTTTGACGGAGCCCACCGTCACCCCGGCCAGGTGGACCTCGGAGCCGGGTTTGAGCCCGGAGACGTTTTTGAAGATCGCCTGGTACGCCATATAACTCTGAAAGAGTCCTTGCTGGCGGGCGATGATCAGCACCATGATGAACAGGGCCGTCAGGGAAACTATCACAAAGAAGCCCACGATGGTTTCAGATCTATATTTTCGGGAGATCATCTTGCCGTATCCTCCTGGGGCGCCTGCTTATGGAGAAACCGCCGGACCTCCGGATGGGAGGACCGGAGAAATTCCTCAAAGTTGCCCTGAAAGGCCCATTCCCCCTCAAACAACAGGACCAGGCGGTCGGCCACCCGGTCCAGCAGGCGTAGGTCGTGGGTGACCACCACGGAGGTGACCTTGAGAGCCTGCTGCAGGTCCCGCATCAATTGGCTGATTTCGTCCCCGGTGATGGGATCCAGGCCCGAGCTGGGTTCATCGTAGATGATAATCTCCGGGTCCAGGGCCAGGCTGCGGGCCAGGGCGGCCCGGCGCTGCATGCCCCCGGAAAGTTCGCCGGGGTCCATGGCCTCGGTGCCGGCCAGGCCCACCTGCTCCAGCTTTTCCGCCACCCGCCGGGCAATCTTGGCCTCGCTCCAATCGGTGTGCTGCACCATGGGAAAGGCCAAGTTCTCCCCCACGGTCATGGAATCGTACAGGGCCGAGCCCTGGAAGAGATAGCCGGTCCTGAGGCGCAGTTCCCGCCAGTCGGCGTCGGATTTGAAGCTGCTGAGTTTCATCCCGGCCACCTCGATGGAACCCCGATCGGGAGTGGTGAGGCCCACCAGCATGCTGGTGAGCACGGTCTTGCCGGAACCGCTGCGGCCCAGGATGACCATGGTCTCCCCGGGGAAGACCTGCAGGTCCACCCCCCGGAGCACCCGGTTATCCCCATAGGCCTTATGGACGCGGCCATAGGAGATCAACGGGGCGCCGGGCGCCGCCGTCAGGACGGGTGCCTCCACGCCATCAGGAGGGGAAGAGGATGATGGTGAGTTTGGTGAGGAAGACATCGGAAATCAGGATCAGGATGATGGCCGATACCACCGCGGTCTTGGTGGCCTGGCCAACCCCAAAGGTGCCGTGTTTGGTGGTATAGCCCTGGAAACAGGCCACCGTGCCGATGATCATGCCGAAGATGGAGGTCATGAAGACCCCCGGCAGCACGTCCCGCAACATCAACCACTTGATGGTCAGGGTGTAGTAGAAGGTGGGGCTCATGCCCACCTGGAAGACACCGATGCACATTCCTCCCAGGATGCCGATGAGATTGGCAAAGATGGTCAACAGGGGCATCACCAGCATGCAGGCGGCGATGCGGGTGACCACCAGGTACTTCATGGGGTTGATTGCCGAGACGGTGAGGGCGTCGATCTGGTTGGTGACCCGCATGGAGCCGATCTCGGCGCCGATGCCGGCGCCCCCCCTGGAGGCCAGCATCACTCCGGCCAGCACGGGGCCCATGCCGCGAAAAAAGGTGTAGGCCACCGTGGTGGCGATGTAGTTGGCCGCCCCGAAATAGGTGAGGACGACGATCCCTTGCATGGCCAGCACCAGCCCCACCGCGAAGGAAGCCACCGCTACCAGGGGGAAGGACCTTACTCCCAGTTGGAACATCTGGGCGATGGTCTCCCGGAAGAACCAGGGGGGGTGGGGCAAGGTGCGGCAGGCCTCCAGGAAAAACAGGGTCAGTTCCCCCAGGTAATCCACGAACTCCACAACCTTATGGCCGGTCTGGTAAAGAAACCGGTAGCGCATGGGAGGCCCGTTCACCCGAAATTAATTAAGATATTTAAATTAAACATATATCCGGGTAGTGTCAAGGAGGAAGGCTCGGCCTGCCGCCCCGGGACCGGCGCCGCCGCGCCCCGGGGGGGGCGCCCGGCAGGGATCGCGGCTTTAGCCTGGAGGGCCTCTTCCCGCCGCCCCAGGGTCATCCCTGATAAATACTCCCAGGGGATGGCCCGTTTATGATAACAATTTCGTAATAATTTTGTTTGCCTTTTCACTTAAAATCCACGAAAATGAATCAATAATTATTCTTTAAATCTCATTCTTCAGGCCAGCGCTATGGACGAAGTAACCCTGCTTTACGAAATTACCGATACGCTGAGCACCCCGGGGCCCCTGCCCCGGAGCCTGCAGCGGATTTTGCAGATTCTGGCCCAACGCATGGGCATGCGCCGCGGCACCATCTCCATCCTCAACCCCGAAACCTTGCAGCTCCAGATCGAGGTGGCCCATGGCCTCACCGCCGAGGCCCGCAAGCGCGGCCGCTACAAGCTGGGGGAAGGCATCACCGGCCGGGTGGTGGAGACCGGGGAACCCGCGGTGGTTCCGGTGGTGAGCCAGGAGCCCCTCTTCCTGAACCGGACCCGCTCCCGGGGCGCCCGGGAGAAGGATGAGCTCTCTTTTCTGTGCGTGCCGGTGAAAATCAACCATCAGACCATCGGGGCCCTGTCGGTGGACCGCCTGCACCGGGATCTGGACCTGAACCACGACCTGCGGTTGCTCACCATAATCGCCTCCATCATCGCCCAGACGGTGAACAACCTGCTGCTCATCGACCGGGAAAAGGAGCGCCTCCAGAATGAAAACCTGAAGCTGAAGGGCCAGCTCCAGGAACGCTACCAGATGGGCAATATCATTGGCACCTCGGGACGCATGCGCCACGTCTTCGAGATGATCGACCGGGTAGCCAAGAGCAGCGCCACTATCCTCATCCGGGGCGAGTCCGGGACCGGCAAGGAGCTGGTGGCTTCGGCCATCCATTACAACAGCCAGCGGGCCGACAAGCCCTTTGTCAAGGTGAACCTGGCCGCCCTCCCGGAAACCCTGGTGGAGAGCGAACTCTTCGGCCATGAACGGGGCGCCTTCACCGGGGCCATGCAGCGCAAGCAGGGTCGCTTCGAACTGGCCCAGGGCGGCACCATCTTCCTGGACGAAATCGGCGATCTGAGCCCCAACGTCCAGCTCAAACTGCTGCGGGTCATCCAGGAGCGGGAGTACACCCGCCTGGGGGGCACCTCCACCCTGAAGGCCGACATCAGGTTGCTGGCCGCCACCCACCGGGACCTGGAACAGGCGGTGGCCACGGGCGCCTTCCGGGAGGACTTCTATTACCGGCTCAACGTCTTCCCCATCTATCTGCCGCCCCTTAGGGAGCGCATGGCCGACATCCCTTTGCTGGCCGACCATTTCCTCAATAAGTACGCCAAGGAGCATCAGAAACCGGTGAAGCGCCTGTCGGCCCCGGCCCTGGATCTGCTGATGCAGTACCCCTGGCCCGGCAATGTCCGGGAGCTGGAAAACATCATCGAGCGGGCCGTGCTGGTCTGCGACGAGGACACCATCCTTAGCGTCCATTGGCCTCCCTCCCTGCAACGCCAGGAGCCCGGCGGCTCCGCTTCCAGCGGCCTGGCCTCCCGGGTGGAGAAACTGGAGAAGGAGCTGATCAGCGAGGCCCTGCGCCAGACCCGGGGCAACCAGAGCAAGGCCGCCCACCTGCTGGACACCAGCCTCAGAATCCTGGGCTACAAGATCAAGCAATACAACATCGAGACCCGGAGCTTCCGGGCCGTCTGAGCCTGCCCCAGAAGCTATAGCAAAAACTCGGTCTGCCCAAAAAGGTCATTCTGCGCGAAGCGAAGCATCTCGTATTTTTAGTGACTTGAGATCCTTCACTTCGTTCAGGATGACAGTGAAATCAGGTTTTGCCATAGCTGCTAGCAAACGCCTTCCCAACAAAGGCGGGGGAGCCAACCAGCTCTCCCGCCTTTTATTTGCCGCGCCAGCCGCGGGTCACAGCCTTATATCCCCTGCCAATATTTTTCACTCCCCTAGTCAAAAATTAACGCTGCCCTAACCCGAGAAGAATTATCCCTGGGTATAAATTTGCGTAGATGTATAGACAACCCGGAGACCTTTGCCCTTGATGATCAATCGCAATAGTGAAGTTCCCTGCTATAGCCAGCTTTCTGAGATTTTGCTTGAGCAAATTCGCCACGAAGGGGTTCAGCAAGGTGGACGATTGCCCACGGAAGATGCGATAAGCAAGAAATATAAATTAAACCGGCATACAGTTAGACACGCTATTGCAAGACTTGCTGAACAAGGGATAGTTTATACGATAAAAGGCAAAGGAACTTTTTTAGCAAAAACTAAAATTCCTTATAAGGTCTCCAAAAAAACTCAATTTACTACCTCGATACTCCAGGCCGGTTTGCAACCTGATGCAAGATTATTAGATATATATGAAATTACTGCCGGAATTGAATTCTCTAATAGACTTAATATTCAGCCGGCCGATAAGGTATCTGTATTGGAAATATTAAGATATGCCGATGATATTCCTTTTTCTCATACCACCTCTTTTTTGAGCGCCCAGAAATTTCCCGGGATTCACGATTTATTAAACAGGGATGGATCATTTTCTCTTTATCAACTTCTTCGGGAACATTATGGCATTGAAGCGTCCAGGAAATTTTCCAGATTTGAGGTTTCCATTCCTGATGATAAGGATATGGAGAACCTGCAAATTTCCCCCAAAACTCCCCTTCTGGTCGTAAAAAGCCTCTCCGAAGGCCAGGAGGGCGATATCGTGGAATACTGCCTCAGTAAATTCCGAGGTGATCTGTGCAGCATCACCGTGGACTTCAATGACCTAAGGGGGTGATAGCTTAGGGAAATGGTCCGGTATGTCTAGCCGGGGCGGTTGGCCCCTGGCATCGGCTCGAGGAAACGGGACATTCTTTCATATTGATAGTCGCAGGAGGAGAAGATGAAAAAGTATTTGCTGGTTATCGGGTTGGTTCTGGCTCTGACGTCCATGCTCACGGGAACCCTCCAGGCCGAAGAAAAATGCCTGGTGATGGGTCTCATTCCCGCGGAAGACCCCAAGGCCATGCTGGAGCAAATTAAACCCATGAAGGCCTGGATGGAGAAAAGCCTGGGGAGGTGCATCACCCTCTTCACCGCCACCGATTATACCGGGGTAATCGAGGCGATGCGGGCTAAAAAGGTGGATTTCGCCTGGTTCGGCCCCTTTTCCTACACGATGGCCCATGATCGGGCGGGAGCCGAGGCCTTTGCCGTGGGCATCGATCCCAAGGGCAAAAGCACTTACCGCTCCTACCTGGTGGCCACTCCGGAAACGGCCGGGAAGCTGGGGATCTCCACCCCTTTGGAAGGGGAGGAAGGTATGAAGGCTATCTTTCAAAAACTTAATAATCTTAAGGAGAAAATCACCTTCACCTTCACTGACCCGGCTTCCACTTCCGGCTACGCCGTTCCCAGGTACTTCATGTGGAAGGTCGGCATGGACCCGGAAAAGGTGTTCCGCAAGGTGGGCTTCAGCGGCACTCATGATGCCGCGGAACTCATGGTCAAAAACCAGACAGTCGATATGTGCTCAGATAATGATATGACCAATCCCGCCATGGTCGCCGCGGGGAAGATAACGCCCCAGACCAATATCATTATCTGGAGGTCTATCCCCCTTCCCGGTTCTCCCGTGGCTTATCGGCAGGACTTGCCGGAAGACCTCAAGGCCGGTTTGAAAAAGGCGATTACCTCAGTCCCTGAAGATGCCAACAAGGTCACCGCTTTTGGGAACATCACCGGATGGCAGCTAGTAAGTGACAGCGACTATAACCTGATCAAAGAGGTCAAAAAAGTGATTGACGGCCTTAAATAAGGTGCTCAGTGCCCCTTTGGGGCAGGTTCGGGGAGGCGGGATTGAACCGCTTTGAGAATCCGCCCCAACGGGCTCACCAGAAAGCGGGGCGGCTGCCGGGCAGACAGCCCCAAGGTCTGGAGGAGATATGGTTAAGGTGGCAAACCTTAGGAAACGGTTCAACGACCGTGAGGTCCTGGCCGGCATTAATCTGCGGGTGAGGAAAAACGAACCCGTGGCCCTCATCGGCCCCAGTGGATCAGGGAAAACCACCTTGATCAGGACCATCAATGGCTTTGTGGTTCCTGACGCGGGCACGGTTTCGATCGGCGGAAAAGAAATTAAGTATCGGGACAGAGAGGCTTTGCGCCGCACCCGCAAGAAAATCGGCATGATCTATCAGCTTTTCAACCTGGTGGAGCGGACCTCGGTCCTGGTAAATGTGATGGCCGGCGCCTTGGGGAGACTGGACCGGGGCGTTTCTTTACTCTCTTCTACCCTCGGTTTCTTCGGCAGGTCGGAAAGGGAGAAGGCCATGGATCTCCTCAGGTTTGTGGGTATCGAGGAGAAGGCCGGGGAACGGGTGGACCGGCTCAGCGGCGGCCAGAAACAGCGGGTGGCCATTGCCCGGGCCTTAATGCAGGAACCGGAGGTGCTGCTGGCGGATGAACCCATCGCCAACCTGGACCCCAAGTCCAGCAGGAAAATCTTAGAGTTGTTATTCCAGATAAACCAGGAGAAAAAGATAACCTTAATCACGGTTCTCCATCACCTTGACTCGGTGAGGGATCACTTCCATCGGGTGATCGCCCTTAAAGAGGGAGCCATTTGCTTTGACGGCGGCACCCGCGACCTCACCGATCACACCGTTCAGGATATTTATGCGTTTGACGAGGAATTTGAATGCCTTCCAGCGCAAGCCTGCAATATCTGAACAAGACCTGGAGGCTTTTGTGGTTGTCCTTATTCTTGGTGATCCTGGGCTTCTCCTTCAAAGTTTCGAAGGTGGATATCGGGTCCCTCATCGGCGGATTATCTCTTTCGCTGGCCCTGGCCAGGGAGATGCTGCCGCCGGATTTTTCCAGGTGGAAGCATATCGTCAGCCTGGCTGCGGAAACCGTGGCCATGGGCTTTTGGGGCACGATCCTCGGTATGTTCATTTCCTTGCCGTTGGGATTTCTGGGGGCCAGAAATATTACCAAAAACTGGTTAATCTACCACCTCTCCAGAAGCCTGGTGACCCTGTTAAGATCGATCCCGGACCTCATTTACGCCTTTTTTTTCGTGACCGCCTTCGGCCTCGGGCCCCAGGCGGGGGTGGCGGCCTTAACCCTGGCCACGGTAGGGCTGTTGGGCAAGTTTTATTCCGAGGCGGTGGAGAGCATCGATGAAAAGCCGGTGGAAGCCCTGATGGCCACGGGAAGCCGCCGTTTAAGCGTCATCCGCCATGCCGTGGTTCCCCAGGTTTTCCCCTTGTTTATCGGGTACAACCTTTACCTGCTGGACCACAATATCCGGGTCGCTCTGGCCTTGGGGGTGGTGGGCGCCGGAGGCCTGGGGGTGGAGCTCTTCATCCAAATGCGGGAATTCCATTACCAGAAGGCCGCCGCCATCCTGGTGGTCATTCTAGTCATAATCACTATCATTGACCGGGTTTCCGCCCATCTGCGGAACAGCATTATTAAAGGCGCCTTTCTGCATCGCGGCAGCCGCACCAAAGATGGCGCATTGCTGCTCGCCGTGAGCTTGGTCACTCTGATCTCAGTTTATTACATTCCCATAGATTTCAAGGAATTGGCTGCCGGGTTGCCGCGTGTCTGGGAATTTCTGAAAGGCATGTTCCCACCTGATTGGTCCAGAACTG
Source organism: uncultured delta proteobacterium (assembly GCA_963812655.1). Lineage (GTDB taxonomy): Bacteria > Desulfobacterota > Desulfobaccia > Desulfobaccales > 0-14-0-80-60-11 > JAPLJC01. Next base: position 28,889 of record CAWEWX010000031.1, on the reverse strand, counting down.
CGGTTTACCTGAAATTAATGCTGGAGACCGTGGGAATGGGGATTAGCGGCACCTTCCTGGCCATTGTCCTGGCGATCCCCCTGGGGATGCTGGCGGCCCGGAATATGAGTCATAACCCAATAATTTATAACCTGGCAAAGGAAATTACCAATTTTTTCCGGGCCATCCCGGATATCGTGTTCGCCTTGATTTTCGTGGTGGCGGTGGGTTTGGGGCCCTTTGCCGGGGTCTTGGCCCTGGGTCTGAATACTGCCGGGTTCTTGGGAAAATTTTATGCGGAAGCCATTGAAAATGTGGACTCCAGACCGGTGGAAGCCGTAGAGGCCACCGGCGCCAGATTCCTCCAACGCATCGGGCACTCCATCTTCCCCCAGGTGCTGCCGCTGTTTAACAGCTACAATCTTTATATCCTGGATCGGAATATTCGGTACTCCACCATCATGGGTCTGGTGGGCGCCGGCGGCATCGGCTTCGAACTGGTCATGACCTCGAGGATGTTTGAATATCGCCAGATGGCCGCCATGCTTTTGATCATCCTGGCCACCATTATGCTATTGGACTGGCTCTCGGCCTACATCAGAAAAAGGGTGGTTTAGAAAGAGATGCGCGGCGTTAGTCTTGACCATTGGCAAGGCTTGATAACCAAACTGGACCCGACCTCTCTCCGGCAACTGTTTGATCTCCTGGCGCCGGAAGGGGTCAAAATCCTGAAAGAGCCGGAATCCGGACTGGTAATGATGGCCGCCAGGGATTCTCTGGACACGGATTTCTATTTGGGAGAAATCCTGGTGACGGAAGCCGAGGCTGAATACCGGGGGTTCAAGGGTTATGCCATGGTGCTGGGGGAGGAGCCGGAGAAGGCGCTCCTGGCGGCAGCGGTGGAGGCAATTTGGCGCAGTGACCCTGGGGACCTGCAAAGCAGAATCCGGGAATTTCTCGAAGCGCGGGATGAGGACCTGGCTGCTGCGGCCGCCAAGGAACGGAAATTAATCGCCCAGACGAAGGTAAGTTTCGAAACCATGGTCAAGGGATGAAGGAAATGTGGACAAGTGCGGCATATCTGGTCACCCAGCGAACTTTCCGAATCTTGCTCCAGGCCATAAGCCATCCGGGCAGGACTTATGCCTTGCCGGCAGAGGGCGGCAAGTCCGGGTGGCAGATGGTATTGCAAACCCTGTTAGACCCGGAAGTCAGCTTTACGGTCCTGGGTAATGACCAGCCGGGCTGGGAAAGGGAAATCCGGCAACTAACCAGGTGTCCCGCCTCCGCGGTAGCTCAGGCGGATTTCCTGATAGCCCCAGAGGGAGACAGTCACGGAGAACTAGGGAAGGCCAGGCGAGGCAGCCTCGAATATCCAGACACCGGCGCCACGGTCATCTATCTGGTGGAATCCCTAAAAGATCAAGGCGGGGAGGAACCGGAACTGGTATTACGGGGCCCCGGTATCCAGGAGGCCATCGCCCCGGTGATCCAGGGCCTGAATAAACAGGAGTTTCTCTATCTGCAAGAAATCAACCGCGAATTTCCTTTAGGAATCGACGGCATCTTCATCGACCGGGTAAACCGGATCATGTGCCTGCCGCGTTCCACCCAAATAGAGGTGAGATAAACATGGGATACGTGGCGGTCAAGGGGGGCTTCGAGGCCATAGATCATGCGGCGCAACTGCTTACTTACCACCGCGTCAAAGGTTCCTCCCGGCCCCTGGAGTTGGAGCAGATTAAGGAACAGCTCTATCTGGCGGTAGATCGAGTCATGGGCGAAGGCTCCCTTTACGCCCCGGACCTCGCGGCTCTGGCCCTCAAACAGGCGGCCGGCGATACCTTGGAAGCCGCCTTTATCCTCCGGGCCTATCGGGCCACCAAACCCCGGCTGGGCTATACCATCCCCCAGTCCACTGCGGCAATGCGGGTGGTCAGGAGGATTTCCGCGGCCTTTAAAGACGTTCCCGGGGGTCAGATCCTGGGCGCCACCACGGATTACACCCTCCGGCTGCTGGACTTTGAGCTTTTGGACGACTCTTCCGAAAAAAGAGAGACCTACCTGCGGGCATTATTTAATCAACTCCACGAGGTCGATCCTCTGCCGGAATCCTTTCCCAAGGTCATCGAGATCTTACGGCAGGAAAATCTGTTGGTGGCCAGAGCTCCGGCCAATGGCGGGACGTCGGGGATTTTTGATCTCACCCGGCAGTCGGTGACCTATCCGGCCGCCAGAAGCACGGCGCTGCAAGCCATGGCCCGGGGAGAGACAGGGGGGCTGTTGCTGCTGGCTTACTCCAGTATGCGGGGCTATGGCGATATCCACCCCGCCATCGGGGAATTGCGGGTGGGTTTTCTGCCGGTCAAGATAAAGTCTCCGGATGGCGGCGAACCTCGCACAGTTGGAGAAGTGAAGGTTACCGAGGCGGAAGTGCTCGCCCGTTTTGCCTCCCAGGATGGTTCCCCCAAATTCACCCTGGGTTACGGGATGTGCTTCGGGCATAACGAAATCAAGGCCATTTCCATGGCGATTCTGGACCGGACGATGCAGGCTGCGGAACCGGAACTGCCTTGCGAGAGCCAGGAGTTTGTCTTGTCCCATATCGACGGCATTGAATCCATGGGCTTTTGTAATCATTGGAAATTGCCCCATTATGTCACCTTCCAATCGGATCTAGACCGATTGCGCCAAACCCGGCAAATGACGCAGACTGAAGACCAGGCGGTAACCCCCAAATGAGACTGGCAGAATGGATTTCGGTCAATCTGCGCCCGGCTGCCGTCCCGTATAACTTCGGGTTTATCGATGAGGGCGCCAAGAATGAAATCCGGCGCAAGATTCTCAAGGCGGTGGCCATTCCGGGATATCAGGTGCCCTTTGCCTCCCGGGAGCTTCCCATCGCCAGAGGCTGGGGCACTGGCGGGCTGCAAATAACCCTGGCCCTCATCGGGCCGCCAGACACCTTAAAAGTGATCGACCAGGGCTGTGACGGCAGTGTTAACGCGGTGAATATCAAGAAATTCGTGGGCAAGGTTACCGGGGTAAAGATTACCACCGTGACTCGGGAAGCCACTATCATTCAAACCCGGCACCGGATTCCCGAGGAAAAGATGACCGGGGAACAGATCCTGGTCCTGCAGGTCCCTTTCCCGGAGGCTTTAAGGACGGTGGAGCCCTCGGAGCTGGAGACCCGCCGGATGCACGCCGAGGCCGACTACAGCCGCATGTGGCTTTATCTTTACGAAGATGTGGTCAAATATCGGGAAATCAGTATCGGAGCCCGCTACCCGGTAACCGTCAACGGCAGGTATATCATGGATCCCAGTCCTATTCCGCGCTGGGATATTCCTAAGCTCCACCTGGCTGAGACGCTGTATCTCTTCTGCGCCGGCCGGGAAAAAAGGATCTACGCCGTACCCCCCTATACCCGGGTGGAACCCCTGGAGTTTGAGGACGCCAACTTCCGGGTGGAGGATTTTGCAGGGGCGGCATGTCACAGGTGCGGGAGCGCTTTCACGTACCTCGATGAAATTATTGATGACGCCAGCGGCCGCAGGCTATATCTCTGCTCGGATACCGGGAACTGCGATCTCAATCTTGGCCAACAACGCGAGGAGTCCAGCCGTGGAAGTGGAACTCCGGAAAGCTGAGGAGCAAGACCTGCCCAGCATCCTGCCCCTCTACGCCCAGTTGGGTCAGGATAACGGGCGGATTCTGTCTCTGGAGCAAGCCGGGATAATCTTTGCCCGCATGCGAGCCTATCCGGATTACCGACTCTATGTCGCCCTGGCCCAGGGGGAAATTGTGGGAGTATTTGCCTTGCTGGTCATGGACAACCTGGGGCATCTGGGCGCGCCTTCCGGGGTGGTGGAAGACGTGGTGGTGCGGGAAGACTGGCGGCGTCGGGGCATTGGCCAAAAGATGCTGGGTTTTGCCAGGGAATACTGCCAATCCCGGGGCTGCTACAAATTGGCCCTGTCCAGCAACCTTCAACGGGAAGAGGCCCATCGCTTTTATGAGAGTTTGGGTTTTACCAAGCACGGGTACAGCTTTGTGGCGGAATTACCGCCTTATTGAGACTTTGTCTGAGCCAACCGCGAATTGGCGCAATGGTCATGAGATGACGCCGGAACTAATTTTAGAGGTCGGAAACCTCACTAAAATTTACGGCTCGGGGTGCCCATCCTGTCTCAAGGCAACCGGACCTGATTATGATACCAATTTGTGCCCCCACTGCGGGTCAGTGGTGGCCTGTGGCGAAGTCTCCCTGGAGCTTTACCAGGATGAGATTCTCGGCATCGTCGGCGAGAGCGGTTCAGGCAAAAGCACCCTGGTGAAACTGCTTTATTTTGACGAGGAAGCCAGCTCCGGAGAGATGTACTTCCGGGAAACGGAGCAACTGGCCCCGGATTTAGCCGGGGCTCTTAATGGTGAAAATCTCTTGACCCTCAGTTCCTTTCAGAAAAGGAGAATAAAAAACGCCTTTATGGGAATGGTCTATCAGTATCCCCATCTGGGGCTGCGGTTAAAGGTGACCGCGGGGGGCAATATTGCCGAGCGGTTGATCACGGCCGGATGGCGCAATGTCTCGAACATGCGGAATCGAGCCGCACATCTATTTCAAAAAACCGAGATTCCGGAGCAGAGGATGGATGAACCGCCCCGCAACTTCAGCGGCGGCATGCAGCAGCGGGTGCAAATCGCCAAGGCCCTGTCAAATAATCCCCTAATTCTTTTTCTGGACGAGGTGAGCACCGGCCTGGACCTTTCGGTGCAGGCCCGAGTGCTGGACTTGTTGCGCACCCTGCAGCGGGAATTTCGTTTATCCATGATAGCAGTGTCTCACGATCTGGGGGTGATCAGACTCCTGACCGCCAGAACTTTGGTAATGAAACACGGCAGGATTGTGGAAGCGGGGCTGACTGACCAGATTCTGGAGGACCCGCAGCATCCCTACACCCAACTATTGGTGAATTCCCAACTATAACCGGCTCATGCCGCGGATGGTCAAAACCAATTGATTAAAATAGATAATTTAAGCAAGACCTTTCATATCCATGCCCTGGGCCACAAGGTGATAGAGGCCGTGCGCGCCATCTCCTTTCAAGTGGCCGCGGGTGAATTTTTGGGGATTGCCGGCCCCAGCGGCGCCGGCAAGAGTACCATCTTGAAGTGCATCTACCGTACCTGCCTGCCGACTGCAGGTGACATCTGGTATCAGTCCAAGGGCTGCGGCCGGATTAATCTGGCAAAAACTTCCAACCGCTTTGTCCTTGGCCTCAGAAGCCAGGAGATCGGTTATGTCTCCCAGTTTTTCAAGGTAATCCCCCGGGTTTCCGTTCTGGAGGTCGTGGCGGAACCCCTGGTCACCCGGAATGGGATGCCGCCGAATTTAGCCAGGACGAAGGCAGCCGAGCTTTTACAACGGTTGCAGATCCCGCCGTCCCTGATGGATGCGTATCCGGCCACTTTTAGCGGCGGCGAACAGCAAAGGGTGAACATTGCCCGGGCGGTTATTTGGAAGCCGAGATTGCTGCTTCTGGATGAACCCACCGCCTCCCTGGATTTGCAGGCAACTGCCGTAGTTATGGAGATCCTGCGAGAACTGAAGGAAGCAGGAACCACCATGATAGGAATATTTCATCGGGACGACATGATCCGAAAAATTACCGACAGGCTTTATGAGACCAGAGGTGGACAATTATGAGATCGAGGGATCAGGCTCTAGTGATTGAGAATGCCCAGGTGGTCACCCCTCGGGGGACCCTGGAAGGAGCTTCGTTGAAGATCGAAGCGGGCCTTATCTCGGAGATCAAAGAAGGGGGGATAAAGTCCGGGGCCTTGCGGGTGAACGCCCACCGGGGATTTGTCTTGCCGGGCTTCGTTGACTTGCACAGCGATGCCATCGAAAAGGAGATAGAACCAAGACCGGGAAGCTTCTTTCCCAATAACATCGCCATCATTGAACTGGACAAAAAGCTCGCGGCCTGTGGGATTACCACCATCTTCCATGCCGTGTCCTTTGCCGAGGGGGAAATCGGCGTCCGTTCCAATAAAATGGCGACCCAGATAATCATGGATATCAACCGACTTGCCCCCCAACTGAAGATAAACACCAAGGTTCACGCCAGATACGAGATAACTGACGCCTTGGCCCTGCCTTATCTGGAGGAACTCTTGCGCCGCGGGAGCATTCACCTCTTATCCTTCATGGACCATACCCCGGGACAGGGGCAGTTCAAAGAGGTGGCGTCTTTTAAGAAATATTTCGGCGCGGTTTATGAGAGAACCGATGCAGAGCTGGATAAAATCATCGACCAAAAGCTCCTGGCCCAGGCATCCATGCGCTCACTAATAGAGCGTTTGGCTACCTTGGCCAAATCCCTTAACATTCCCATGGCATCCCATGATGATGACTGCGTGGCAAAAATCCGGTGGCTAGGGGAGATGGGTATTGGCATCTCAGAATTCCCGGTGAATCTGGAGGCGCTGAAAGCTGCCAGGGAAGCGGGTATTTCCGTCTGCCTCGGGGCCCCCAATGCCTTGCGGGGGAATTCCAGGTTGGGAAACTTGAGCGCCCGGGAAGCCATTTTCTCAGGTCTGGCGGATATTGTTTGCTCCGATTATACGCCCATGGCTCTCCTGCATGTGGTTTTCATGCTCCACCGCTTGGGAAACCTGCCTCTCCACCAGAGTGCTAATATGGTAAGTCTTAATGCTGCCCAGGCCGCGGGACTGGCGAACCGCACCGGCTCTTTAGAGGCCGGGAAGGACGCTGATCTGATCCTGGTGGATGCCAGCGGCGAAGTTCTACGAATCGTCAAAACCTTGGTGTCGGGAAAGGAAGTTTATTCTACATGCTGAAGATTGGCACCAAGATAGATGAAGTGAGAATTGACGGGGACTTACAAAGGCTCCGGCAAGACCTGGAATATTTTTCCCAGGCCGGGTTGGCGGCCGCGGAACTGCCGGTCCATGGACTGGATGCCATTAAAAATGGCCGCCTGGATAGGGCTCAACTTAAAAGGATCAAGGAAATAGTCCGTAATTTTGCAGGGGCCTTCAGCGTCCATGCCCCCAATCCCCTCAACCTGATGGACTGCTCCTGTCGTGAGCTTCACCTGTCCGTATTCCGAGCCTCCCTGGAATTTGCCGCAGAAGTGGGAGCCGGAATTCTGGTCTATCATCCCGGCAGATATATCCCGGAAGTGACCTTCCCCATATACGGCAAAAATGATCTGGCAGAGAAAGATAAGCAGAAGTTGCTGGCCGCGGAAGCCGAGATGCTGCAAGAGTTATCCGCTGAGTATCCCGAAGTGACTATTTGCCTGGAAAATGCCAGGCCATATCTCTTCCATTCCCCTTATTGTTACGCCGAAAGGCTCGAGCCTTTGCAAGCACAGATAGCAAAAATCAATCGTCACAATGTCAAAATAAATCTTGATTTTGGTCATTTATACCTCTCAGCCAAATTTTACGGATTTGATCCGGTAAGGGCCGCGGGTGCGGTAAAAGATCTCATTGCTCATAGCCATGTGCATGATAACTTCGGTAATGCCGTCTATCATCATGAAAAACAACAGACCCATCAGATTCCCTTTGGCAGAGGCGATGCCCACATGCCGGTGGGATGGGGCGAAATACCGATTTCGGAAATACTGGCAACTTTCTTGGACTCATATACCGGCCTGCTCATGATGGAGTTAAGAGGAAGATATTTTTCCTACACTGCTGAATCCAAAGAAAATCTGGAAGGAATCCTGGCAAAGATATCTTTGGGGTAACCTAGAAGCTATTGCACAACCTCGGTCTGCCCAAAAAGGTCATTCTGCGCGAACCATCATGACCTAACGGCCACAACGAAAAATGAAAAGGTAGAATCGCCGCCCCCGGCGGTTCCCACGCCGGCGAGGGCGCCGGCGCTACATTTTCATATAAAGCGAAGGATCGCGTATTTTTAGTGACTTGAGATCCTTCACTTCGTTCAGGATGACAGTGAAATCAGGTTTTGCCATAGCTGCTAGCAAACGTCTTCCCAACAAAGGCGGGGGAGCCAACCGGCTCCCCCGCCTCTTGTGCTGCGCGCCGCTTAGGGATTCCTTAAAAAACCCTTCGGGGAATTAACCGAGATTAGGCGGCAGGTTTACCCACCACATTGCCAAAATGGTTTTGGGGAGTCCTCTCAGCGAGTGGGCGCCCTTATTTCAGGATGAACGCTTGATAATCCAGCAGTCTCAAGGTCAGGGCCAAGGCGCCGGCCACCACCGAATTATCAAAAATTATCACGATATCCCGGCTCTTGTTTAGTTTCTCGAGATTGTCAAAAGTCCACAAATCGGCATAAGGAATATTGATCGCCCCTTCCACATGTCCTTGGGCGAATTGGTCGGGAGAGCGCAAATCCAAGAAGGTCGGATTCTTTAGAGATGGGGATTGGTTTTTTTCAATGGCCCAGGTGGCGGGATCGCTCTGATTGAGGTCCATCAACGCCATAAATGCCTTGGAATCGGATTCGGTCGCATATAGGGCCTTTTGCCAGCCCTTGATGCCCCCCCTCATCCAGTTGACATTTTTATATCCGGCATTCACTGCCAGCCTGGCAGCATGATAGGACTTCCATCACATATCGTCCGCACAAAACACCACCATGGGAAGCGCTTTATCCTCCGGGAGAGCGGACATATCGAATTGGGCATCTTTCAGATCGAAATCGGTCCGCTTGTGATCTTTAGGGACATCCATGGTAAGGTGAATTGAACCAACGGGCCTGGCCTGAACCCAATCCGTCATGTGAGTGTAGCACGCGATCAGCAATCCCCCCTGGGTCTGGATCTGCCTGGCCTCCCCTGGAGATACCACTCTCGCTCCTGCAAGACTGGTGGGTGTAGTTCCCTTGGCAACTTCGTTCATGTCTCGATTCCTTTCCTGTATTTAGGATGTGAGTGGTGTAAGTTAAATCCTTCTGAACTCAGGCTAGATAATAGAAGCCCACAGGATTTTATCTGTCGGGGAGACTCCTATTTTTTTGTCGGGGAGACGCCAACTTGTTTGTCAGGCATGGTCCTACTGGTCGGGATAAGCAGTTCCCTGCGGTCGAGGCCTACAGGTCTGCGACGACGAAAAAGCCAGGGCCGGGGATCGCCCCCGGCCCGCTAATCCTCAGACCTGGTCTCCGGATCATATCTGCAATTTTTCTTTCTGGTTCCCAAGCTCCGGCTTGGGAACCCATGTTAATGCAAAGCCCCTGCTTTGCTCAGAAGCCGGCTCGTCCTGAGGGCAAGCTGGCTCTTGCCCAGCTGAGCTTGGCGCCCAGGGTGCGTTCCCAAGCCGGAGATTGGGAACGAGAGAAAAAAACCCACGGATATTCAGATCATATCTGGAGTTTTTAGCCCGCCGACGATAATTGTCGATCCTGGCAAGTTAACCGCACCGTACAAAGCGATTAACCAGCCGTCCTCTCTTTCGATGGTTACTCTGCAGACTCGATCCAGCCCCGCCCTTTTCTGATCACTGAGAAACTTGTGGCAACTCACCTTGACAGGATGGATTTAATACGCATTTTTTGTCCATGGGTGAGGTTCCCAACATATGAATATGAGGTTGTTGGTGGCGAATAGCGCGAATGTCAAATGCCAGTTTCAATGCGAATGTCTAAATCGATGTTTAGGACAACTCACACGATAAAGCGACTGGTAATCATTCTGGCATCCATCCTATTGTTAGTCGTGGACCTGATCATCAGAGCCGTGCGTCAAGGTTCTGCGCCCTTGGGGCCCCAAGGGCCGCATCTGATGAAACCTCACGAAGTTTACCCGGTTGTAATTAACCAGCTCGAAAGCTTCCTCGATGAAAAAATTGATAAGCTGGTGGCCACCGTTGCCGAAATCGAAGCTCATGCCGAGCAATTCCAGCAGCTGGGCTATGAGATTACCGAAGTCAGCCTTTATGGTAATCCTTTGCCTGGGCTCGCCCTGGAGCTGGAACCACGCTTTTCGTCGGAAGATGCTGCTTTTCAGGAATTGTTGCACCAAGAACACGAAAGTGTGACATTTAAACTGATTGTCAAACTGCTACGGTACACAGCTCGCTATCAACGGCAATACCAATTTCGTAGTCTCGCTTGCAAGAGGGTGAGCATCCGGTTGGACAAAGAGCCTTCTGTCCGGATTGTGTATCAGCAAATCACCAAGCGAGCTAAACCTGCTGTTTAGGAAATCCGGGCGGCCCCCGCCCCGGGCTCCTGGAAAAGAGATCCACGGCATGTTGGCTGGAACCCAAGTTAAGCTTTTGGGTCACATCATAACGGAGGTGAGCAAATGACCGCACCTACTACCTTCATCAACCCGTATTTATCGGACATTCAGGAGTTGCAGAAAAACTGGGGCTGGCTGCTGGCACTGGGGATCATCTCGATTATCCTGGGCCTCCTGGCCCTGGGGTCGTCGGTCTTTTTCACCTTGGCCTCCATGATCTTTTTTGGGTGGATCTTGCTGATAATGGGGATCTTGGAGCTGGTCTACTCATTCTGGCAGCGACATTGGGGCGGTTTTTTCTTGCATCTTTTAAACGGCATTCTTGCCGTTGTAGTGGGGGTGATAATGATCGGCAACCCGGCGGCCAGCGCGCTCATCTTGACGCTGATGCTGGCCATGTTCTTCATGGTGGCGGGCTTGTTCCGGATCATCACCGCTCTATACATGCGCTTTCCCAGTTGGGGATGGCGAATTTTCAACGGCATCATCACCCTGTTGCTGGGCATTTTGCTCTGGGTGCAATGGCCGCTGTCGGGACTCTGGGCGATCGGGATGTTTATCGGCATCGACCTCATCTTCAGCGGTTGGTCCAGCGTGATGCTGGCCCTGGCGGCACGCGGCCTGCCGCCCCGGACTGCCTGAGGAGCGCCCGCGAGCATTTATCCGCCAGTCGCCAAAACCGTTTTTGGAATGCGGTGGCCAAGGCTGCTGCATAATCTGAGCTAAAGGCAACCGGAGGTTAAGATGCACCGCCGTGATTTTCTCAGGTATATGGCAGCCTTGGGCCTGGTGGCTGGAGTCGGGCGCCGCCTGGTGTTGCCGGAGGAAGTTTGGGCCCTAGACTCCGAACCCGGCCCGGCGATCTCCGCCGATGAGGCCTTAAAGATCCTCCAGGACGGGAATGCCCGCTATCTGGAGGGAAAACCCCGGTACCCCCATCAGGGGCGGGAGCGCCGGACCTTGACCGCAGGGCAAAGCCAACACCCGCTGGCCGCGGTGCTTTCCTGCTCCGATTCCCGGGTGCCGGTGGAGCTGATCTTCGACCAGGGTCTCGGCGATCTCTTCGTGGTGCGGGTGGCCGGTAATGCAGCCGCCACCGATGAAATCGGCTCCCTGGAATACGCCGTGGACCATCTCAACACCCCGCTGGTGGTAGTCCTGGGTCATAGCCATTGCGGGGCGGTGACCGCGGTGCTGGAAAACGCCAAACTCCCGGGCAGTATCCCGGCCCTGGTGGCTCCCATTAGGGCGGCGGTGGCCAGGGCCAGGGAGGAGAATCCCGGAGCCGCCGGGGAAGCCTTGTTGGAGGCCGCCATCAAGGACAACGTCTGGCAGGCCATGGAAGACATTCTGCAAAAGAGCCCCCTGATCAAGGCCGGGGTGAAGGCCGGCAAGACCAAACTGGTAGGGGCCTTCTATGAACTGGACACCGGCCAGGTGCAGTGGCTGGGGCCTCATCCCGATTAAGTTCCGATGGTGGTTGCGATCCGGTTGAATTTGCTGCTCAGGTTGGTGCCCAACATAGAAGGTTACTGCCGTGACCGGGAACTTATCACGATGCCAAAAACTTCCCATATCCAGACCAGAAAGGCTTGGGTGAGAACCCTTTTTCTGGTGGGGGTTTTGACGGCCTGGGGTGCGCTCCCCGACGTTGCGGCAGCCTATTTAACCATAGGTAAGCCGGCCCCGTTTTTTAGCGTGGAATCCGGAGAAGATGAAAATCTCACGCTGGATATGCTGAGAGGAAAAGTGATAATCCTCTTCTATGAAACCCGGGAGGTGGTAAGGAAGAACCGGGAGTTCAAGGATTATCTAAAGAGCCTGTACAATGGCCAGCCGGAAGCTGTTAAGGAAAATATCTTCAGATTGGTGGTGATCAATTGTTCCGAGGCGTCATTCGTGACCAAGCCCATCTGGAGAAGGAAGTTAATGGAAGGCTCCATGAGACAGGGGATGACCATTTACGGAGATTGGACCGGTACCATGCTTAAAGATTACCAGATGCAGGACCACGATAGTAATTTCCTGATCATCGACGGGAACGGAATCATAAGATATGCAGCCATCGGGTTAATAGAAAATGGCCAGTTTGAAAAGATCAAGGAGCTGCTGCTAAATCTGGCTAATAATGAGTGATAAATCGCCGCCAATGCCACCGCGGTCAGCTAGTGTCAAGGTAGGACGATGTGCCGCTAGCTAGATCATACCTGCAATTTTTAAGGGCTCCGCGATAACTGCCGAGTCTGGCAAGCTAGTCGCTATTCTTGGTAGACCCTCTTCAGGGCAACATCAATACGTTAGGGGTAGGAGCCAGGGGTTTTTCCAACGACCGAAGTTGGTATATGCATCCACCCTTGGCTTTTCCTCTGGCTCACCACTATCGGCCAGTGCAGGCTTGAGGATCTTAGGTCCCCCTCCATGAAGAATCTGCTCAACGGTGCTGGTATGTTAAGAATCTGCGAAAAAGATACTTTTGTAGGAAAATTTGTGCTATCCTCCGGCCCACAAGATGATTTGGCTACAAAAAGAGGAGCCTCTTCGAGACCGAGCCCGGGATGGAAGGTTCAAAAACCCATTTTCAACCGCGTATGCCAAGGCTCAGGCATAATCTCAGCTCAAGATAACAATTGCTTGTTTGACTCCAAACATCGAAGGGCCACTTTTCAGTTTGTGTTTTCGATAGGAGGTGAATTTGCACGACTCATCTTGTAAGTATCGTAATATGCTATCAGAATTTTTGGGGAATCACGAAAAGTTAATATACATAGGATTTATTCTGTTCTTAGCGATGGTGGAGCTTAGGGTTCTGGTTATGATGCATAAAAATGAAGCCCTAGAACTAGCAATCGCGTCGAAAGGTGTCATTATAGGGACTCCACACTGGAAAGCCTATCAAAATCGATTACTCGGTCCTTATCTAATTGAAGCGATTAGCTTTTTAAGTGGACAATCATACCTGAACGCTTTTTGGATTTATCTGGCAATACTTACTGTTGTCAATGATATTATTTTATTTTTGACGTATTTAATATTAACTGGAGACGATTTATTGTCGGTGAGATATACAATATATTCTGCATTTAGCTATATAGCGCTCCAGGATTATTGGTGGTATCCTTGGGATCCTATAGACGTTTCAATCTTTACGTTGCTTATACTGGCAATTTATAAAAATCTTGATATAAAATATTTTATTATATTATTTATAGTTGAACTACTCAACCGAGAGGTGGCAATATTTATAGGTATATGGTTAGTTATTGATTCTTTTGATTTTTCTGGTGAGAATCTCAAAGATAAGTTGTTAAGGAAAGTGGATAAAGTAAAGATAATCATCGGCATAACACTAACTGGCTTTTGTGTATTTTATACAACAATAATACGTGATATCTTATATAAGCACTCTATGCTTGCCTTTACAGAGGCCCAGAAAATTATAGATGCTCGCGGAAATCATTTTGATTTATTTAATAATTTACGATTTTTATTATCTATTAAAAATTTCACATCAATGCGATTAGATATCTGTATTATTTTATTTATTTTTAGCATTTTTATTTATTTATTTCTCAACTTCTACGGAGTAAGCCAGCGCACCTTTAAAATTAATTTATTGCTCGCTTGTATTATGGCTGCAACCTTAGTTTTCGGTTTTGTAAAAGAAACAAGGATATATTTTATTCTAATCCCAATCATATTTATATTAATTCTTGATTTTGGTAATAAAATTCGGGTTCATTAGCGCTTTTCTGCCCGGGGGGGGCGAGATTACCTCGGACGTTGGTTTCTCCTGGTGGGAGAGATCGCTAAACGTTTCAGGATAATCGACCCCATACAAGATTGTCTGGAAGTCCTGAGGTCACCTACTCATCCCGGATTATGGCAACGCTGGCTTGCATTCCCAAAGCCGTTATTTTTGACGTGGACGGCACCCTTTACGATCAAAGGAAGCTCCGCCGCTTCACTTCTTCGCCTCAGACATAGAACATCGGCATCACATGCAGAAGGTTGTAGCCCAGAACCCCCATCTGCAGTCTGGCTTGATTGGCTTCGAGGCTTTTTTGAACTGCTGTGCAAAGTGATGATCACTGCTATTTATTTTGCCCCCGCATAAAAATAAACAGCTAGCAATAAGGGGATCATAGCTGCACCTTCACCCGGCAATTTTCCGGAGGCGAATGGAAGCCGGCGTTACTTCCACCAATTCATCTTGGTTGATAAACTCCATGGCTTGTTCCAGGCCAAACTGTCTGGCGGGGACGAGCCGTAAGGCCTCATCGGAGCCTGCGGCCCGCATATTGGTGAGTTTTTTCTCCTTGGTGATGTTCACCGCCATATCTTCGGACCGGGTATTCTCCCCGATAATCATGCCCTTATATACCGGGTCTCCGGGCTTCACGAAAATAGTCCCCCGGGGCTGCAGGTGGAAGATAGCATAGGCCACCGCCTTCCCGGGCCGGTCGGCAACCAGGACCCCGTTAGGCCGGCCGTTGATCTCACCCATAACCGGAATAAAGCCTTCCAGGATGGTGTTTAAAAGCCCGGTTCCCCGGGTATCGTTTAAAAACTGGCCGCGAAAGCCGATCAGACCCCGGGAAGGGATTTCAAACTCCAGGCGCACCCGGCCGTACCCGTGATTGACCATCTTGACCATCCGCCCCTGGCGGGTACTCATCTGTTCGGTCACAATCCCGATGAACTCCTCGGGGATGTCCACTACGGCAAGTTCTACCGGTTCTGACAGCACTCCCTCCCGCTCGCGGATAATAACCCGGGGTTTGGACAGAGACAGCTCAAACCCCTCCCGGCGCATCATCTCTATGAGCACTGCCAACTGGAGCTCCCCCCGGGCGCTCACCTTAAAGGCGTCCCGGCTTTCCGCCGGCTCCAGTTTGATGCTCACGTTGTAAAGGATTTCCTTTTCCAGGCGCTCCTTGAGGTGGCGGGAAGTCAGCAGCTTTCCTTCCCGGCCAGCCAAAGGAGAGGTATTCACGGAGAAGACCATGGAAATAGTGGGCTCTTCCACCTTGATGGGGGGCAGCGGCCGGGGGTTCTCGGGATCGCCCAGGGTGTCGCCGATGAAGGCCTGGGGCACCCCGGCCACCGCGGCGATATCCCCAGCCTCAATCGCCTCCGGCTCCAGGCGGTCCAGGCCCTCAAAACTGTAAAGGAGGCTGAGACGGGCTTTCCCGGCGAGGCGCCCCTGTTTCAAAAGAGCCACCTCCTGGCCGCGGCGCAGCGTGCCGCTCACCAGTTTGCCCACGGCGATCAGCCCCACATAATCACTGTAATCCAGGCTGGTGACCAGAAACTGCAACGGAGACGACGGATCAAAGGAAGGGGCTGGGATGGCGGAGAGAATGGCGTCAAACAATGGCGCCAGATCCCGGCCCTCGCCGGCGGGGTCGTTCAGGGCAATGCCGGCCTTGGCGTTGGTATAGAGCACGGGGAAATCTAGTTGTTCTTCGGTGGCGTCCAGGTCAATGAACAGATCGTAGATCTCGTCCAGAACCTCCTTAACGCGCCGGTCCGGGCGATCGATCTTATTGATGACCACGATTACCGGCAGGGCCTTCTCCAGGGCCTTTCCCAAGACAAACCGGGTTTGGGGCAGCGGGCCTTCGGTGGCGTCCACCAGGAGCATGACCCCTTCCACCAGATTCAGGGTGCGTTCCACCTCACCTCCGAAATCGGCGTGGCCCGGGGTGTCCACGATATTGATCTTTACTCCTTTATAGGTGATGGCCATGTTTTTGGCCATGATAGTGATACCCTTTTCCCGCTCCAGGTCCATGCTGTCCATGACCCGCTCGGCTACCTGCTCATTTTCTCGAAAGATGCCGCTTTGCCAGAGCATGGCATCGGCCAGGGTGGTTTTACCGTGGTCGACGTGGGCGATAATGGCCAGATTTCGCAAATCTTCACGAATACGCATAAGTATCTCCGGGAAAGGCCTCACCGTGGCGGCCTCACTGGGTTTCTCTCACATGGTCCTGGCGGGTAGGATAAATCCGGAAACGGAACGGATTTTTGGTTATTTTTTGTTACAAGATCACCCGGGAGCCTAAAGAGGCCTGCCTCTCATCTCGTCAAGGAGGCTGGATGCTTAATATTACCCGAAAATTGAGAAAAATGCTTTAACGAGCTGTCCGGTAACCATAGCTTGACCCTTGGTAAATTGGCCTCGTTGACATTCCCCCTCAAGGTGCTTATTGAAAAAGAAAATTTCCCGAAGGTAAAAGTCAAGAAGCGGAGACGCGGTTTTGACCTAAAGTAAAAGGAGGAAGCTCATGGAACTATATGTCCCTAAATTTCAACAAAAAGAAATTTTAGAGGTATTGGCCGGAGAAGGGGTCGCCTTTGAGGCCACCGGCAAAACTTTCTTCCAGGTGGTGGAAGGGAAAGAACGCTTTGAAGTCGCCGAAGTAAAGGCGAACCTGCTGGAAACCGAGGTGCCGGCCATCTATGACGAAGACTCACCCAGAAACCTGAGGGCTTTCCGGCTGCCTTCGGGCAAAAAAATCCTCCTCACGGATACGGACGGCAATTTTGTTCGCCTGGTGGAACCGCCTCCCGGATGGGAAAGGTGATCTCGCAGGGTATGGATCTGGCTGGGGTAGTCCAGATCTCAGCCACGCTATTCATATCCCAACCCCTCCAGTCTTCCTGCGCCGGGGCGCCCGACTCCGGCGCAGGAAGCTAAAGGCTGGTCAACTCCCAGGGGATTCGTGGGTAAGCAAATCCAGGTTAAGGCCATGGCGCTTGACCCTGGGCTAATCCTCTCATCGTCCCAGGTTCAGGACGATGGGGCTCCATATTGCTTATGCAGTTCGAGATTTACTTCCAGCACATTCACAAACTTCTCGCCCGCCAGCCCTTCCCAAGGCGCCGCGGCATTTTTCTGCAAGATCTGTTCGATCTCCTTCCGCACTTCTTCCGGCTGGCGTTTTAGGTCGGCGGCCCATTTGGCGGCCACCCGCTCGAGCTGAAACTCGGCGTTCTGCAGGGTGATATGCGGATCGAGCCCGGACGCGGAAGCGGTAACCAAATCTCCGGGGACGTCCTGGAAATCGACATCCGGGTGGTCCTCCCGCCACATCAAGAAGAAAATCGACTGAATATCCGAACCTTCCTTGACCGGTTCCATCACCTTTTCCTCCTTGCCGTCGGCTCCCTTGTGGGTGACGGCGGAGGGGAAGGCGCCGGGATGCGCCTCGGAAAAGTCCTTGAAGAACACCATGGCCAGGTCTTCTGGCTTGGGCTTCGGATTGTCGGGGTTGTCTTTGATAAACTGAGCCACCACCTCTGGATGCGTCTTGGCCCAATTCTCCACGTAGGCGGAGTTCATCGGGGCCGCCTTGACCCAGGCCTGGGCCAGGGAGTTGTGCTGGTCCGCCCATTGGGCCACCAGGTGCGGGTTGCCCTGATACTTATCCTGCTGGAACCATTTTTCCACATCCGGCGCCACCGGCTGTCCGGCCTTGGGGCCGCCGCGATAGTTCACCAGGGGACCCAGGGTGCGGGCCACCCGGTCACGCAGGCCGTAGTTGGAGGCCGCCAGGCTCGACGAAGCCGAGGCCGAGGCGTCGTAGGAACAAGCCGAAGGGCGAGGCTGAAAGTATTCGTCCTTGGTAAACGGCTGGGCAATGAGCTTCGAGCCCACCGGCTTGCCGTCGGGACCTGCCACTAGGCTGCCGTTGGCCTGGAAGGGAAAGAAGACCTGTCCCACCACCAATAAGGCCAACGGGTAAAGGACGCAGACGATAAGCACCGAGACGCACAACAACAAGATGCTCTTGGAAAGGTATTGCCGCATGTTTATGCTTCCCTGGGTAGCTGCAACGTCAGCTAACCAAATGCAAATTCACCATGATCACGTCGATCAATTTAATGCCGATGAAGGGCAGAACCACGCCCCCCAATCCCCAAACCAGCAGGTTCCGGCGCAGCAAGGCATCGGCGCCCAACGCCCGGTAGCGGACTCCTTTAAGCGCCACCGGGATGAGCATCGGAATGATAATGGCATTGAAGATCACCGCGGAGAGGATGGCCGAAACCGGCGAATGCAGATGCATGACGTCGATCACCTTCAGCCACGGTAAAGTGCCCGCAAACAGCGCCGGGATAATGGCGAAGTATTTAGCCACGTCGTTGGCAATCGAGAAGGTGGTCAATGACCCCCGCGTGATCAAGAGCTGCTTGCCGATTTCCACCACTTCGATCAACTTGGTGGGGTCGCTGTCCAGATCCACCATGTTGGCCGCTTCCTTGGCCGCTTGGGTGCCGGCGTTCATGGCCAGGGCCACGTCGGCCTGGGCCAGAGCCGGGGCGTCATTGGTGCCGTCCCCCATCATGGCCACCAATTTCCCTTCGGCCTGCGCCTTCTTAATGTAGGCAAGCTTGGTCTCCGGGGTGGCCTGGGCGAGATAATCATCGACCCCCGCCTTTTCGGCAATGGTCTTGGCCGTCAAGGGGTTATCCCCGGTGATCATCACGGTCCGCAGCCCCATCTTTCTCAGCCGGTCGAAACGCTGAGCCATGTGGGGTTTCAAAATGTCCTCCAGCACCACCACGCCCACGATCCGGGCGTCTTCGGCGACGGCCAGCGGGGTCGCGCCCTTGGAGGCGACGTTATCCACGAAGCCGCTAAGCTCATCCGGGATACTGCCCTGGTTGGCCTGGACGAATTCAATAATGGCGTCCGGGGCTCCTTTGCGGATGCGCTGGCCGTCGGGAAGATCGACGCCGCTCATGCGCGTTTGGGCGCTAAACGGCACAAACTTTGCCTCCGGCGGCACTATGATTGGGGTTTTGGTTTCCTCTACGAATAACTCCACGATGCTCTTCCCTTCGGGCGTCGGATCCGCCTCGGATGCCAGGGCGGCCAGCCGCCCTACTTCAGCAACCGAATATTTGCCGACGGGAATGAACTTGGTGGCGTGGCGGTTACCCACGGTGATCGTGCCGGTCTTATCCAGCATTACCACGTCGATGTCGCCGGCCAACTCCACCGCCTTGCCGCTCTTGGAGATAATGTTGGCCTGGAGGGCGCGATCCATGCCGGCGATGCCGATGGCGGCCAACAAGGCGCCGATGGTGGTGGGAATGAGGCAGACCAGCAGCGCAATGAGGGTCGGCACGTCGGTGCCGAGACTGCGCAAGGGTTCTTTGAGGCCCAGATAGCCCATCATGTATTGCTCGGCGTTCCAGGACATGGCCCACAGGGGAATCACCACGATCAGGAAGACCAGGGTAAAGGCGGAAAGCACCAGGGTCAGGGCGATCTCATTGGGAGACCGCTGCCGGATGGCGCCCTCCACCAGACCGATCATCCGGTCCAGGAACGAGTCACCGGCACCCTGGGTGATCTCAACTACAATCCGGTCGGAGAGCACCACGGTACCCCCGGTCACCCCGGAGCGGTCGGTCCCGGCGGCGCGAATCACCGGCGCCGACTCGCCCGTGATTGCCGATTCATCCACGGAAGCCATGCCTTCGATGATCTCCCCGTCTCCGGGAATCGTCTGTCCCGCCTCCACCACCACCAGATCACCCTGCTTTAGGGTCGATGACGAAACCTCCTCAATGGCCTTCGCTTTATTGAGACGATAGGCCACGGTTTCGTGACGGGCCCGCCGGAGCGAGTCGGCCTGGGCCTTACCCCGGGCCTCGGCCAGGGCCGTGGCGAAGTTGGCGAACAACACGGTCAAGAAGAGCCAGGCGTCCACCCAGATGAAATAGCTGATGGGCGCCTCGCTTACCGATTTGCCCAGCGCCGCCTGGAGTAGGTACAACAGGGTCAGGAAGGCGCCGACTTCGACCACGAACATCACCGGATTTTTCCATTGAATGTCAGGCCGCAGCATGACGAAGGCCTGCTTCAAGGCCGCCAGCGCGGTTTCCTTCTCCAGCAGTCCTTGGGGTTTCACCCGGCGCGGCGATCCAGGCATCGTTGCTGCAATATCGGCTGCAGGTGGTACTTTATTAGGCTGATTATTCATCTCGATATCTCTCCATCTGAGGTCTCATCAGGTGAGCCTCAAGGTTGCTCGAAGTTTAGCCCCCGAAGGGGATGGGACCAAAGTGCTCCGCCATCGGACCCAAGACGGCCACCGGCAGGAAGAGCAGGGCGCCGATGATAACTATCGTCCCGAATAAGAGGATGCCAAAGGTGAGGCTGTCATCCCGCAGGGTTCCCAGGCCAAAAGGGCTCGATTTCTTCTCCCCGAGATACGCCGCCATGGCGATGGGCGCCACAATCGGCAGATAGCGGCTGAAGACCATCACCAGGCCCGCGGCGATATTCCAGGGGATGGCGGTGGGCGCCGCATTCGGATTGTTGGCCAAACCGTAGACCACCCCCAAGCCATCGAAGGCCGAACCGTTATTGGCTGAGGCCGAGGAGAACTGGTAGAGCATCTGGGAAAAACCATGCGCCCCGGGATTGCTGGTGGCCAGGAGTCCCCAGCTGGTCGCCGCGAAGAGCCCGGTGGGCATGAGAATCATGAACGGATGCACCAGCAAGGCGATCACTGCCAGCTTCACTTCCCGGGCCCCGATTTTCTTGCCCAGATACTCGGGGGTCCGCCCCACCATCATGCCGGCTACGAAAATCCCGATAATGATGTATAAGAGCATGTTGATCATGCCCACGCCCTTGCCGCCGAAGATACAGTTCACCCACATGCCCCACATGGGCGCCAGGGCGGCAACCGGGTTGAGGCTGTCCTCTTCGGCGTTCACCGCGCCGCAGGTCACGTCTGTCGTCACCGCGTCAAAAGTGGCCCCCGCCGAGGTTCCGAAGCGCAGTTCTTTGCCCTCGAGATTGCCCAGGTGCTGGTCCACCGGCAGGCCCGCAACGGCCGGCAGGGTTACCGCCCGCTTCCCGCCCGGCGCGGTGGCGCTGGGAACTTCATAGGTTTGGGCCTGGGGATGCGCGGTCAATCCCGGGTTCGGTTGCAGCGTGTCATAATAAACCGACCAGACGACGGTGCCGGCCATCAATATCAGCATAACCGAAAAAATGACGTAAGCATGGCGCATCCGACCGAGCATATGGCCGTACATCAGCACCAGGCCAAACGGGAAGACCATCATGGCCAGGGTGTTGAAGAAGTTCGTCAAGCCGGTGGGATTTTCAAAGGGGTGCGCCGAGTTCATCCCGTAAAAGCCGCCCCCATTGGTCCCGAGCATCTTCATGGACTCAAAGGCCGCCACCGGGCCCACGACGATGGTCTGCTGCTTCGCCTCGCCCTTGTCCGTGGTTCCCATGGCCGCAGGTTCGAGGGTCGAAACCTGATAAGAGCTTTTTAAGGTCATCGGACTGCCTTGCACCAGAAACAAGAGGGCTACGACAAAGGCGACGGGCACGAACATGTAAACCAACACCCGCCACATGTCCACGAAATAGTTGCCCACCGTGGAATCGCTGCGCAAAGCCCGGATCACCGCGCAGAGGCCGCTTAAGCCGACGGCCGCGGACAAGAAGAGATTGGCGATGGCAAAGAAGATCTGGCTAAAGTTAGATAAGGTCTGCTCCCCGGCATAGTGCTGGAGGTCCGTGTTGGTCATGAACGAGGTCACGGCTTGAAAGATGGTGCTGGGGAAAATCATCCCCTTGCCGTCCGGATTGAGCGGCATCCAGGGCTGGAGCGTCAGCACCAGATAGCCGAAGACGAACAGCACAATGTTGAAAATGAGCAGGGCGGCGGCATACTGCTTCCAGTTCTGGGGGCCGCTGTCCAGGCGTTTCTCGAACCAGCCCAGGACCGGCAGGGGCCGGTATTTCCCGTCCATGATCCACGCCATGTAACGGCCCAGGGGGAAGGCGACCAGGGTCGCCGTGGCCAGAAGCGCCAAAGGAAGTAACCAGGTTTGCATAAACATATTTTAAGCTCCTTAGATATTGCAGGATTGCCGTTGCCCTGGCTCAAAACCACTCAGGCCGGACCAGGGCCACCACCAGGTAAACGAACAAGAATGTCACTATCGCCACGGTCAAATAGAACATGGGGATCACCTCGTTTTAGATTTTTTCGCAGCCGATCAGGAACAGGTAACATAATCCCATCGCGACAAGTCCCAAGAGAAACATCGCGATCAGCCAGATAAACAGGTTCATTTGAAGATTCCTCCTTTCATTTACGGTTCCTCGTTTTAAAACCTTGGGGGCGCAGCAGAACCGCAAAAAGATAGATAAATAGACCGATGGCCACCAGGCCCAGTATCAAGTTTTCCATGCCTTGCCCTCCTTGGCCAGAAAGCCGACCTAGGCCACGGCCAGCGCGCAAAGAATCCAAGGATCATGTTAGGCACATCTTTGTTTCTCCTTTCGCAGATTATGGAGCATAGCCCATGCCAAACCCCGGCCATGCTAATAATTATTGTAATATAAGGTAGTTATAACTTACCGGCCGTGAGGAAATGTGTTTTAGGGATTACAAAATGCAAGGTAGAGCACTTCTGAGCACTTCTAATTGAAATGCAGGTGAGCCATTCCGGCGGGTCACCGCCGCAATCGCCGGAAAAACGGCGCTCGGCTTCGATTATGAGAAGCGTGGCTTAACCGGTCCGGGAAATGACTTCAGGAGGAGATCAGGGGCAGGCGGATGGTGCAGGTGGTGCCGCGGTTAACTTCGCTGCGGATGGCGATCTCCCCGCGGTGCAGGTCAATGAGG
Organism: uncultured delta proteobacterium; assembly: GCA_963812655.1. Taxonomy (GTDB): domain Bacteria; phylum Desulfobacterota; class Desulfobaccia; order Desulfobaccales; family 0-14-0-80-60-11; genus JAPLJC01. The sequence continues at coordinate 5,977 of CAWEWX010000031.1, read as the reverse complement.
CCCCGGCAGATGGTGAGACCCAGGCCGGTGCCCCCTTCCTTGGTGGAGAAGAACGGGGTGAACAGGGATTTCAGGTGTTCCGGGGCAATGCCCAGACCGGTGTCCGCGATGGTGAGCACCAGGTGGTCTTCCCGGACCGCGGCGCTGACCCCCAGCACCCCGCCGTGGGGCATGGCCTCCAGGCTATTTTTAAAGAGGTTGATGAGCACCTGGCGAATCTGGCCGGGATCGAAGGCGAAGGCCGGGATCGCCTCCGGGGCCGAGAGCTCGAAGGTCACCCCCTGCTCCTGGAAGCCGGCCTCCATAAAGGCTATTACCTCCTGGATCAGGGCCAGGATGTCGCTGGAGACCTTTTGGGTGGGGGTGGTGCGGGTATAGGTGCTCAAATCGGCCAGGAACTTCTCCAGCCGCTGCACTTCCTGGCGGATAAGTTTCAGTTTTTGCCGGCCCTTTTCGGGAAAAACCTCCTGGCGAGCCAGTTGCTGGGCAAAGCCGCCGATGGTGGCCAGGGGATTCTTGATTTCGTGGCTGATATGGGCCACCATCTTGCCCAGGGTGGCCAGGCGCTCCTGGCGCAGCAGCTCCTCTTCCAGGCGTTTCCGTTCCCGCAGGTCCCGGAAATAGCCGACGATCCCCACCTCCCGGCCGTTTTCCCGGAGGAGGCGGGCCGACAGCCAGATGGGCACCGGGGGGCCGTCTTTAGGGCGCACCAGGGTTTCATAATTTTCCAGGATGCCGGGCCCGCCGTAAGCCGGGGAGTAGATGAGCTCCTTGATTTCGTGGGCCAGCCCATCAGGATAAAGAACATCGACCTTTAATAGCCCGATGACCTCTTCCGGCCGGTAGCCCAGGATGCGAGAGGCGCCTTCGTTAAAGATGAGGACGTTGCCCAACAGGTCGTTGACCACGATGCCATCCATGGAGGCCTGCACCAGCATGCGCTCCAGCTCATCCATCTGGCGCACCTGGCACTCCAGGTTAAACATCTGGGTGACATCCCGGAAGGTGCACACCGTCCAGGCTTCTTCCTCACCCCCCACCAGATGATAGAAGGTGCTTTCATAGATGAATTGGTTGCCGTCCACCTCACGGGTGAGGATGTGGTGGGCCGGGAAGTAAGGCCCCAGCTCCCGGGGGCAAAAGCCCATCTCTTCGCCGGCGGTGTTTTCGAAGGAGCTCTCCAGATCGAAACAGACCTGCCCGGAGATCGCCGGCCATTCCAGGCCAAAGTGCTCCAGGAAGGAGGCGTTGGCGTACACGATGCGCCGCGCCTCATCCAGCACCAGGGTGAAGACGGTCGGGAGGCTATCCAGCAGCCGGGCAAAGAGTCCCGGGGGGGGCCGGCGCCCGGCAGCTCCAGGTTTGCGAGCCATAATTTACCTTAAGTCTTAAATCTTCCCAATGCAACCCTGATCAGGTGAGACGGGATTCCTGCGGCCCAACCTAAAAGAAATCGGTGAGATAGGGGTTGTGCAGTTTTTCCTGGCCCAGGGTGGAGGTGGGGGTCTCCCCGTAGTCATGGCCGGGCCAGACCCGGGTGTCGTCGGGCAGGGGCATGATCTTCTCCTCCAGGGAGGCGATGAGCTGGGAAAGGGAGCCGCCGGGGAGGTCGGTGCGGCCCGCGGCCCCCACGAACAGGGTGTCGTCGGTAAAGAGATGGCCCGGGAAATAGAGGCAGATGGAGCCGGGGGTGTGCCCCGGGGTGTGCAGGACCTGGGCCTCCTGTCTTCCCAGGGGCAGGCGCTGGCCGTCGTCCACCAGGAGGTCGACCCGGGTCAGGGGCGAGTAGCCCTCGGCCAGGGCCTCGGCCTGCCTCTCCGGGCGCCGGAAGAACTCCCAGTCCAGTCGATGGATGGCGATGCGGGCTCCGGTCTCCGCGGCCCAAAGGTGGTTGCCGGTGGTGTGGTCGGCATGGCCATGGGTGTTGACGATCCAGGAAAGGCGCCAGCCTTTCTGGTACAGGCGCTTGGCCAGGACCTGGGCCGGGCCCCCCGGGTCGATGAGCAGGGCCTCCCGGCTTTCGGGACAGGCCACCAGGTAGGTGAACACCCTTTGAGGCCCGGAGGTTTCAGTGAAGATACTCAGGGGCAACGGCTGAACCGGATCATTTGGCCAAAAAGCTGAAGAGCATCTGGTCCGTGCGCAGGGCGTAAATCATGGCCTTGATGCTGCGGTTTTCGGCCTGCTGATTCTCTGCCTCGGCCTCCCGCATCAACTTGGTGTACATTTCCGGCTGGCTAGTCCCCACCAGGGTGGCCTTCTTAAACTTCTCTTCGGCGGATTTCACCAGGCGATCGGCCTGAGCCTGTTCATCCGCACACAGCTTCTGGTTGATGGCTTCCTGCTGCTCCTCTTTGGGGGCCAAGAGCCGCTCTTTCTGGTCCTGGCCGCATTCCTTCTGCAGGATGGCGAACAGGGACTTGGCCTCCTTGGCCATGGACTTGGCCTCCGCGGTATATCGGGCGCTCAGTTTCCTCTCGGCGTTGTCCAGCAGGGTTACCGCCCGTTTATAAAGGATCTGGTGATCCGGACCGCAGGGCACTCCGGCGGGCGGGGATGGGCTTGGGGTCGTCCCAGGCTGGGCCAGGGCCGCGCCCACCAGGGGGAAGACCAGCAAGAGGCTGAACACCATGGTCAGAAAACGGGGTTGGCTCATGAGCGTATCCTTTGCCTTAGTGAAGTTTGAAGGTCTCGGTGATGGCCCGCTGAAACCGGGGCCGATAGATGATGTCAAAGGCGGTCTCCTTGCCGGGAAACAAACGCAAGGCCTGGGACCGGACGTTTTCCAGAACCTGTTCAGCCTGCTCCAGGGTGAAGGTTTCGGCCCGGATCTCCGCCAGGGCCAGGTCCACCAAAAAGCGCAGGTATCTCAGGTTGCGGTTCTCCTCCCGGATGGCCTGCCGCCGCGTTGGATCGTCCCAGTAGGACAAGGGGATTCTCCGAGATGGCCGAGGTAGGAGAGCTGGATTTAACCCCGGCCCCCACTCCATTATTCTACCTTGGGCTTGGGGGGCTGTAAAGGAGAAAGCCGGACCTCCTGGGGGCTGGCGCCTTTGGCCGGGGGGGACTGCAAGGGCAGGGGCTGCGGCGGGCCCTTGGTGATTTCCCGGGCGATGCCTTCCCTGGCCTGCAGGATGGCGGGGACCTTATCCCAATCGAGGCGGTCGCCCAGTTGGTAGCGCGCCGCCAGGTCCCGGAGGTAATCCAGGGCCGGCTCCTGCGTTAAATGATAGATATCGGGGTGCGCTTCCAGAAAGACGCGGCCCTCGGGGGTGACTGCCAGTTTGAGGGGGCGGTAGATGATCTTCACCGGGGTGCCCACCTCTATCTGGGGAAAGAGCTGGGCGATCTCCTGGGGGAGCATGCGGATGCAGCCGTGGGAGACAAAATAGCCCACGCTCCAGGGCCGGTTGGTGGCGTGGATGCCCACCCCCTCGGCAGAGGTCATCATAAAGTAATGGCCCAGGGGGTTTTGGGGGCCGGGCGGCACCTTTTCCTCCACCTCCAGGCCCTCTTCCTCCATCTCCTCCTGGATGGACGGCGGGACGTTCCAGGTGGGATTGGTGCGCTTCTCCATGATCTTGTAAGTCCCGGTGGGGGTTTGCCAGGTGACCTTGCCAATGCACAGGGAATAGCGCCGTTGGTAGGCGCCGTTGACGAAGTGGTACAGCAACAGCTCCGGCAGATTGATGACCAGGCCGCGGTCCAGCTCCGCCGGGACGATATGGGCCGTGTTGATTTTCAAAACCATGCCCGGGGTTATTTTATAAGGGCTCTTCAGACAGTTGCGCCTGGCCAGCACCGTCCATTTTACCCCTTTTTCCGCGGCCAGGAGGCCCAGGGTGGTCTTGCCCTGGACCTGGTAATCCTCTTCTCCGCCCACCACTTGGTGATAGAGGGGCGGAGGCTGGCCGGCCACGGCCCAGGCGCTCTGGGCCAGGAGGATCATCAGCGGTAACCAGCAGCGGTGTGCCATGAGCTAATAATCTACCTCAGCTTCATAAGGAAAATGATCGGAAGGATAGCGGTTATCCTGGTGGCCGGTGACGATGGCCACCCGGCGGACCCGGAAGGCCGGGGTCGCCAGAATCCAGTCGATCCTGGCCCCCCGGGGCTTGCCGTCAAAATCGTGCTGGGTGGTGGCTTCCTGCCCCTCAGGGTGCAAGGCCCGCCAGGTATCGAGAAAAGGCCGGCCCTCCCCGATCAATTCCCGATAAACCGGAGACCCCGGTGGTTCGTTGAAGTCGCCGGCCAGAATCAGGGGGCGGTTCGAGGGGACAAAACGGTCCCGGATCATCCTGGCTCCCTGGAGGCGGGCCTCCGGGGAGATGTGGTCCAGATGGGTATTGATAAAGTAAAAGGACTCGGTCCCCCCGGCTTCCCGGAACAGCCCGTGGGTGGCCAGGCGGGGAAAGGCGCTGTCCCAACTGCGGCTGCGGTGCACCTCCGGGGTCTGGGAGAGCCAGAACTCCCCGCTCTCCTGGACGGTAAAGCACTCGGCCCGGTAAAAGATGGTGGGATACTGGCAGGTTTCATCCACCTGGCGGTGGGCCGTCAGGGGCAGGTATTCCGGCAAATGCGCCGAAAGTTCGCGGAGCATGGGCACGGTGCCTTCCTGGGTGCCCAGGAGGTCCGGCTGGCGCCGGCGGATGAGGTCCGCCACCAGGTCCCGGCGAAACTGCCATTCGTTGGGACCGTCCAGCGGGGTGGCAAACCGCAAGTTAAAGGTCATGACCAGCATGGTATCCTTAAACAAACCCGGCCCGCAAGGGCTGGGGGAAAAAGAGTTCCTGCGAGGTGCGCAAAAAATAGGCGTCGGTCATGGAGGCCAGAAAATCCCGGACGATCTCCGCCGGCTGGTGGGACTCCCGATAGGCAGGGTCCAGGGGGGCCAAGAAGTCCTGGTAGATGAGGGAGTCGCGCCGGTCTTGGTCCAGGTCCTCCAAAAACCGCTGGAACAGGCGCTGGCACAAGGCCTCGATCTTGGAGGTTTGGTCCTTGATGCGGGGATTGTTATAGATCCGCTGGTAATTGAACTCCTTGAGCTGCTTCAACAAGGCCCCCACCTCGGGGCTGTATCCCACGTAGTTCTTGTCGAAACTGTGGCGCAGCAGGTCGGTCACCAGGCTGTAGACGATGGCGCCGTTGGTGCGGCCCAGGCGGCCTGCCACCTCCGGGGGCAGCTCCTCCCGGCGCACCAGCGACAGGGTGATGGCGTCCTCCAGGTCCCGGCCGATGTAGCTGATGGTGTCCGCCAGCCGGACCACGCAGCCCTCCAGGGTCATGGGCTTCAGAGAAAGCTCCGGGTCGGCCGTCTTGCTGCGGATCTCCTCCTCCAGGTGGGCGAAGGTCTTGTCCCGCTGCGGGGAGAGGCGCTCCAGGTGAGTCTCCCCGTCGTGGCACAGGATGCCGTCCAGCACTTGCAGGGAGAGATTGAGGCCCCGCCCGTTTTTCTCCAGGCGGTCGAGAAAGCGCACTCCCTGGATGCTGTGGAGAAAGGGGCCGATACCCTGGTCCTGGCAGAGGCCCGAGAGGATGCGTTCCCCGTCGTGGCCGAAAGGGGGATGGCCGATATCGTGGCCCAGGGCGATGGCCTCCAGCAGGTCTTCGTTCAGCCGCAAAAACTTGCCGATGGTGCGGGCGATCTTGGAAAGGAGCTGCACGTGCAGCACCCGGTGGCTGATGTGTTCATGTTCGACGAGATAGAAGACCTGGGTCTTGTCGATATAACGGGTGTAGGCCCGGGAGTGGAGGATGCGGTCCGCGTCCACCGCGAACTCCTGGCGGTGGCCCCGGGCCACGGACTCTTCAAAGCGGCGGCGGCTGGCCTGGACCGAGCGGGTAGCGTACGGCGACAGCCAGGTTTCCTCCTGCCGCTCCAAGATTTGCCGTAGTTCTGACAACTTGACCATTCAGGCGCTATTTCCCGAATCATCATCATAGCACAAGAGCCAGCGCCCCTCAATAGCGGGATGCC
>CAWEWX010000030.1:0-49026 GCA_963812655.1 uncultured delta proteobacterium | reverse complement strand
GGCCGGGACCGGGAATTTAAGGTCTTCCTGGCGGCCCTGGGCGCGGCGGCCCGGGATCGCGCCTTCGCCTTGCTGCAAGAGCTGCGGCAGCATAATATCGCCGCGGAAATGGACCTGGAAGGGCGCTCTCTCAAGGCGCAGATGTCCCTGGCGGATCGCCTCAAGGCCGATTGCGTGATTATCATCGGCGACAAGGAATTGACCGACAATAAAGCCCAGGTGCGGGATATGGCTGCCGCCCAGCAGGAATCAATAGCTTTCGCGGACCTGGTGGATCATCTGGAGAAGTTAAAAGAGCGCCGCGCCAAGGTCTGAGAAATTCTAATCAGACTCTCGCGCCGGGGGGAGAAGGGACACCAGTGTTCGATAACTTGGAAGGTTTGAACCGAACCCACTCCTGCGGAGAATTGCGCCTGGCGGACGCGGGCCGCGAAGTGGTGCTGATGGGCTGGGTGCAGCGGCGGCGGGACCACGGCGGCCTCATCTTCGTGGACCTGCGGGACCGCCGCGGCCTGACCCAGGTGGTCTTCAATCCGGAGGTCAACCCGGATACCCATACCAAGGCCGGAGTGCTGCGGGACGAATTTGTCCTGGCGGTGCGCGGGGTGGTGAATCCGCGGCCCCCGGAGATGGTCAACTCCTCGCTGCCCACCGGCGAGATCGAGATCATGGTGAGCGAGCTGCGCCTCCTCAACAGCTCCAAGACCCCGCCCTTCGAGTTGGAGGACTACCGGCTGGACATCTCCGAGGCCCTGCGCCTCAAGTACCGCTACCTGGACCTGAGAAGGCCCAGCGTCATGAAGAACATCCTCTTCCGGCACCAGGCCGCCCAGGTGGTGCGCCAGTTCCTCAACGGCCAGGGGTTCATCGAGGTGGAGACTCCCATCCTCACCAAGAGCACTCCGGAAGGCGCCCGGGACTACCTGGTGCCCAGCCGGGTGCAGCCCGGGCAGTTCTTCGCCCTGCCCCAGTCCCCCCAGCTCTTCAAACAGCTCTTGATGATGGGCGGGCTGGATCGCTATTATCAACTTTGCCGCTGCTTCCGGGATGAGGACCTGCGGGCCGACCGCCAGCCGGAGTTCACCCAGATCGATCTGGAAATGGCCTTCATCACCGAGGCCGACGTCTTTCAGGTGGTGGAGGGGATGATGGCCGCCCTCTTCCGGGAGCTTTTGGGAGTGGAGGCGCCCCTGCCCTTCCCCCGCCTCACCTACCGGGAATCCCTGGACCGCTTTGGCCTGGACCGTCCGGACCTGCGCTTCGGGCTGGAGAAGAAGGGACACCAGTGTTCGATAACTTGGAAGGCTTAAGTAGAACCCACTCCTGCGGAGAATTGCGCCTGGCGGACGCGGGTCGCGAAGTGGTGCTGATGGGCTGGGTGCAGCGGCGCCGGGACCACGGCGGCCTCATCTTCGTGGACCTGCGAGACCGCCGCGGCCTGACCCAGGTGGTCTTTAATCCGGAGCTCAACCCGGATACCCATAACAAGGCCCAAGTGCTGCGGGACGAATTTGTGCTGGCGGTGCGCGGGGTGGTGAATCCGCGGCCCCCGGAGATGGTCAACCCCTCGCTGCCCACCGGGGAGATCGAGGTCATGGTGAGCGAGCTGCGCCTTTTGAACAGCGCCAAGACCCCCCCCTTCGAGTTGGAGGACTACCGGCTGGACATCTCCGAGGCTCTGCGCCTGAAGTACCGCTACCTGGACCTTCGCCGGCCCAGCGTCATGAAGAACATCCTCTTCCGGCACCGCGCCGCCCAGGCGGTGCGCCAGTTCCTTAATGGCCAGGGGTTCATCGAGGTGGAGACTCCCATCCTCACCAAGAGCACTCCGGAAGGCGCCCGGGACTACCTGGTGCCCAGCCGGGTGCAGCCGGGGCAGTTCTTCGCCCTGCCCCAGTCGCCCCAGCTCTTCAAACAGCTCTTGATGATGGGCGGGCTGGATCGCTATTATCAACTTTGCCGCTGCTTCCGGGATGAGGACCTGCGGGCCGACCGCCAGCCGGAGTTCACCCAGATCGATATGGAAATGGCCTTCATCACCGAGGCGGACGTCTATCGGGTGGTGGAGGGTCTGATGGCCGCCCTCTTTCGGGAGCTTTTGGGGGTGGAGGCGCCCCTGCCCTTCCCCCGCCTGACCTACCGGGAATGCCTGGACCGCTTCGGCCTGGACCGTCCGGACCTGCGCTTCGGGCTGGAGCTCCAGGACCTCACCGACCTGGTGCGGGACACGCAGTTCCGCCAGTTCCGCGAGGTGGTGGACCAGGGCGGGGTGGTGAAGGCCCTGAACGGCCCCGGCCTCTCCAGGCTCAGCCGCAAGGAGCTGGACGAGCTCATCGACCTGGCCGGGGTTTACGGGGCCCGAGGCCTGGCCTGGGTCAAGATCCAGAAAGACGGCTGGCAATCTCCCCTGGCCAAATATTTCCCGGAGCCCGTGAAGGACGCGGTCAACCAGCGCCTGGCGGCCCGGGAAGGGGACCTGATTCTCATGGTGGCCGACGCGCCGCTTACGGCCTGCACCGCCCTGGGGCAGGTGCGCCTGCACCTGGGGCAGAAAGAAGGGTTGATTCGGGAAGATGTCCACCGCCTGGTGTGGGTCACCGACTTCCCTTTGCTGGAGTATGACGCCGCCCTGGGACGGTGGGCGGCCATGCACCATCCCTTCACCGCGCCCGTCGAGGCCGATGTGCCGCTGCTGGCCACCGCTCCGGGACAGGTGCGGGCCCGGGCCTACGACCTGGTGCTGAACGGGGTGGAGATCGGCGGCGGCAGCATACGCATCTCGCGCCGGGATCTCCAGCAGCAGGTCTTTCAGGCCCTGGGCATCTCCCCGGCCGAGGCGGAAGAGAAATTCGGCTTCCTGCTGGAGGCCCTGGAATATGGGGCGCCGCCCCACGGAGGGGTGGCCTTCGGCTTCGACCGGCTGGTAGCTATCTTCTGCGGGGCCAAATCCATCCGGGAGGTGATCGCCTTTCCCAAGACCCAGAAGGCCGCCTGCCTGGTGACCAAGGCCCCGAGCCCGGTGGACCCGGAACAATTGCTGGAGCTGGGATTAAGACTGGAATAAGACAGTTGTCAGTAGTCAGTAGCCAGTAGTCAGTAATCAGAAATCAGAAAAAATCTATGGTGGATTTGGCGGGCGGCCCCGCAGGTCGCTCTACGAAAAACGGAAAACAGAAAACTGGAAACAGAAAACAGTTGCCAGTGATCAGTGATCAGTGATCAGTAAAAATCTAGGTTGGGGGTTTGGCGGGCGGCCCAATCACAGGCTGGAAGCCTGTGCCACTGTCGCCCCTACGGAAAACGCAAAACGAAAAACTTGATAGCTGAAAGCTAATAATAAGGATTAAGTTATGGCACGCTGGAACAAGGACCGCCGCTTATTGGACCACGAGCACTCCACCTTCTGGAAATACCGCTTGCAGGAAGTGGAGACGCCCAACCTGATGCGGGATATCTTTCCTTACACCGAGGTAGCCCGCATCGATTTCGATTATAAATACGTGTTGCCTACGCCCCCGGAGGATATGCTGCTCACCGACACTACCTTCCGGGACGGGCAACAGGCCCGGCCCCCGTATACGGTGCGGCAGATCGTGGATATCTTTGACATGTTGCACCGCCTTTCCGGGCCCCAGGGGATTATTCGGCAGAGCGAGTTTTTCCTTTACAGCGACAAGGATAAGGAGGCGGTGGAGCACTGCCGGCAGCGGGGCTATGCCTTTCCGGAGATCACCGCCTGGATCCGGGCCCATGCCAAAGATCTGGCCCTGGTGGAGGAGATGGGTCTCAAGGAAACCGGCATCCTCACCTCGGTTTCCGATTATCATATCTTTCTCAAGCTCAACTGGGACCGGCGCCGGGCCCTGGACGAATACCTGGGCATCGTCAAAACCGCGCTGGAGATGGGGATCAAGCCTCGCTGCCATCTGGAGGATATCACCCGCGCGGATATCTACGGCTTTTGCGTGCCCTTTGCCCTGGAGTTGATGCGCTTGCGGCAAGAGAGCGGCATCGACATCAAGCTGCGCCTGTGCGACACCATGGGATATGGAGTTCCCTATCCCGGCGCCGCCCTGCCCCGCAGCGTCCCCAGACTGGTGCGCGCCATGATCGACGACGCCGGGGTTCCGGGCCACCTCTTGGAATGGCACGGCCACAACGACTTTCACAAAGTCATGGTGAACAGCGCCACTGCCTGGCTTTACGGCTGCGCCACGGTGAACGGCGCCGTCCTCGGGTTCGGGGAGCGCACCGGCAACGCTCCCATCGAGGGCATGATCATGGAGTACATCTCCCTCCGGGGCGCCACCGACGGCATGGACACCCGGGTGATCACCGAGATCGCCGATTACTTCGAAAAGGAGCTGCACCACCACATCCCCGCCAATTATCCCTTTGTGGGCAAGAACTTCAACAGCACCAGCGCCGGTATCCACGCCGACGGTCTGCTGAAGAACGAAGAGATCTATAACGCCTTTGACACCGCCAGGATCTTAAACCGGCCCATCTCCATCACCATCGCGGATAAATCCGGCAAGGCCGGCATTGTCCATTGGATCAATTCCCGGCACGAATTGACTGGGGAGCGGGCCGTAGGCAAGAACCACCCGGGGGTGGCCAGTATCTACAAGCGCATCATGGAACAATATGAAGAGGGGCGCTGCACCGCCATCTCCAATGAGGAGATGGAGAAGCTGACCCGCAAATATCTCCCGGAGCTCTTTGTCTCGGAGTTCGACCAGCTCAAGGCCAAGGCCCACACCCTGGCGGCCCACCTGGCCGAAGACCTGGCCCAGCGGCCCGAGATCAGATCCATGAAGCCGAAGGTCATGGAGCCCGTGTTGCAAGAGTCCTTGGAATTCTTTCCCTTTGTCCAGTTCATGTACGTCACCAACACGGAAGGCCGCAAGGTTACCCGGAACATCACCCATATTGTGGACCGGGCCAAATATGCGGAGATGAAATTGGACGAAGACTTATCCAACCGCTCCTGGTTCATCGAGCCCATTAAGAGCGGCAAGGTCTTTGTCTCCGATTTTTACACCTCCCGATTCACCGGGGCCCTGTGCATCACGGTAAGCGTGCCGGTGGTCAACGACCAGGAAGAGGTCCAGGGCGTCTTGGGGCTGGATATCCGCTTTGAGGCCCTGGCCAAGCTGGAGCAGGAGGAGGAAAGCTAATTTAATCGCGGTCGGCGGTTCACTGCTAGCTGCCAGGCAACCCTTGCCTTTTCTTTCTGCCGAGAGAACCGAAAAAGATGTTGCTCCACCAGATAGAGAATTTTGAAATTTTTCGGCCCAAGTGCGATCCCAGCAAAGAGGTGCTGCACGGCATCGCCGCCTTAAAGGACGACATCTCGCCGGTCTTCCCTTATCTGAACGCCGAGCTGGGGGGTTGGGATTATGACCCCAAAAACCAGGTGGTGCTGCTGAAGATCTCGGCCGGCAAATGGATCACCCTGCAACCCCGCGAAATCGCCATCCGGGGCGCCCGGGACCAGGAAGAATTGCAGGCTCTGCTGGCGTGGATCAAAGGGCAGATAAATGAGATCTACGAGCGCCGCGACCAAATCCCTCCCCGCTACACCAGCCAGGCGGGACTCAAATTGATGGAAATTTTGAAGCTCCTGCCCAGGACCAACTGCAAGGCCTGCGGGTATCCCACTTGCATGGCCTATGCTGCCGCCCTCCGGGAAGGTGAGATCAGCCTCAATGATTGCCCCTCCCTCTGGGAAGAAACCTGCCGGGTAAAGCTGGAAAAGCTCCAAACCTATCTTGAAAGCTTCGGCTGGCGCGCCATTGATGCAGAGTGAGGCTTGGGGAAGAGTGTCAATAACTGCTATAACTCACCAACTTGCTCTCCTTCCCCTGTAAGAATATTTTTGACAAGAGAATCACAATTTCCTGGATTCTCAGCCTGGCGTCGATTCGCGATACTGCAACATTACCTGAATGATTTTCTTGACATCCCCTAGTGAGGTGGCGGCATGTGCGACCCCCAAAAATTAGCAGAAGTTAAGGCCGCGAAGGCCAAGTATGACGAGACCGTGGCCAAGGTCTTGACCAAGATTCCGGAGCGCCAGGCGGAGTTCGTCAATACCTCCGGGATTCCCATCGCCCGGGTTTATACCCCGCTGGATATGGCGGATTTCGACTATCTGCAGAAATTGGGGATGCCGGGCCAATACCCCTACACCCGGGCGGTGCAGCCCACCGCCTTCCGGGGCCGCTATTGGACCATGAGGCAATACGCCGGCTTCGGCTCCGCCGAGGAGACCAACGAACGCTACCATTTCCTGCTGAAGTCCGGCCAGACCGGCCTCTCGGTGGCCTTCGACCTGCCCACCCAGATCGGCTATGACTCCGACGCCCCCCTGGCCCGGGGGGAAGTTGGCAAGGTCGGGGTGTCCATCGACTCGCTCCAAGACATGGAGCGCCTTTTTCAGGGCATCCCCCTGGACCAGGTGTCCACCTCCATGACCATCAATTCTCCTTGCGCCGTGGTCCTGGCCATGTACCTGGCGATGGCGGAAAAACAAGGGGTCGCCTTTGGCAAGCTGCGGGGCACGGTGCAAAATGACATCCTCAAGGAGTATTCCTCCCGGGGCACTTACATCTTCCCGCCCCGGCCCTCCATGCGGCTGATTACCGATATCTTCCAGTATTGCACTATGCAAGTCCCCCAATGGAACACCATCAGCATCAGCGGCTACCATATCCGGGAGGCCGGCTCCACCGCGGTGCAGGAGATCGCCTTCACCCTGGCCAACGGCATCGCCTACGTGGAGGGGGCCATTAAGGCGGGCATGAAGGTGGACGAGTTCGGCCCGCGCCTCTCCTTCTTCTTCAATTCCCATCTCGATTTCCTGGAGGAAGTGGCCAAGTTCCGGGCCGCCCGGCGGCTGTGGTCCAGGATCATGAAGGAGCGTTTCGGGGCCCAGGACCCCCGCTCCCTGATGCTGCGCTTCCATACTCAGACCGCGGGCTGCTCTCTGACGGCCCAGCAACCCTTGAACAATATCATGCGGGTGGCCTTCCAGGCCATGAGCGCCGTCCTGGGCGGCACCCAATCCCTGCACACCAACTCCTTCGACGAGGCCCTGGCCCTGCCCTCTGAAACCGCGGTGCAGGTGGCCCTGCGCACCCAACAGGTCATCGCCTATGAGACCGCGGTGAGCGACACCGTGGATCCTCTGGCCGGGTCCTACTACCTGGAGAACCTGACGGACGCCATCGAAATCAAGGCCCAGGAGTATATCGACCAGATCGACCGCCTGGGGGGAGCCGTGGCCGCCATCGAACAGGGATTTGTGCAGCGGGAGATCGGCGCCAGCGCCTACCGCTACCAGCAGGAGATTGAGAAAGGCGAGCGGGTGGTCGTGGGGCTGAACCGCTTCCAGGTGAAAGGTGAAGAGCAGATCCCCCTCCTCAAGGTGGCCCCCGGGATGGAGGAGCAACAAAGGGCCCGCCTGAAGGAACTGAAGCAGACCCGGGACAACGCCATGGTTCTCCAGACCCTGGCCCAACTCAAGACTGTGGCCCAGGGCGCCGACAACCTCATGCCCCCGATCCTCAGCGCGGTGAGGACCCTGGCCACCCTGGGGGAGATTTGCGACACCCTGCGGGAGGTCTTCGGCGAATACGAAGCCCCGGCCCTGGTCTAGGATTTTAGTTCAAAGTTCAAGGTTCAAAGTTCAAAGTTTGGGAGTCGAAGTTCAAGTGAGAAGGGCCTAAGGCTCTTAACTTTGAAACTAGAACTTCGAACTTTGAGCTACCTATATTTAGATACAGATTCAAGGTTCATAGTTCAAAATGTAGGAGTCGAAGTTCAAGTGAGAAGGGCTTAAGGCTATTAACTTTGAACCTTGAACCTTGAACTTTGAACTATCTTTAAGGAGATCCGAGATGCCGGAAGAGAGAAAAATCAGGGTGCTGGCCGCCAAACCCGGATTGGACGGCCATGACCGCGGGATCAAAGTGATCTGCGCCGCCTTGCGGGACGCCGGGATGGAGGTGATCTACACCGGGCTGCGCCAGACCCCCGAACAGATCGTCGCGGCAGCCGTCCAGGAGGACGCCGACGTCATCGCCATGAGCGTCCTGTCCGGGGCCCACAACCATCTGTTTCCCCGGGTGATGGAACTGGTCAAGGAAAAGGGCATTGAAGACGTCCTGGTCATGGGGGGCGGCATCATCCCCGAAGAGGACATTCCCCTCTTGAAACAGGCAGGGATCGCCGCGATCTTCACCCCGGGCACCAACACCGGCGACATCATCAATTTCATCCGGGAACACGCCAGGAAAAATTAGGCGTAAACCCCAGGCACCAGCCCCCCGGCGCGCCCGCCCTGGTCCCCCCCCGACTCACGTAGGGGCGACTCGCGTAGGGGCGACTCGCCGGGTCGCCCCTACGTGCTAGCCGACAGCTATTACGCCCCCCTGCCCTTTCGTGGCACAAGCCTTGCAACCCCATAAATTACCGTCGCGCCTGGCCGCTTGATCCCGGCCCGGCGACTACCCTGAAAAGCCAATAACCACCAGCCGCTTAGGCACTTTTGCCTAAGTATAAATAGGCATTTGTGCCAATGGCAGCAGGAGCTATCTTTTCTTATATTGCAAGACATGAGGGAAGGGTCATTTAGCCAGGCCCAATCCTACTAAGGGTGGCGCCTTATGAAAACCCCGAGCAATTTTATGAAGATTTTCCTGGCCGCAACCATTTTGGCGCTGCTCACCTTTAATCCCGGGGGCGCCAGGTGCGAGCCGCAGTCCACCCTTCACCCTGAGGCGCAGCCCCAGGCCCGGCAAGACCCCCCCAAGGCCGTCAAAAGCGAAGAACCGGACCGCCGGGAGGAAGAGAGGCAAAGCTTTAGAGCACTCGAAGAGGTGATCAAAGGAAGTCTCATGATGCAGTATCAGAGACTGGATGCCATTGCCGACCTGGAATATCAACTTGATAAAGATTAGCGGCAGCATCTAAAAAATAAAAAAAACCGCCGCTCACTCCTGGATCCAGATCCAGGCTTCCACCAGGTATTCCCGCAAAAAGGTGCGCCCCTCCCCGGGCATGAAACGGGCGAATAACTTCAGCAGGGCGTCGGCCCCAAAAGAGGCCCCAGCCAGCGCCACCTTTTCGAAGTCGCCCCGGTGTTTTAGGTCCAGTTTGACATCCTCCCAGCAGGCCCCCGGGGTCCAGCCCCGAAAGTCCGGGGCCAGATGAAACAAGAGCCGCACCTTGCCGTATTTCCGGATAACTTCTTCCAGGCGGGGAACGAAGACCTCCGGGTAATCCTGAACGGTGAGCCGCTCCCTGGCCCGCAGCCAGAGGAGCGGGCCCGCGCTTTCCGGCATAACCTCCAGCATGGCGCCCCTCCTAAGCTCTTCTGCTGCAAGTTGGTACGTCACGCAGGCGGGCCTGGCCCAACTTCTCCAAGCGGCGGGCCAAGTTATGGTGGGGAGCGCCCACGCTGCCTAAACAAGTTAATGAGCCCGCACCGGAAAGTCAAAGTAAAATGGTGCGTCTAACCGAATCCTAACGCTCCTTCTTTCTAAACGCCTTGATTTCTATGATCCCCTCGGCTATATTTTATAAGTGATGTCCACGAGACCATCCCTGAGCCCGGAGGAATTGCAGGCAAAAATCCGGCTCGCGGCTCCCCAGGGCAAAATTGCCTGCGCCGCGGCCTTTCGCCTGGCCAGGGAATTGTCCCTTTCCACTCAGGAATTGGGAAAGCTCCTGAACGAACTCGAAATCAAAATCAAGCAGTGCCAGTTGGGTTGTTTTTAACCATGTCCCATTCCCATCTATTCGGACCGGTGCCTTCCCGCCGCCTCGGGCGGTCCCTCGGCGTGGACCTGATCCCCCGGAAAACCTGTCCCTTTGACTGCATCTATTGCGAGGTGGGCCCCACCAGCCGCCAGACGGAAACCCGCTGCGAATACGAAGCGGAGGCCATAATGGCGGAGCTCAGCGCCTACCTGGCGGGCAGCCCTCCGCAACTCGATTTCATCACCCTGGCCGGCAGTGGCGAGCCCACCCTGAACCTGGGATTGGGGGGCATCATCCGGCGCCTGAAGGAGCTGACCGCCATCCCGGTGGCGGTGCTGACCAACGGCGCTTTGCTCCACCTCCCGGAGGTGCGCCGCGAGCTTAAGGCCGCGGACCTGGTGCTGCCCTCCCTGGACGCCGCCCGGGACCCGGCCTTCCAGGCCGTCAACCGCCCCTTGCCAGGCTATCCCCTCAGCCGCCTGCTGCAGGGCCTGGAGGCCTTCCGCCGGGAATATCCGGGCCCTATCTGGCTGGAGGTGCTGTTGCTTAAGGGCCTCAACGACTCCCCCGAGGACCTGGAGGCCCTGCGCCGGGCCTTGCGGACCCTGGCCCCCGATAAAGTGCAGCTCAACACCGCGGTGCGCCCGGGGTTGCGGAACCAGGCCCAGCCATTATCTTTGGAGGCCCTGGCGGCCATCGCCAGTGGCCTGGAGGGCGCGGTGGAAGTGATCGCCTCCTATGAGGGCGCCGGCCCGGCGGCCGCGGCCCCGGATGACGCCACCCTGGCGGAAATGCTGGCCCGGCGGCCCATGACCGCCGCCGATCTCGCCGGGGTCTTGGGCCTGCCCCTGCCCCTGGTGCAAGAGAAGCTCCAGCGCCTGGAGCAAGCAGGCCAAATTTTCTGCACCTGCTATCATGACCAGGATTTTTATCAGCTTGTAATGCCGAGTTGTTAAGTCAATTTCGTTCCGCGCCTGCGGGGGTTTCCAATATGGTGGACAGATTCTATCTGGGAATAGACGTTGGTTCGGTTAGCCTCAACCTGGTGGTGCTGGATGATCAAGGCCAGGTGCTTCTGGAAGAGTATCGCCGTCACCTGGGGGACTCCTGCCGCGTCGCCCTTAGCCTCCTGGAATCCCTGGAAGCTCAGTTTCCCGCCGGGCGCTGCGGCTTGGCCGCCTTCACCGGCATCGGCGGCAAGGTCCTGGCTGAGATCCTGGGCGGCATCTTCGTCAACGAAGTCATCGCCCTGGGATGGGGGACGCACCATTTCCTGCCTGAGGCCCGCACCATCATTGACATTGGCGGAGAGAGCGCCAAGATGGTTCTGGTGGACGAAGTTAACGGCCACCTGGTGATCCAGGACTTCGCCATGAACACCATGTGCGCCGCGGGCACCGGCTCCTTTCTGGATCAGCAGGCCCATCGCCTGGGCTACAGCATCGAGGAATTCAGCGAACTGGCCCTGAAGTCCACCACCCCGCCCCGAGTGGCCGGGCGCTGCAGCGTCTTTGCCAAGACGGATATGATCCACCTGCAGCAGGGGGCCACCCCGGACTTTGAGATCATCGCCGGCCTCTGCCGGGCCATGGGCCGCAATTTAAAAAGCAACATCGGCAAGGGCAAAACCATCACCCCGCCGGTGGCCTTCCAGGGAGGAGTGGCCCACAACCTGGGGGTGCGCCAGGCCTTCCGCCAGGTCTTCGGCCTGGATGAAACCGGCCTCCTCATCCCGCCCCACTTCTGCAGCCTGGGCGCGGTGGGCGCGGTCCTGGTGGCCCGGGAAAACCCGCCGCCCCATTTCACCCTGGACCTTGCGCCCCTGCGCCGGCACCTGCAGGAGGAATCCGAGCCGACCCGGCATCTGCCACCCCTCTCACCGCCGCCGCTCCTGGGGCCGGACCACTACCGGGTGGAGGAGATCCCGCCAGGCCAGGTGGCGGAAGGCTACCTGGGTGTGGACGTGGGCTCCATCAGCACCAACGTGGTGGTCATCGACCCCCGCGGCCGGGTCCTGGCCCGGGAGTATCTGATGACCGCGGGCCGGCCCCTGGAGGCCATCACCGAGGGCCTGCGCCGGGTAGGCGCCAGGATCGGGGACCGCATCCGCATCCTGGGCGCGGCGACCACCGGCTCCGGCCGCTACCTCACCGGGGACTTCATCGGCGCCGACGTGGTGCGCAACGAGATCACCGCCCAGGCCACTGCCGCCGCGGCCATCGACCCCGAGGTGGACACCATCTTCGAGATCGGCGGCCAGGACTCCAAGTTCATCTCCCTGAGCAATGGCGCCATCGTTGACTTCATGATGAACAAGGTGTGCGCCGCGGGCACCGGCTCCTATCTGGAGGAGCAGGCGGAGAAACTGGGCATCTCCATCCGGGAGGAGTTCGGCAGCCTGGCCCTGCAATCCCAAAATCCGGTGCGCATGGGGGAACGCTGCACCGTATTCATGGAATCGGACATCGTCCACCATCAGCAGCGGGGCGCCGCCAAGGAGGACCTGGTATCGGGCCTCTCCTACTCCATTGTGCAGAACTACCTGAACAAGGTGGTCGAGGACCGCCCCATCGGCAAACGCATCTTCTACCAGGGGGCCACCGCGGCCAACCGCGGCATTGTGGCGGCCTTCCAGCAGGTCTGCGGCAAACCCGTCGTCGTGCCGCCCCACCACGACGTCACCGGGGCCATCGGCGCGGCGCTGTTGGCCATGCGGGAGCGGGACTGGGAAACCTCCAAATTCAAGGGCTTCGACCTGGCCGATCGTAAGTATGTCATAACTTCCTTTGAGTGCAGCGGCTGCGCCAACCACTGCGAGATTCGCCAGGTGAAGATCGAGGGGGAACAGCCCTTATTCTACGGCAGCCGCTGCGAAAAATACGAAGTCGCCGCCTCCCGCAAGCAGGTGGACCTGGTTGACCTGCTGGCGGAACGCGAAGCCTGGCTCTACGGGCCCGAGCCTCCCCCGGAAGGCAAGCGGGGCGCCATCGGCATCCCCCGCACCATGTTCTTCCAGGAGCTCATGCCATTTTTCCGGGCCTTTTTCGAGGAGCTGGACTTCACCGTGGTCTATTCCCAGAAGACCAACAAGTCAGTGATCAACGAGGGGGTGGAGGCCCTGGCCGCGGAGCCCTGCTATCCGGTGAAAGTGGCCCACGGCCACCTCCTGGACCTCCTCAAGGCCGGGGTGCAACGCATTTTCCTGCCCAGCATCATCGACATGCCCCACCCCGACCCGGAGGTGCGGGCCGGGGTAGTCTGCCCCATGGCCCAGTCCCTGTGCTACACCGCGCCCAGCGCCATCGATTTTGCCGCCTACGGCGCCCGGGTCCTCACCCCGGTGCTCTATTTCGGCCGGGGGGAGAAGCGGCTGCGCCAGGGTCTGCGGAGTCTGGGGAGAGAACTGGGGGTTTCCCCCTTCCGGGTGAACCGGGCCATGAAAAAGGCCTTCGCCGCCCAAGAAACCTACTATAACCGCCTCCGCGCCCGGGGCCGGGAGATCCTGGAGTCGCTGCCGCCTGACGGCCGCCTCATGGTCCTCATCGGCCGCCCCTATAACGCCCTGGACCCGGGAATGAACCTCAATCTGCACCGCAAGCTGCGGCAGTTGGGGGTCTTGGCCCTGCCCATGGATTTCCTGCCGGTGGACCAGGTCCAGGACCTGGACGAAATCAAGCCCATGTACTGGCGGTTCGGCCAAAAGATCCTCGGGGTGGCGGAGCACATCCGCCGGGATCCGCGGCTCTACGGCATCTTCATCACTAATTTCGGCTGTGGCCCCGATTCCTTCATCCAACACTTCTTCAAGGATCGCATGCGCGGCAAGCCCTACCTGGAGATCGAAATCGACGAACACTCCTCCGACGTGGGCGCCATCACCCGCCTGGAGGCCTTTCTGGACAGCCTGAAGAACGTCAAAGTGGCGCCGGCCCCGGAAAGGGTCTCCCCCTATCGCTACCGCGTCACCGGCTCACTGAAACGCAAGATTTACCTGCCGCCCATGGCCGACCAGGCCCTGGCCCTGGTGGCCGGCTTCCAGGCCTGCGGCGGAGAGGCCGAGGCCTTGCCGGACTCCGACGAAGAGACCCTGGAGCTGGGCCGCCGCCTCACCTCCGGCAAGGAGTGCTACCCCCTGATCCTCACCACCGGTGACCTGGCCAAGCTGCTGCGCCGCCCGGATTTCGATCCCGAGCGCAGCGCCTTCTTTATGCCCGCGGCCAACGGCCCCTGCCGCTTCGGCCAGTATCACCGCTTTCACCGCCTCATCCTCGACGAATTGGGCTACCCCCAGGTTCCGGTCTATTCTCCGGATCAAAGCGAAAGCATGTACCAGGAAGTCGGCATGGTGGGGCAAGACTACGCCCGCATCGTCTGGAACGGGGTGGTGGCCATCGACCTATTGGAGAAGAAGCTCCGGGAGACCCGGCCCTATGAACGCTATGCCGGCGAATCCGACAAAGTCTATAAGCACTACTTGCAAAAAGCCTATGAAGCGACGCGGGACCGGCAAGACCTGCCGGCCGTGCTCCGCGAGGCCCGGGGCGCTTTCCAGGACCTGTCCCTTAATCCCAACGGCCGCAAACCCATCGTCGGCATCGTGGGCGAGATCTATACCCGGGCCAACCATTTCTCCAACGAAGACGCGGTGCGGGAGATCGAGGCCCTGGGGGGCGAGGTCTGGATGCCGCCCATCGGCGAGTGGCTCCTCTACGTTACCCACTCCTCCCGCCATGACGCCTGGAACGCCCGGCATTTCGGCCGCTACCTGAAGTTTTGCCTGGAGGACCGGGTGCAGAAAAAGGATGAGCGCCGCCTGGAAGAGATCTTCCACGGCAGCATCAAGAACCTGCGGGAGCCTTCCATCGCCGAAGTCCTGGAAATGGCCAAGGATTACCTGCACCCCTCCTTCGAAGGCGAGGCCATCCTGAGCATGGGCAAATCCCGGGATTTCGTGCGCAAGGGCGCCGCGGGGCTGGTGAACATCATGCCCTTCAGCTGCATGCCCGGCACCGTGGTCAACTCCCTGTTCAAACGCTTCCGGGAGGAGCACGACAACATCCCCTTCCTCAACCTGGCCTATGACGGCCAGGAACAGAGCCACACCCGCACCCGCCTGGAGGCCTTCATGTACCAGGTGCGCCAGTTCCGCGAACGGCGGCAGTAGGGCAGCAGGGCAGAAATAAATTGGGGAAAGCGGCCAGGGGCCATCGGCCCCTACCCTTCCCCCAAACCCCTCCCCCAATCCCCATAATATAAAATATGAGGCGGGCACAGCCCGCCATGTAGGGTGCGCACTGCGCACCAAATAGGTTTTCTAGGGCGGCCTGTGGCCGCCGACCATTACCTACACAGGCGGGACGCCTATATTACCTAGACTTGGTAGCATAGGCCTCTGGCCTGTGTAAAAACGATGGCGGCGGGCATAGCCCGCCATGTAGGGTGCGCACTGCGCACCAAATAGATTTTCTAGGGCGGCCTGTGGCCGCCGCTTACCGGGGCTATCACGGCTAAAACCGCGGGCACAGCCCGCCCTAGAAGCTGAGATCAAATCCGCCGGGCATTATCCTCCGGATAACGATATTCCATGTGCCTCGCCGTGGCGCGGGCCACGGCCTCGCCGTAATAACGCTCCACCACCTTCAGCGCCAGGTCCAGGCCCGCGGCGATGCCCGCCGAAGTGAGCAGGTTGCCATCCTCCACCACGTGCAGTTGTTCCTCCACAGTCACCCTGGGGAAGGACTCCCGCAACACCTTCAGGGAGCGCCAGTGGGTGGTGGCCCGGCGCCCGTCCAGCAGCCCCGCCTGCCCCAACAGCAGGACGCCGGTGCACACCGAGGTGAGGGTCTCCACCTGCCGACCCTGCTCAGCAATCCAGTCAATCAGGATTTTATTGTCAATTTGCCGCCGGGTGCCCCAGCCGCCGGGCACCACCAGGATATCCAGGGGCGGGCAGGAGGCCAGGGTGCAGTCGGGGAGCACCCGCATACCCGCGGCGGTGGTAATCGCCTCCTCCCGCTCCGCCAATAGCAGCACCTGGAAGGGTGAAGGCTCTTCCCGGCGCCGGGCCTCATCCAAGCGGGTGACGGTAAAGACCTCGTAGGGCCCGCAAAAATCCAGGACCTCCACCTCCGGAAAAATTAAGATGCCCACCCGCTGCCGCTTCATCTGCTTACCCCTTTCTTGGAGGCCTGGCCTTGATGCTCACCAAATCCCCTCTCCCCCGCCCGGCTAGGGGCGGGTTCCGGTGGGGCAGGCGTCCCTGCCTGCCCTGGCTGGCGGGCACGGAGGCCCGCCCCACCTACCGGCGAGAGGATTTCTTGTAAGGGTTAGGGTGAGGGGTGGCTTCACATGGTTTTTTGTAGGGGCGGGTTTAAAACCCGCCCCTACTGCCCTCCATTTCGTAGGGGGCGCACACCTGGGTGCGCCCCTACAAGACCGTCCATATCCCCCCTTCACTTCCCCCGAAAAACCGGCTTCCTTTTCTCCAGGAAGGCCATCAGCCCCTCCTGATAGTCCTCACTGTCATAGACCAGCCGCCGCAGTCCCTGGATGCGCTCGAAGGTCTCCGGGCTCAGGGGCAGGGCGTTGGCCAGCAGGCGGAACTGCTCCTTGATCACCGAGATGCTCAGGGGGGAATTCCCGGCGATCTGCTGGGCCAGGGTATAGGTGAAATCCTCCAGTTTCCCGGCCGGCACCAGATGATTGAGCAGGCCGACCCTGAGGGCCCGCTCCGCCGCCACCGGCTGCGCGGTGAAAAACATCTCCCGCGCCATGTTCAGGCCGATCATGTTGATGATGTGCAGGATGCCGGTGGGGTTATAGGGAACTCCCAGGTGGGCCGGGGTTATGGCAAAGGAAGTCTTCTCGGTGCCGATGAGGATGTCGCAGACAAAGGCCAGCTCGCAGGCGCCCCCCCAGACGCTGCCCTCCAGCATGGCGATCACCGGCGCCGGACAGCGTTGAATGGCGCGGATGGCCTGTTCCAGCGGATCGTTGTAGGACAGCGGATCCCGCCCGTGCTTGGGTAATTCGCTGACGTCGTGGCCCGCGGACCAGATCGCCGCCCCCGGATTGGCCCGCAAGATGATAACCCGGGCCGGATGGTAAATCATGTCGTTCAGCGCCTTGATGAGTTCATGGATGAAATCCCCGCTCAGGGCGTTGCGCCTGCGGTCATTATTGAAGGTGATGGTGCCGATGGTCTCGGATTGGAAATCCGCGGAAACCAGTGCCATGACCTGACCCTCCTGAACAAATTGGTCTAAACCTCGTTCCCAAGTTCAACTTGGGAACGAGGTTGCCCCCCTCCTGAGCCTCAGCCATGCCTCTCCCGGAAAATATTTGCCATTTGCCCCCATAACTGATAGCATCGCCAGCGGTTCAGGTAAACAATTTAATCATCAGAAAAGGGCTAAACCATTCTCCATTGCCCCCATTGCGGCCAAGAGATCCTGGAGACTGCCGGTTTTTGCCCCAACTGCGGGCAGGCGGCGCCCAAGCTGCCCAAGGTGACCGGGCCCACCACCAGACGCACCACTTCTTCTTTGCCATTGGGGGAATACCTGAAGACCGGCTGGGAGCTGTTTAAACGCTATCCCGGAGGGTTTATCGGCTTCTCCCTGGTCTACTTCCTGATTCAAATCGCCTTAACCATCGTCCCCTACTTCGGCTGGGTGGCCAGCGGCGCAGTCTCCCCGGTGCTGCTGATAGGGTACTTTATCGTCAGCGCCAAACTGCTGCAGGGCCGCAGCCCTCATTTCCGTGATTTCTTCCTGGGCTTCCGGTTCTTCCTCCCCCTGCTGCTGACGGCCCTGGTGGGAGGGCTGCTCACCGGGATCGGCTGGCTGTTACTGATTATTCCCGGTGTCTATTTAATGGTGAGCTACCTCTTCGCGGCCTCTCTGGTGGTGGATCGCCGCCTCGATTTCTGGCAGGCCCTCGAGTTGAGCCGCAGCGCGGTCAACCCTATCTGGTTCGGCATGTTTGGCTTCTTCCTGCTGCTGGTGCTGGTCAACCTGTTAGGCGTCATCGCCTTAGTCGCCGGCCTCCTGGTCAGCCTGCCGGTCAGCTCCTGCGCCCTAACCGCCGCCTATGCCGACCTCTTCGGCTGGCAATCCGATTATTCCGAGGGTTTTCCGGATAACTCCGCTCCGCCATCGGGAATTTCCCCACCCTGACCTCTGCGCCGGCAGGCTGAGAGGCGATTTATTTTTATCGATATAATATATTGATATCATTGATATTATAATGACATAGAGTTTAATTGCCAGATAGTGTAAGCTTCTTCAGGTAATTTTGTTGCTGCCACCACCACTGATAAGAAAAAATCTTTCTTCCATTTTCTTATGCCCTCAACCCCTGCCGCCGTTAATACCGGTCCAGAAGCCGCCGATCTCTGGGAAGTGGCGGTGGCCCTACCCCTGGCCCAGACCCTCACCTATCGGCGGCCGCCGGAGCTGGCGGCCGCGGGGGTGGGAAGCCTGGTGCTGGCGCCGGTGGGGCGGCAGACGGTGACCGGTTACCTCCTGGCCCCGGCGCTGCAGGCCCCGCCGGTGAGGCTGCGCAACCTCCAGAAGCTGCTGGACCCCATCCCCCGCTTCGGCCCGGAGATGGTGCCCCTGTTCCGCTGGCTGGCCGACTATTATCAGTATCCCCTGGGGGAGGCCCTGGGCCGGATCATCCCCGGGGGGGCCCGGCCCTCCGGGGGCCGCCAGGAGACCTGGGTGGCCCCGGCGCCGCCGGCCGCGGCGCCGCCCCTGCCGCGCCTGGGGCCCCGGAGCCGGGAGTTGCTGGCCCATTTGCAGGAAGCCGCGGCAGCCGTTGCCGTAAGCGGCCTGCGGCCGCAGTTTCCCGGATGCCTGCCGGTCCTGCGCCGCCTGGAGAAGCGGGGCCTGGTGGTTCTCTCCCGGCGCCCCGCCTTGCAAGACCCCCTGGAGAGTCACCCCTGGATTCCGGACGAAGCCCCCCTGGCCCTGGCGCCGGAGCAAGAGCTGGCCCTCACCGCCATTATCCGGGGGATCGCCTCCGGTTCCTTCTCCCCCTTCCTGTTGCACGGAGTAACCGCCAGCGGCAAGACCGAAGTCTACCTGGTGGCCGCGGCCCAGGCCCTGGCCCGGGGGCGCCAGGTCCTGGTGCTGCTGCCGGAGATCGCCCTGAGCCATCCGGTGGCCCAGGCCTTCCGGCGCCGTTTCGGGCCTCGGGTCACCTTGCTGCACAGCGGCCTCTCCGAGGCCGCCCGCCTGGACCAGTGGCGCCGCATCATGCTGGGGGAAGTGGACGTGGTGGTGGGGGCCCGCTCCGCGGTCTTCGCCCCCTTGCCCCGCCTGGGCCTGGTGGTGGTGGACGAGGAGCACGACTCCGCCTACAAGCAGGAAGGCGGCCTGCTCTACCAGGCCCGGGACGTGGCCCTCTACCGGGCTAAGCTGGCGGGGGCGGCCGCGGTGCTGGTCTCCGCCACCCCCCAGATCACCACCTATCACCTGGCCCGCACCGGCAAATATCGCTATCTCAACCTCTCCCGCCGGGTCACCCCCCAGGCCTTGCCGGAGATTCACCTCGTCGATTTGCGGGCCCAGCGGGGAGGACGGGCCCTGAAGATCATCTCCCGGCCCTTGCTGGCGGCCCTGGAAGGGGTGTTATCCCGGGGGGAGCAGGCCCTGCTCTTCTTAAACCGCCGGGGCTATGCCCGGGCCCTATTTTGCCTGTTTTGCGGCCACGTCTTCCAGTGCCGCCAATGCAGCGTGGCCATGACCCGCCATCAAGCGGGAGAGGACCGCCTCATCTGCCACTACTGCGGCTTCAGCCAGGATGTGCCCCAGAGCTGCCCCCAATGCCAGGCCACCGCCATCAAGCAATACGGGGTGGGCACCGAAAAGGTGGAGAGCGAGCTGCGGCGCCTGCTGCCCGGCGCCCGGGTGGCCCGCCTGGACCGGGACACCGCCCCTCATAGCGGGCGGGCCCTCGCCATATTGGAGAGCTTTGCCGCCGGCGACCTGGACCTCCTGGTGGGCACCCAAATGATCGCCAAGGGCCACCATTTCCCCGGGGTCAGCCTGGTGGGGGTGGTGGCCGCGGATTTGAGCCTCTTTTTCCCCGAGTACCACGCCGGGGAGCGCACCTTCCAGCTCCTCTCCCAGGTGGCCGGCCGGGCCGGCCGGGGGGAGGCCCCCGGGAAGGTCCTGGTGCAAACCTTCCATCCGGAGCATTACCTCTTCCAACTGGTGCAGAGCCAGGATTGGGTCGGTTTCTATGAACGGGAAATCGAGATTCGACGCCGGCTGGGCTATCCGCCCTTCACCCGTCTGGCCCTGGCTCGACTCGACGGCCCCTTCGAGGCGGCCGTGGCCCGGGAGGCCCAGCGGCTGACCGCGGCCTTGAAACGGGAAGTGGAGCGGGACGCCCAGCTCCGCTCCCGGGTGCAGGTGCTGGGGCCGGCCCCCGCGGGATTGAGCCGTCTGCAGGGCCGCTACCGCTGGCAGTTGCTCCTGAAAAGCTACGGCCGGCCGGCCCTGGCCACGGCCTTGGGCCACCTGCGCCGCCTCTTTCGCCCTCCTCCCCGCTCCCGCCTGAACCTTACCCTGGACATCGACCCCAATAATCTCTATTAGGCGCGACGGATAATGTAGCCGCAAGCTTTAGCTTGCGCAATAGTAATCAGTTACCAGTTGCCAGTTACCAGTTGCCAGACTGGACATCTATCTCATTAATCTCTATCAAGGGCGCTCCCCCTGGCCCTTAATTCCATAGACCACCGCTTATCATGAGTTTTTGTAGGGGCGACAGTGGCACAGGCTTCCAGCCTGTGATTAGGTCGCCCTTAATGCCATAAATCTAAGCATTAACTAGAGCGGATTTTAATCGAGTAGCCCCAAGCTTTAGCTTGCGCAGGCTAAAGCCTGCGGCTACCGTTAAATTCCCCACCATTACGATAGGCCGTTGCGGGAATTATTGGGGAGCCCTGGTTAAAACGGCGGGCACAGCCCGCCATGTAGGGTGCGCACTGCGCACCAAATAGATTTTCTAGGGCGGCCTGTGGCCGCCGCTTATCTGGCCCCGCCCCTGAACCGCGGCCTTGTCTGCGGGCGGCTGTGGCCTCCTGGCCCGCGTGCCCCTCACCCTTGACCTTTGCCCCGGTAGAGGTTATAAAAATTCGGATAGGGGCCGGGAACGCTTCCTGGCAACCAGAGTAACCAGTGCGCCCGTAGCTCAGCCCGGATAGAGCAACGGACTACGAATCCGTGGGTCGGAGGTTCGAATCCTCTCGGGCGCGCCAATGATTTATCTGCCCCCACTTTCGTAAAGATGGGGGGATGCGAGTTGTTTTGCCATCCTTTCTCCCCCAGCGTAGGGGCGGGGTTGCCCCCCCGGGCAAACCCACAGGCCAGAGGCCTGTGCCACCGGACGCCGCCCCTACCGGCAAGGGGAGAAGCTTAGGGGGAATAATTTGGAGTCTTATAAAATCCACTTGAGCGAAGCGGAGATGCCCCAGGAATGGTATAATATCATTCCGGATCTGCCCGCGCCCCTGCCGCCCTATCTCCATCCGGGCACCGGCGAGCCCATCAGGCCCCAGGACCTGGCCGCCATCTTTCCCATGGAACTCATTCAGCAGGAAATGAGCCGCGAGCGTTGGATCCCCATTCCCGACGAAGTGCGGCGCATCTATCAATTATGGCGGCCCAGCCCGCTGCACCGGGCCCGCAACCTGGAAGCCACCCTGGGCACCCCGGCCCGCATCTATTATAAGAACGAGTCCGTGAGCCCCGCCGGCAGCCATAAACCCAATACCGCCGTGGCCCAGGCTTATTACAACAAGGCCGCGGGCATCAAACGGCTGGCCACCGAAACCGGCGCCGGGCAATGGGGCAGCGCCCTGGCCCTGGCCTGCAACCTTTTCGGACTGGAATGCACGGTGTACATGGTCAAGGTGAGCTATTTTCAGAAGCCTTACCGCCGCTCCCTGATGCATATCTGGGGGGCCAGCGTCTATCCGTCCCCCACGGACCGCACCTCCGCGGGCCGCCAGATCCTGGCCCGGGACCCGGAAACCTCGGGCAGCCTGGGGATGGCGATCTCCGAAGCGGTGGAAGACGCCGCCGGCCACGCCGATACCAACTACTCCCTGGGCAGCGTCCTCAATCACGTCATGCTGCACCAGACCATCGTCGGCCTGGAGACCAAAAAGCAACTGGCCCTGGCCGGGGAAGAACCGGATATCCTTATCGGCTGCGTGGGCGGGGGCAGCAACTTCGCGGGCTTCTGCTTTCCCTTTGTCCGGGATAAACTTCAGGGCAAGGACCGGCGCTTCATTGCGGTGGAGCCCACCGCCTGCCCCACCCTCACCCGGGGAACTTACACCTACGATTTCGGAGATACGGCCGGGCTCACTCCGCTGATCATGATGTACACCCTGGGACACTCCTTTGTGCCTTCGGGCATCCATGCCGGCGGCTTGCGGTATCACGGCGACGCGCCTTTGCTCTGCCTGCTGGTGCACGAAAAGGTCATCGAGGCCCGGGCCTATCCCCAGAACCCCGTGTTTGAGGCGGCCCGCCTCTTCGCCGAAACCGAAGGCCTGATCCCGGCGCCGGAGACGGCCCACGCCATCAAGGCCGCGGTGGACGAAGCCCGGGTGTGCAAGGAGACCAACCGGCCTAAATGCATTGTCCTCAATTTCTCGGGCCACGGCCACTTCGACCTGGCGGCCTACGACGCTTACCTGGAAGGGCAACTGCAGGATATCGAGCTGGACCCCGATGCCATGATCCAAAAGGCCCTGACGGAGCTGCCC
Source organism: uncultured delta proteobacterium (assembly GCA_963812655.1). Taxonomy (GTDB): domain Bacteria; phylum Desulfobacterota; class Desulfobaccia; order Desulfobaccales; family 0-14-0-80-60-11; genus JAPLJC01. The sequence continues at coordinate 26,468 of CAWEWX010000030.1, read as the reverse complement.
AAGCTGCCGGGGAAATAAGCCCTGCCAGGGGGCCTTTGCTTCTGCCTTCGACTTCACCGAAAACCGAAAAAAGCTAACCGCTACCTAAAGCTTTAGCCAAGATGGCCTTTAGGGGCACAGGATTTTAGAAGACTGCGCCGCACAGGCGGGACGCCTGGGCCACCAGAAAAATGTTCATCTGCGCGCCAACCGGGCCGGACCCCCGTACGGAAAACGGAAAACGGTCTAGGGCGGGCAGCGCCCGCCGCCTTAAGCAGCGCTACCGGGGCGCCGGGTCCGTATCCGGCGCCTTTCTCACCTGAAGACTCTCCCCAGGCCACCCGCTTTTCTCTAAATTATCCTGGCGTCTTGGACCATTCTGGTATCTCTCTTGCATTAGAATAAGACGTTTTCCAATAATTTTCTTATCCGACAAGAATTTTTTGCCGATCCTACCTTAGTGGCTCAGGTGTTCAATCTAAGATGAGCATCGGGGAGGCGCTAAGTTGACCTGGTCCATTTCCCGGTGCGTTGGGGATTTCCAATGGTGCAAACGAATCTGGAAGTCGGCTTTGGAGTGGCCAAGGGAAAAGATGCCGGCGCGGTTGGCAAAAAAGCCGCCCGCCAGGCCCTGGAGGCTATCAAAGAACACCCCCTTTCCCTGGTCCAGGTGTTCGCTTCGCCCCAATATGACCCGGAGGCCGTGCTCCGCGGGATCCGCCAGGTGGTAGGCCCGGCGCCTTTGATTGGCGCCAGCGCCGCCGGAGGGATCTGCAACGGCCTCCAGCGCCAGGCGGTGGTGGTGTTGGCCCTGGCCTCCCCTTATCTGCGCGTGAAGGTGGCAGTGGGCCGCGGGGTCTCCCAGGACTGGGATCGGGCGGTGATTGAGGCGATCACCGCTCCGGAAATCGCCCCCTATTTCTCCGGTGCGGAGAACGTCATGGAGTCGCTGCTGGGCCGCCAGGGCGAGTCGGCCTTCGCGCTGCTGTTTTCCCCGGGCGCCCCCCGCACTGCCGATTTCCACAGCTTCCAGATCCTGGAAACCCTGGAGCGCCTCTCCCAGGGACGGCTCCCCATCATGGGGGGCGAAGCCGCGGATGATTGGCGCCTGGAAGGCAATTACGTCTTTGCGGGCGCCGAGGTTTACCACGACAGCCTTCTGGTGGCGGTGGTCGAGACCAGCCTGACCTTCGGCATCTCCCTGGCCCGCGCCTTCCGGCCCACCTCCCGGCGGGCCACGGTCACCCTGGCCCGGGGCCTGGAGGTCCTGGAATTGGACGGCCAGCCGGCCGCCGACGTCTATTGCCGCATGTTGCAGCTTCCTCCGGAGGCCCTGGCCGGGAAGCACCTGGCCCTGACCACCGGGCGGCCCCTGGAGATCCCCGATCCTTATGGCCAATGCAGCATCAACGTGGCCACCTTATTACCCGGTTCCAGCGCGGTACGGCTCACTCAGCCGGTGCCCGAGGGCGCCTGCCTGACCTTGAGGCCAGCCGCTCGCGACCACCCGGTGGCGGCTGGCGGCGAAGCCCTGCGCAAGGCCTTGCGGCGCGGCTCCATCACGGACCCCGGGCTGGCCCTGGTCTTTTCCTCTGCCCTCAGAAGCCGCACTTTGGGGTCCAGCGTCGGCGAGGAGATCTCCGCCATGATGGACCTGGCCCCCCAGGTACCCATGGTGGGATTTTACAGTTGCGCCGGACAGGGATTGGCCGACGCCGGGGTCAACCGCCGCCATAATGAAGTGATCGCCGTACTGGCCCTGGGTCGCGATCTCTCCCAGGCCGCCCAGACGTTCTTGGAGAACGAATCCCTGCGCGCCGCCCTGCAGCGCCAGGACATCGTGGTCGAACTCGATAAGCGACTGGCGCGTGGGGCTGGCGAGCGGCGCCAAGACCAGGAGAAGCTCGGAAAGCGCGAGGCCCTCAAATCATTGATTTACACGGCCCCCATCGGTATTTTCATTATCCAAGATGGGGAGTTCAAGCTGTTCAATCCCGCGGTCAGGAAAGTCACCGGTAATGGTGAAGATGACCTGGTGGGCCACGACTCCTTAACTTATGTGCCCGAGGAATATAAAGAGACGGTGCGCTCTCAGGTCATCCAAATGCTTAAAGGGGAGAGAACCACCCCCTGCGAATTCCAGATCGTCACCAGAACCGGAGAGGTCCGCTGGGTGCTGGAAACCGTTACTCCCATCCAATACCAGGGGCGGCGGGCGATTCTGGGTTTCTTTATAGACCTCCACGAACGCGTCATGCTGGAAGAGCAACTGCTGCAATCCCAGAGAATGGAGGCCGTAGGAAGGTTGGCCGGCGCAGTAGCCCATGACTTCAACAACATGTTGACCGCCATCATGGGCTACAATGAGATTCTCATGATGTCTTTACGGGAGGGAGATCCCATCTTCCACCACCTGGAAGGCATCAGAAAATCAGCGGAGCGGGCGGCCGCCCTGACCCACCAACTCCTGACCTTCAGCCGCAAGCAATTGCTGCAGCCCCGGGTGACCAACCTTAATACGGTAATCACCAACCTGGAGGCGATGCTGCGCCGGCTCATCGGCGAAGACATCAACCTGGTCATCCTTCTCGACCAGGCCCTGAAGGCGGTGAAGGCCGATCCGGGCCAGCTCGAACAGGTCATCATGAACCTGGTAATCAATGCCCGGGACGCCATGCCCACGGGAGGCAAAATCATCGTCCGGACGGCCAACGTCTATTTGAACGAAACCTTTAGCCGCCGCCACCCCGAGCTCCCACCCGGTCCTTATACCCAGGTTTCGGTGGTCGACCACGGCCAGGGCATGGACCCGGAGACCCTGGCTCATATCTTCGATCCCTTCTTCACCACCAAGGCGTCCGGCAAGGGCACCGGACTGGGGCTGGCCACCGTCTACGGCATCATCAAGCAGAGCGGCGGCCACATCGAGGTCTCCAGCCAGCCGGAAGGCGGCACGGTCTTCGAGATCTACCTGCCGCAGATTGAAGCTTCCCTGGAGAATGCTGCGGAGCAGTGCGCCTGGGACGTCACCCCCCAGGGGAGCGAAACCGTTCTGGTGGTGGAAGATGAGGAGCTTCTCCTGGGATTGATCCAGGAGGCCCTGGAGATGCACGGCTATCACGTGCTGATGGCCCGCAACGCCCTGGAGGCCCTGGAATTGGTCAAAGGTCTTGCCACCCCCATCCACCTGTTGTTGACCGACGTGGTGATGCCCCACAAGAGCGGCCGGGAATTGGCCGAAATCTTATCGCCGCTGCACCCGGAAATGAAGATCCTCTTTATGTCGGGGTATACGGAGGACTCCGTGGCGGTGCGCGGCTTGCTGAATACAGCTCTGCCCTTTATCCAGAAACCTTTTCCGCCTATGGACCTGGTGTGCAAGGTTCGGGAGATGATAGATAGCCCAAGGAGTTGCCAGTTATAGAAGCAGCCGGAAACCCATTCCTGGGTGGCATAGGATGCTGATCGGCAGAAAATCGGCAGGTCCGGAGACTAAAGGTGGAAAGACCACCTATGGCAAGAGTGTTGATCATCGACGACGACCGGATGTTCGGAGAGATGCTCTCCGAAATGGTGCAAACCCTGGGCCAGGAGAGCCTTTACGCCCCAACCCTGGCGGAAGGTTTGCGGCTGGCCACCACCGAGCCCTTCGACGTGGTCTTCCTCGATGTGCGCATGCCCGACGGCAGCGGCTTGGAGGTGTTGCCCCAGTTGCGGCAAACTGCCTCCGCTCCTGAGGTCATCATTATCACCGGGGCCGGCGATCCCGATGGAGCCGAACTGGCCATCCTTAAGGGCGCCTGGGATTACATCGAAAAGCAGTCCTCCATTAAACAAATGTCCCTGCCTTTGGTCCGCGCCTTACAGTACCGGCAGGAGAAACGCCTCAAAAAGCCTCCGGTAGCTTTAAAGTTGGAAGGCATTGTGGGACAAAGCCCGCAGATGGTGGCCTGCTATGATTTAGTGGCCCAGGCCGCCGACAGCGAGGCCAATGTGCTGATCTACGGCGAAACGGGCACCGGCAAGGAGCTGTTCGCCAAGGCGATCCACCGCAACAGCCCCAGGTCCGGCAAAGATTTTGTGGTAGTGGATTGCGCCGCGCTCCCGGCCTCCCTGGTGGAGAGCGCCCTCTTCGGACATGAAAAGGGGGCTTTTACCAGCGCCGATCGCTCCCAGGTGGGTCTGATTAAGCAAGCCCATGGCGGCACCCTGTTTCTGGATGAGGTGGGCGAACTGCCCAAGGAGATCCAAAAGGCCTTTTTGCGGGTGCTGCAGGAACGGCGCTTTCGACCCGTGGGCAGCAGATTCGAGACCGAGAGCGATTTCCGCCTGCTGGCCGCCACCAATCGCAACCTCGATGAACTGGCCGCCAAGGGCCTGTTTCGCCCTGACCTGCTCTTCCGTTTGCGGGCCATCACCCTAGATTTGCCGCCTTTGCGCCACCGCTCTGGCGATCTAAAGGATCTGACCCTGTTCCATATCGCGCGCGTTTGCGAAAAATGGGGCATCGGAGCCAAGGGCTTTGCCCCGGAATTTCTGGGGGCCCTCCTGGCCCATGATTGGCCGGGAAATGTGCGGGAACTGTTCAATACCCTGGATCGTGCTTTGGCTCAGTCACGTCATGAACCCACCTTATTCCCCAAGCACCTCCCCAGCCAAATCCGCATCAAGGTAGTTCGGGCCGCGGTGGCCAAGGAACCCTCCGCCAACGCCGCGGGCGCCACCGGCACTGGAGAAAGGGCCGCGTCCGCGTCCCAGACCCTGCCCAGGCTGCATGATTTCCGCCAGGCGGCCATCGAGTTGGCGGAAAAAGACTACCTCTCCGATCTGATGTCCCTGACCGCGGGTAATGTCCAGGAGGCCTGCCGCATCTCCGAATTATCCCCGCCTCGCCTTTATGCCCTCTTAAAGAAAAACGGCATTTCCAGAAAGCCCTAAACGGACTTCCAGGGGACCTTCCCCCTGCCGGCTCCGGCGGGGGGGACTTTTTTGGAGTTTCCGGTTTTCCCTTTGGAGAATCGGCGCTTGCCCTCCCGCCGCCGTGGCGCCAAGGCGTTTGAGAAACTTTTCTCCACCAAATAACTGCCGTTCCTTCCTCCTGGCGCAATTTTCGGCATGTATTTTGTAGCACCCAGGTTATAGACAAAAATTCCATGAGGATGGTCTCTATTTATGGAACCCAAACCAGAGTGGCCAGCGTTGCCGCACCTGCAGGCGTTGATGGACTCACCCTTGTATTGGACGATGAGCCTCAAAGACAGGTTAGTCCTGGTTCAAAATAAGGTGAGTTCCCGGGATGATGGGTGCGCCATTTTGCGGCAAAGGATCATGGTCTGGATCAAGACGGGGTTATGAGCCAGGATACCTCTGACGATATTTGAGGAATTTAACCTGAGGTCCCCCTGGCAGGTGCTTGGCAAACTGTCCCCTGGCCTGAACTGTTCCCATTTCAGGGTTTTACCACCACCCCTTATCTTCTCTTCCTCTCTCCCAAATCCTCCGCAAGGCTGCCGCGTCCCCAAGGGCCGGCATTCTCAATTCAGGAGAAATTTCTTTTTCACCAATAAATTTTCTCTATGGCAATTGACGGCTTTTGGCCCGAATTATTGAGTCCTGTGGATAACTATTGGATATTTCAATTAATATAGCACAATCGGGGTTTGGCATGTTTATTGATGGTAACCATATCGAAGTTCGCCATTAATTCTCCCGGGAATCGTATCTCTCCCGGGGGAACGGAAAGGAGGGAGTTATCAAAAATGATCTGGAATGAGTAAAGAGCCAGCGCCGTGGAATACGGGTTGTTGCCAGCCCTGGTCGCCGTAGTAATCATCAGCGCGGTGGCTATCCTGGGACCAACTTAAACGTTTAATTCAATATGCTAGCGTTGCCTCCCGCTAGTTGCCGCGTCCCGCGGTCAACGGCGTGGGGGAACCCCATCAAACCAAGGGACGACGCCTGGTAAGCTAAGAGGAGTATATCCAAATGGCAACCATCAAGCGGATTGTGAAGGATGAGAGCGGAGCCACCGCCGTTGAATACGGCCTGCTGGTGGCTCTGATCGCGGTGGTGATCATCACCGCGGTCACCACCCTGGGCACCAACCTGAGCGCCAAGTTCAACACGGTCGCTTCCCAGATCGGCAGCGCCAGTTAATCTGGCCCTCCAGGAGACTACACCCTGTGAGGCTGTCTGTTCATGGAGAGCGTCGAGCGGTTTTTGTGACGAGGCCGGGGCGGGCGCAGGGGAGTACGGCCTGCTGCCGGCCCGGGTCCACCCTGGGCGCAAACCGGAGAATATCCAAATGGCAACCATCAAGCGGATTGTGACGGATGAGAGCGGAGCCACCGCCGTTGAATACGGCCTGCTGGTGGCCCTGATCGCGGTGGTGATCATCACCGCGGTCACCACCCTGGGCACCAACCTGAGCGCCAAGTTCAACGCGGTCGCCTCCCAAATCAGCAGCACCGGTTAATCTGGACCTCCAGGGGACTACACCCTGTGAGGCTGGCTGCTCATGGAGAGCGTCGAGCGGTTTTTGCGTGATGAGGCCCGGGCCGGCGCAGGGGAGTATGGCCTGCTGCCGGTCCGGGGCCTCCCTGGGCGCAAACCGGAGAATATCCAAATGGGAACCATCAAGCGCTTTGTGAAGGATGAAACCGGCACCACCGCCGTGGAATACAGCCTGCTGGCGGCCCTGATCGCAGTGGTGATCATCACCGCGGTCACCACCCTGGGCAACAACGTGAACGACAATTATCAGGCGGTGGCCAGCCAGGTCGGCGTCGCCGGAAGTTAATTTAGACCTCCAGGGGACTGACCCCTGTGGGGAGGTCTGCTCATGCAGAGGGCGAGCGGTTTTGCGGTGACCAGTCCGGGGCCAGCCAGGTGCAGTGCGGCCTGCTGCCGGCTTGGTTCCAGCTTGGGCGCTAAGGAGCAGCAAGTTCAACCGGGCTGCCCCCCGTCGTGGAACGTCAGTCGCGACTCGCCTGATCAGACTGTCCCGGGTCCGGGGGACCAGTCCTCGGGACCCGGCCTCCCCTTCGCCGCCTCGCCTAATTAAGAATAGGTGAAGGGAGCTGGGGGCGAAAACTTTAGACCATAACCGTGACGGGCGAGAGGATCACGGCTGCCGCCTTGGGTGCCCAATCATCATTGGCGCCCGAGTCATCCTGGCGGCGAACTGGAAAAGGAGCCGATCATGAATTTATCCAAGGGGACCATCTTTATGGCGATTTCCGGGTTGGTGGGACTGGCCGCCATGTATTCGGTCCATCACTATATTTCCGCGCAAACCCAGGTGGCCCCCAAACCGGTGGGCCAGGTGATGGTCGCCGCCGTGGACATCTCCCCCGGCGCCATCATCACCAAGGCGATGGTGAAGAGCGCCACCTGGCCTCGGGAATTGATTCCTCCCAAGGCCGCCGGCGCCCCGGCCCAACTGGAGGGCCGCATCATCAACGCGCCCGTGAGCGCCGGAGAGCCCATCTTGCTCACCAGGCTGGCCCCGGAGGGGGCTTCCGCCGGTTTAGCGGGCCTGCTGACTGAGGGGAAGCGGGCTCTCTCGGTGCGGGTCGATGATGTTTCGGGGGTGGCCGGCTTCATCCATCCCGGCGATCATGTGGATATCCTGATGGAAATGGTCAAGCCCGGTTCTTCGGACCACTTTTGCAAAATCATCCTGCAAAATATCGTGGTTTTGAGCGCCGGCCAGTCCTGGGAGCCGGGTCTGGATGAAAAGCCCGCGGTGGTAAACACCGTAACCCTGGTTTTGAATACGGAACAGGCGGAAATCATGAACCTGGCCAGCAATCAGGGCAAGATCCGCCTGGCCTTGAGAAACCGCAACGATTTGGCAGAGCTGCCGACCCGAGGAGTGGATACCTCGAATCTCCTCGGCTCCGACGGCGAAAAGCAGGAGGCTCCCAAGGGGACGCCTCCCAACCAGAAGAATGTGGAAGTGATCAAAGGGCTGACGTGTTCCCGGGTCAATCTTTAGTTGTCCGCTAGCCTCTCGCTGCGGCTGTTGCCATGAGACCAAGAGACGATGGACACGGATAAACTTAATATCTCCATCATTTACGGGGCCGGCCTTCCCTTCGCTCCTCTGGCGGATTTGCTGAATAATCTTCCTCTGGTGGAGGCCACCGAGCAATTCCCCGATGTGACGGCATTCCTGAGGAAGGGCCCGGAGACTCCGCCGGACTCGGTGGTGGTCTACCTTAACGGCCTTACCACCCCGCCCCAGTGGATCGAGTCCCTGTGCCGCAAGTTTCCCCAGGTCCCGGTAATGGCCTGTTCCGAGAAATTGGAACCGGACTTTCTGATGCGCGCCATGCAGTTGGGGGTCCGGGAGTTCTTGCCGTTGCCCCTGGACCGGGAGGTCCTGGAAGCGGCGCTGCAGCGGGTGCAGCTCTCCAAGCGGCGCCAGGCCACCGCTCACGCCCAGGGCGCCGTAGTGGCGGTTACCGGACATAAGGGGGGCAGCGGCACCACCACCGTAGCCATCAATCTGGCGGTGGCCCTGGAGGAGCTAAGTGCGGAGCGCTGCGCCCTGGTGGATCTGGGCCGCCCTTTCCCCGATATCGGCAATTTCCTGGACCTCGACAGCACCTACGACCTGGTCGATGTAATCCACAACCTCGATACCCTGGACCAGTCATTCTTCCAGAGGATCATGCAACCTTACGGGAATAATCTGGATATCCTCCATGGCATCTCGGACTTTAAGGAGCAAGATAGCCTGGACCCGGAAGGCGTGGGGAAGATCTTCAGCATTCTGCGCGGTCTCTACAAGTATATCGTGGTGGATTTGGGCCATCTATTTGATGAATTGTTTTTCCGGGTGTTTCAGGAGGCCGACCTGGTACTGATGCTGACCGAGCTCAATGTCCCCAATTTCCGCAACCTGAGGAAACTTTGGCCCACGCTCAAGGACTGGGACCAGGGCCAGAAAAAACTCAAAGTGGTGGTTAACCGTCATGACAAAGCCAATGACCTGGGAATGCGGGAACTGGAAAAGATCATGGATGAACCGGTCCTGGCCATCCTCGACCACGATTACCTGCCATTGATCGAGGCCATCAACAAGGGAGTGCCACTGGCGAAGGTGGGACCCCGTTCCAAGCTCTATCTGGGATTAAAGGGCGTGGCCCAAAAGATCATCCGCCTCCTTGGAGGAGAAATGAAATGCGCCGATGGCGCGGCAGCGCGGCGGCGTTTCTGGATATTCTAGTTATTTTGCCCTTGGATAAGAGGATAAAAAAATGACCCTGATGAGAGTTCGCCCAACGGCTCCGGCGCTGGTGGGAATCAAGCCCAGACCCGGCTTGGTGAGCACCGGGGATCCGGGGCGGGAAGCCCGCCTCTATGCGGTAAAGAGCCGGATACACCATCGCCTGCTGGAAAGGCTCGATTTTGCCCAATTGGAGACCCTGGACCAGACCAGGATGGCCCAGGAGATTCGCCAGGTATTGAACCAATTCTTGGAAGAAGAGACCGAGCCCCTGAACCTGCATGAAAAGGCCCGCCTGGCAGAGGAATTGGAATTTGAGATCCTGGGGCTCGGACCCTTAGAGCCCTTGCTGAAGGATCCCACCATCTCGGACATCCTGGCCAACCGGTATGATCAGATATACATCGAAAGGCGCGGGCGGCTGGAGCTCACCGCGGTGCGCTTCCAGAACAATGAGCATTTACTGAAAATTATCAACAAGATAGTCTCAAACGTGGGCCGCCGCATCGATGAGTCCACCCCCATGGTGGATGCCAGGCTTCCCGATGGCTCCCGGATTAATGCCATCATCCCCCCCTTGGCCCTGGGCGGCCCCATGCTGTCCATCCGGCGCTTTGCGGTCCAACGCCCCAAGTTGGAGGATTTGCTAGAAAAAGGCAGCCTCTCCCCGGAAATCGCCGAAGTGATCAAAGCCATTGCGGTGGCCAAACTAAACGTCCTCATCTCCGGGGGCACGGGGGCCGGCAAGACTACCCTGCTCAACATCCTTTCCGGCTATATCCCGTCCTCTGAGCGCATCCTGACCATCGAGGATTCCGCGGAGCTGCAATTGCAGCAGGAACATGTCTGCCGCCTGGAGACCCGGCCGCCCAACGTGGAAGGCAAGGGAGAGGTAACTCAGCGGGACTTGGTGCGCAATTCCCTGCGGATGAGGCCGGACCGGATCATCGTGGGAGAGGTGCGCGGCCCTGAAGTGATCGACATGTTTCAGGCCATGAACACCGGCCATGAGGGCTCCATGACCACCATCCACGCCAACACCTCCCGGGACGCCCTGCTGCGTATGGAAACCATGATTTCCCTCAGCGGCATCAACATCCAGGAAAAGGCCATGCGGCAGATGATCTCCTCGTCCTTGAACGTCATCATCCAACTGGCGCGCCACAGCGACGGGGTTCGCCGGCTGGTGAGCCTCTCGGAGATTACCGGAATGGAGAGCGGCATGATCAGCATGCAGGATATCTTTGTCTTCGAAAGGCACGGTATGGACGGTGAGGGCAAGATCCTGGGAAGATTTGTGCCCACCGGGGTGATGCCCCGCTTTGCCGATCGCTGCCGGCTCTTTGGGGCGCCGCTGCCAAATATGTTCGAGCGCCCCCCGGACCTGGAACGTCCGGTTAACTAGTAAGGAGGAGAGCCTACCCCCATGGAAGCCCTGACCCAATATTTTACCGTTTCTCCAGAGGCTCAGTATTTCTTCGTCATGTCCAGCGTCTTAGCGGGATTGGCCCTCTTTCTATCCGGGTTTTATTTCTCCTTCGTGCGGCCTATGGGCTACCAGAAGATGAAGAAACGGCTCTGGGGAAATAGCAGGAAAACCCTGGTTGACGCCCGCCTCTTCAAGACTCAGGCCGAGTCGCCGGCAAGCCCGCTATTGTTGATTTTAAAAGCTGCGCTGGGCTGGGGCAAGGTGGAAAACTTGCAGCGCACCTTATACCAGGCCGACATCTTTTGCCCTCCCGAGGCCTTCCTCAGTGTGGCGGGAATTCTGGCCTGCGCGGGTTACCTGGCCGGGTCCCTCTGCGAGGCGGTTTATTGGCGGATCATTCTGGCCGTGGTCCTGGGAACGGCGCCCTACTTCTACCTGCGGTTCAAAAGGAAGCGTAAGGCCGCCCGCCTGGAGAGGCAGATGCCGGACGGCATGGACCTGCTCTCCCGCTCTCTGCGGGCCGGCCACACCCTCCAGTCTGCCATGGAAATGGCGTGCGCGGAGATTGGCCCTCCTCTGGGAATGGAAATGAAGATCGCCTTCGAGGAGCAGCGCTTGGGGCTTGGTCTGCATAAAGCCTTGCACCGCATGGCTGACCGGGTGGCCAGCCAGGACCTGCGGTTTTTTGTTACCGCCGTCTCCATTCAAAGCGAGACCGGGGGCAACCTGGCGGAGATCCTGGAGAATATCGGCAAACTTATCCGGGCCCGGTTGCAGTTAAAGGGCAAGATCCAGGGCCTCACCGCCGAGGGGCGCTTTTCCGCGCTGATTTTGGCGCTGCTTCCCGTGGGTATCTTCCTGGTCCTCTATTACGTCAACCGGGTTTACATCATGCTGCTGCTGACCGATCCCCAGGGGAACCGGTTGCTGATGGGCGGGGTCTTGAGCATGCTCATAGGAATCTTCTGGATGAGTAGAATTATTCAAATCAAGGTGTAATCGCGGGAAAGACCATGAGCCAGCAGATCTATGCATACGTGATGATGGGGATCACCTTCATCAGCTTCGCCCTGCTCACTTACGGACTGGCTGCCTATAACTACCAGCGCCGGACCATGAGGGAGCGATATCGCAGCGCCGACGGGAAGGACCTCCTGCCCCTCCGGGGAAAAACCGCCGCCGCCCTTTCTTTTAAAATACGCTTCCTGGATTGGCTGTCCAATCTCGGGAAGTTGACCTCGAAGGACAAAACCCAGGGGACCGCACTCATGACCACCCTTTATCAAGCCGGGTTCCGTCATCCCAATGCCCCGGCCATCTATTTCGGCCTGCGGACCCTCTGCGCCTTCCTTCTGCCCCTGCCCTTCATGTTTCTCAATATCTGGCGCGGGCAGACCGCCGCCGTCAGCTTGATGCTTGGCTGCCTCCTGGCTGGGGCCGGCTATTTTCTGCCTAACTATATTCTCCGGGTGTTGTGGGGCCGGCGGCGGGATCGCATCGACCGGGCCTTACCGGATGTCCTGGACTTGATGATCGTCTCCATGGAAGCGGGGTTGGCTTTGCAGGCCACCCTGGTGCGGGTGGCCGACGAGGTCAGGGGCATATCCAAAGACCTCTATAAGGAACTGCAATTCACCAATGCCGAGCTGCGCACCGGCGCCTCCCGGGATACGGCCTTAAAAAACCTGGCGGAGCGCACCGGGGTGCAGAGCGTCAAGTCTTTGGTGAGCCTGATGCTGCAATCGGAGAAGATGGGGACCAGCATTGCCGAAGCCCTGCGCACCCATGCGGATTTCATCCGGGTGCAGCGAGCCCAGAAGGCTGAAGAGATCGCCGCGAAATTGCCGGTAAAGATCCTGTTTCCCATGATGCTTTTTATCATGCCGGCCCTGTTCATCGTCATCCTCGGGCCGGGCGCCATCACCATATCCAGAACCCTTCTGAAATAACGGACGGGGAGCATCAAGATGCGGATTATCCACGGGCTCATTTCATCCAGGCAAAAAAAGGCAGCGGCAAGCGAGGGCGGGGCGGCGGCGGTGGAATTTGCCCTGCTTCTTCCGCTCTTGCTCTTGGTTCTCTGTGGGATCTTCGACTTTGGAAATTTATATTTTCAAATGGATCTGGTTAACGAGGCGGCGCGGCAAGGGGCGCGGTTAGCTGCGGTTAATGGGACGTCCTCGGCAGCTATTAACACCACGATTCAGCAAAGCTACGGAAACAATTTAACTGCCGTAGTCGCGCCCGCGTCCCCCACCTCCGGAAGTAACGTTACGGTCACGGTCACCAGCAATGTCACCATTATGACCCCGTTAATCAGCGCCTTCTTCCCCAAAAATCCCTACCCTGTACAAGGGCAATGCACTATGTACGTGGAATAGTTTCTCCTCTAAAGGTGGGTCTTTTTATGATAAAAATGTTCCGGAAAAACCAGGAAGGCAGCGTCGCGGTAATGGTAGGAGTAATGCTGCCGGTCCTGATTGGCTTTATCGGACTGGCCCTGGACGTGGGAAATCTGGTAGTCGTCCGGACCCAGATGCAAAACGCCGTGGACGCCGCGGTCTGTGCCGGCTGCCTAAAATTATCGCTGCCCATCCCCACAGGCCAAGCCCAGGCAAGCACTGAGGCAAACGCTATCCTCACCAGTAATAACTTCTCCCCGGCCAATGCTACGGTGACTTTTACTCAAGATCTCGTTAAAAATTCCGCTAATGCTCCGGAAATTAACTGCACCCTGACCAATAATGTGCCGACCTATTTCATCAAGGTGTTGGGCATTTCCACTGTCAGCCTGACGGCATACGCGGAAGCCATAAGGGAAAGTAAGCTGGTGAGTTACCCCGGCGGGCCTTTTAATTATACCGTTTTCTCCAATAAAAACTTATTACTTAACGGATCTCAAGCAATTGATGATTCCGTACATACCAACGGTATATTAACTGGGAATGGAAGTTTGACTATTACAGGAGTGGCCGAAGGTGTGCAGGGGGTAAGTTTAAATGGCTCCTACAGCGTAGGTTCGATTAACGCTGGCCCGGGGCAGAATATCAGCCAGAATGGTTCTGGTAATAACCCACCGGAATCTTATAATGCAAAAAATATTGCCATGCCCGATTATAGTCAGCAGATATTATCTACTCCTGGTCTTACGCAGTATTCTACTAGTCAAACATTTAATGGCAGTGTGAATTTAACTGGCAATATATATGTAAATGGTGACGTAACCTTAAATGGTTCGATTACTGATACTGGAGCAATTTTGGCGACCGGCAATATAACTGTAAATGGCACGGCAACTATTAGCGGGACCAACCAACTTTTTCTCTATTCGTCCGGTGGCAATATCACAATTAATGGCTCGTCGAACTTTGCGAGTGGTAATTCAAGTGTAGTCATATATGCTCCTAATGCTACTAACGGTAACATAATCATTAATGGGTCCTCTTCGATAAATGGATATGTAATAGGAAACAGTATTACATCTAATGGGTCAGAAGACTTCGATCAAACAGTTTCTGGAAAACCTTTTCCGATAACGTCTATAGACTTAGGTACTCATGCGAAATTAATAAGTTAGACTCTCCGGACAACCCATGCCCTCTTCCCACCCAATAATGATGATGGCAGGTTCCTTGCAGAGAGCTTATAATTAACCTACAAAGACCTCATTAATTGGTCACTGAGAACGCACCTTGAGACCAGACGAATCCCTTGATCCTGCCAACCCGGTTGGCAAAATTTCCCGCATTCTCCTGTTGCTGGCCGACCCGGAAACCCGGGCGCTCCTGAGACAATGGCTGGCCCGGGATTATCACCTGGAAGTCCCCCAACCGGCGGTTCCGGAGCTCCCGGCCTTCGATCTGGCCATCCTGGACTCCCCTCATCCGGGACATTCCGCAGGGGGGCTGGGGGAGCGGAAAAGATTCGAGCAGCCGGCCTTTCTGCCCGTTCTCCTCATTGCCTCACCCAACGACCCAATCCTGCAAAGGCCCCATCTCCCCGAAGGCGTGGATGAGATCATCCTGGCCCCCCTCAACAAATTCGAGTTGCGGGTGCGGGTGGCCAACCTGCTCCACACCCGGCGTCTTTCCAGGGCCTTGCAGGGTTGCCGGGAGCAGCCGCCAGACCCGGCGGCGGCATGCCCCGGGGATCCTGAACGGACCGCAGAGATCCAGGCCAGAATGGCGGCCCAATTTCACCAGGTGGCGAAGCTGGAGGCCTTGGGCACCTTTGCCGGCGGGATCGCCCACGAGTTCAATAATGTCCTCGGGGCCATGAAAGGCTATCTGGAGCTGGCCTGTATGACCCTGGACACAGTGCCGGGAGCCGGGAAGATTAGCAGTAAATTGAAAGCCTCCTTAAAGGCTGGGGACCGCGCCCGGGACCTGGTCAAACAGATTCTCGCCTTCAGCCGCCAAAAAGAGCGGGAACCCGGGCCGCTAGAGATAATGTCCATTGTCAAGGAGTCGCTTAAGTTGCTGCGGGCCTCCCTGCCCGCCACTGTTGAGATTCGCCAAAATCTGGACCCTCGGTGCGGCCTGGTGCTGGCCGATCCGGTACAGATCACCCAAATCTTGATGAATCTCAGCAGCAACGCCTTTGAAGCCATGCGGGAAACGGGCGGAGTTCTGCAAATCGACCTGGAGCCGCTGCGCCTGGAGGGCGGTCCGGTCGAACCCGGCGTTGGGCTGAAATCCGGACCGTACCTTAGGCTCACCGTGGAGGACAACGGTTGCGGCATGGATCAAAAGATCCTGGAGCGCATTTTCGATCCCTTTTTCACCACCAAGCCCGTGGGTGAGGGCACCGGCTTAGGCCTGTCCGCAGTCCACGGCATTGTCCACAGCCTGGGCGGCGCCATCGGGGTTTCCAGTGAGCCGGGGAAAGGCAGCGCCTTCCGGGTCTATCTCCCCAGCCAGCAGAGCCCCTCAGCCGCAGAAGTCCCCATGTCCGGGCCCATCCCCCGGGGCACGGAGCATATCCTCCTGGTGGATGACGAAGCCGCCATCGTCGAGATCGGCACGGAGTTTCTGCAAGACCTGGGATACCGGGTCACCGCTTTTACCAGCGGCCCCAGCGCCTGGGAAGGGTTCCAGGCTCAGCCCCAGTCCTTTGACCTGCTGATTACCGATCTGACCATGCCATTGATGACCGGGCTCGACCTGGCTGAGTCTGCCCTTAAGCTTCGCCCGGACCTCCTGGTTCTTCTGACCACCGGATACAGCGAGGCGAATATTTGCGCGCAGGCCCAGGAGATAGGAATCCGGCAGTGCTTGCTGAAACCTCTGGTCTTGCGCCACCTGGGCTGGACCGTGCGGCGGCAATTGGATAGAAAGGCTTAGACCGGGAGAGTAAGGCTGCCAGAGGCTGGCGCCTGGAATTATTGGCGGGGAAAACAAATTTCTTGTTAAAGAAGAAAAGAATCGTTGCGGAAGAAAATTCGGCGGCGCCCTTGAAAAATTCCCGGTAAAGGACCCGGCAGCCGGCGCCGGACGCGAGCTTTCGAGTTAACCCTGATTCCCGGCCGCCAGCCGTTCCCGGAAGGTATCCACGGCCCGGGGTATGAGCCTCCGGATGAACACCACCCGGTCCAGGTGGTTTAGGCGGTTATAGGCCAGATAATCTGGGTGGTCCGTGGCGAGGCGGGGAATCTCCCGGGCAAATTCCACCTGCCGGCGCCAGGCCTCTTGCACGAGTTGGATGATGGGGCGCTCTCCCCCGGGGACCGCCTCCACCCAGCCCAGGCGGCGCATCAGCTCAAACCTCACCCGATCCACCAAGCAGACCGCGGTATCCATAATCTTCAGCTTGACGGCGTATTCCAGGTCATCCAGGCGGAAGCGCAGCGACCCGCCCAGGCCTCTGCTCCCCATGATTAGATCGAAAAAGACGTAGAGGTTCTCTTCCCCGGGGCTGGCCAGATACAGCAGGGTTGCGGGACTCAAATCCTGCAACCGGGTTTCCGGGCCGAATTGCTCATGAAAGCGGCCTAGCCAGGAACGGAAGCCTTGGTCCGCCGCCATCCTGGCCCGGAAGCGCTCCAGATCGATGACTTCAGCCACCGCCATCCTGCCGGTCCTCAGCCTGTTGGGACACCAGTTTGAGCCCCCCATATATATAGTGAATTCCGGAAAGGGCCGTGAGGCCGCCGGTAATATAAAAACAGCCGGTCAACATTCCCGGCGGCAGATGCCACAACTTTGCCTTGGCCAGCAACACCAGGCCCACAGTGAGCAACTGCGCGGTGGTGGTCCATTTGCCCGCCAGGGACGGCTTGATAACCAGGGGATAATCCGTCAGGCGCAGGATCAACGCCCCCAGGCCCAGTATGACGTCCCGGCTGATGACCATCACCGTCAGCCAGGAGGGGATTAACCGGGAAATGCTTAAAGTCACGAAACTGGTGGACATCAGGAGCTTATCCGCCAGGGGGTCCAGGTAGCTCCCCAGACGGGATTTCTGCTGCCACCAGCGGGCGATCAAGCCGTCCGCCAGGTCGCTCAACCCCGCCAGGATAAAGAGGATCAGGGCCGGGCGATAGCGGCCCTCAATCAAAAAGATGATGAATAAGGGGGTAAGGAGAATCCGAGTCAGGGTGATGAGGTTGGGGATGGTTAAACGGGCTTGGGAAAGGTGCGGGGAAACCATAATTTAGTTTGGCGTTTCGAGTTGTACGGGCGACAGTAGCGCAGGCTTCCCGCCTGTGATCGGGTCGCCCAGTCTCGAGTTTTGAATTTTGATACCGGTTTGGATTTTGGATTGTGCAGTATGCTAACATAGAACTGGACAGAAAACCAATGGTTTGAGGGAGCTGCCCAATTTAGCTTATGGAAATTTAACCTGAGGCCGGGATGAGCGGCAAGGTTGGGGTGGGTTTTCCCTTCGACTGGCCGCGAAATTATTATACATTATCAGCAGCTTTTTCCGGGATGTCCGGCTCCTTGCCAAACCACGTCCTCGGATCTTCCGGCGGCAGCCGGCGGCTCCTCTAGGGGGCGCACTGGCGCCATTAGCTCCTGTAGGGTGCGCACTGCGCACCATTAGATTGCAGTAAGATCCCGGCGCGCAGTGTGCCCCCTAGATAGCTCAAAACTCGAAACTCAGGAGAGTGGCATGCGGGTGGTGGTGCAACGGGTCAAGGAAGCCTGGGTTCGGGTGTCCCAAGAGGAAGTGGCCAGGATTGGCCAGGGCCTCCTGGTCCTGGCGGGGGTGGCGGCCGGCGATGGCCCCGGCGATGTGGACTATCTGGCTCAAAAGCTGGCCCATCTCCGGGTCTTTCCAGGCGCGGAGCGCCTCCTCAACTTATCCCTGCTGGACACCGGCTTCGAGGTGCTGCTGGTCTCCCAATTCACCCTCCTGGGGGATTGCCGCAAGGGCCGCCGCCCCTCCTTTGATGCGGCGGCGCCTCCGGAACTGGCCGAAAGACTCTACCAGGACCTGGCCGCCGCGCTATCCGGCCACGGTCTAAGGGTGGCTACCGGCCGCTTCCGCCAGATGATGGAAGTGGGCCTCATCAACGACGGCCCGGTTACCCTGCTGCTGGACAGCAAAAAAATCTTCTGAGACGCCCGGGATTTGACAAGGCTGTAGGGGCGGACCCATGTGTCCGCCCCCTCGGGCAAAAAAATCTTCTGAGGCCCTCGGGGTTTGACAATATCGTGATTAGAACTTATGGTGTTTCCAGGTTAAGCAACTTCGCTACTGCGGAGGTCTGGCAGCTTCTTCCGGACTCCCGGCTCGAGCTCAGTATTCGATCTTATAAATCCGGTACCGTATGAGGGTCTCGCAACAGTCAGGTTAACCCGGTTAATTCGTCTTTTCCCCCTCCCCACGGGGGGAGGGGGTTAGGGGGAGGGGGGCGTCAGTAGTTGGTAACTATTGGATAATGCGCAACTGCTTTCATCACCCCCTCCCCAACCCTCCCCCCTCAAGGGGGAGGGAGAAAGTCATTAACGTTAATTTCGTTATTGAATATGACTTTTGCAAGAGGCTCGTATTTATTAACCGCGGGAGAAAATGATTAATTCCCCCTCACCCTAACCCCCTCCCCATCGGGGGAGAGGGGATAAAGATCCACCGCTTCGGATGCTCCCTCTCCCCCCGGCGGGGGGAGAGGGCTGGGGTGAGGGGGGTGCGACAAGAGACGTTACCATATTTAATAAACCAAGCACTTAGTTATTAACCGAAAAACCACTTACCGCAAACCATTGGCTATGCTGCCCATTTACTTGAAAGACCAGGATTTTTCCCCTCCTGAGGAGCCCATCTACTACCTCCTCACCCGGCAGGGCCTCTTTCTGGTGAAACGCACCCCGTTCTTCCAGGCCGTGGTGCCCGCCACCGGCATCCCCTGGCTGGCTCCCCAGGAACCGGAGGTGCACCTTTGCGGCCCCCCGTTGCCCGCGGGCCTGCTGCTCCAGGCGGTGGCTTTTTTCCGCGCGGTGTATTCCCGCCACCAGAGCGAAGCCGTAGCCCTGCTGGCCTGGCGGCAGGCCGGCCACTCTTATGAACTGGTCATCCCCCACCAGACCGTGGGGGGCGGCCATTGCGATTATCAGGTTCGGGATTTCCCCGCCGGCCTCCGCCGCCTGGGGACCATTCACAGCCACGCCGGCCTCGAGGCCTTCCACTCGCAACGCGACGCCGCCGACGAGCGCCACGAAGACGGCTTTCACCTCACCGTGGGCAACCTCGACGGCGACCTGAGCCTTTCTTGCTCCGTGGTAGTCCAGGGCTACCGCAGCCATCTGCCCCCGGAACACCTCATCTCCCCCTATCCCATCCCCTGGGCTGAGGCGCCGCCGGCGGAGGATTGGGCCGGGGAGGTGGAGGACAAGGTAACCCCCCTGCCCCGTCCCATCGAGTTCGGCCCCTGAAGGGGCGCTTTGGCGTATTTTGCTTTTTTTGCCTTTTTTGCTAGTGTAGCCTTCAGAGAAACCTTGGAGCCTCTTGCAAAAGTCATAGTCAATGGCGAAATCAACGCTATTGACTTGTTCCCTCCCCCTTGAGGGGGCGACACCGGGTGGGGCTGGTGAAAGTAATTACGCATTATCCAATAGTTAACAACGACTGACGCCCCCCTCCCCCTAACCCCCTCCCCCCGTGGGGAGGGGAAAAAGATGACTTAAGCGGTTTAACCGGCCTTTTGCAAGACCATCCTTGAAAAAAGAAATTGCTTATATGCCCTTCCCTTTGAGGGGCCCTCGAGGCGGCGACACCAGGTGGGGGTGATCATTTTTTTGGTTATCCTAATAAGTACTTGATCTCTTAAATATGGTAATATTTTTTGTTACCCCTCCCTCACCCCAGCCCTCTCCCCCTCGAGGGGGAGAGGGCTGGGGTGAGGGGGAATTAATCACTTGCTCCCGCGGTTATATCTTGCCCCTAAAAACTCCCCCTCCCGGAGAAGGGTGGGATTGGGGGGGAGGGTGATAACGTTACCGGAGTCGGCGCGGGGAGAAACGGAACCTCAGATGGACAACCCTACCGAGATCAAGGCCATCGGCATCGGCGGCATCGGCTGCGCCTTGCTGCCCTTCCTCTGCCGCTACCTGCAATATTCCGGGGAGCGGACCCGCCTCACCCTTATCGACGGCGACCGTTTTGAACGGGCCAATGCCCCTCGCCAGGACTTTACCCGACCGGGCAACAAGGCCGAGGTCAAGGCCCGGGAGCTGGCCCAGGAGTTCGAGGGAATGTCCTTGCGGGCTGTGCCTGAATACCTCACCGCCGCCAACCTTCACGACCTGATCCGGGAGGGGGACATCGTCTTCCTGATGGTGGATAACCACGCCTCCCGCCACCTGGTGGACGGGTACGCCGCGGCCCTCCGGGACCTCACCCTGATCTCCGGGGGCAACGACTACGAAGACGGCAACGTCCAGCTCTACCTCCGGCGCGGCGGCCGGGATTTGACCCCCTCCCTGGGACGCTATCACCCCGAGATCGCCCAGCCCCGGGACCGCAATCCCGCCGAGCTCTCCTGTGAAGAACTCCTGGCCGCGGGCGCCCCCCAGCTCCTGTTCACCAACCTCATGGTGGCCAGCCTGATGCTCAACGCCTTCTATTCCCTGCGTCTGGGCTCCCCGGGCTACGGCGAGGTTTACCTGGATATCCGGCAAAATCTCTGCCGCCCCGTTACCCGGCCGGGGTAATACCAGGTTGAGACCTCTACGAAAATCCCTTCACCTGTCATTCTGAGGGAGCGAAGCGACCGAAGAATCTCATAATTTACGATTAAATACGAGATACTTCGCTTCGCTCAGGATGACAAAATAACTTTTAGCAGAGGTCTCAACTTGCTATATGATGGCCGGGCCGGCAAGCTTCCCGGGCGGCGAGCCCCGGCCCGGCTGACCACGCCCGTTTTTGAAACAACCGGGAATTTTTTTACATCTGGCCCCAAAAAAAACTCGGGGGAACCCCGATCCGGGCTTCCCCCGCAAAATTAAAGATAGCGGCTCTGGCTGGTTGAGCTTTCCCTAGCCCAACGCCTTCACTTTGTGTACCCTTCTCTTAAGTTTCTTCCCGGGGTAGCCCTGCACCCCCTCCGGTTTCACGATTTCCGCCATGAAATCATATTTCTGACACATGAAGGGATAGGCTTTGGGTTTGGCGTGGATATTCAGGCAGTAATAGGGCTTGCCGTCGCAGTAGATCGTCAGACCGAAGGCCCCGGTCCAGGAGATAAATTCTATCCAGCCATGTGCTGGGATCGTGAGGGTGGCATCGCTATTTCCCGAGGGTACCGACACGTCGCAGTTGGTTCGGTTTTTAATTATTCCAGTATATTTCCTGGGAGTCTCTTTAAACCGCCGCGGTATGGGAAGGTCACGCATTTCCGGCAAGAACGACTCGTCCGGGAGAGGTTCAAAATACACCCCCTGCTGTTCTGTGCCAGGTACTGAGCCATTTGGGCCACTTTTAACGACTGGCGGAGAGGGCGCGCTTTGCTCAGCCGCCTGGGTTCGGTCCATAGCGCCCGCCAAACCCAAGCAGATTACTGCCACCAGGCAGATTATCTTCTCTTTCATGATCCCCCCCGTCTTACTATTCAATCGGCTGGTGGCCAAAGGCCGAAGGTTGTTGAGCTTTGGGCGGCGCATACTCGCTCCTCATCCCCATCGGCCCAGGGTTAAACTCATATTCAATTATCCCGCCGGTTTCATCGTATTTTATCGAACTCAATCTCCTGCTGTAATTAATCATCGCAATGGACCTGGCGAAGGGCAGCGGGTCACCCTGGGTCGGCGCCGGATAGATCCTCAAGCCCAGCATGCCGCCCCCAACACTCCCTGAATTGGAATCGGATGAAAGGGGGCCGATGAATCTCGTAGCGGAAGCGGCGCCGGCGCCGCCCCCGGTGCCAAAGATGCCAAAATCGGCCACCTTCCCCTGGTGCGTATCCCGATATTGGCCGCTGGCAAAGCCTTGTTGGTCAGTATCGACAACGGTGGAGTTGTCCGCCGTAACGCATCCCCAAACCCCCAGGGCCATGATGAGCAGCAACCAGCCAATTTTTTTCATCACCTTCCCCCTCCCCAGAATTTCCCCTCCAGCCAACCTGTATGCCGCATTCTGAATAAAACCATTGCAATTAAGTGCTTACGTTTAACCTTTAGTTATTCAATAATTTTTTGTCAAGAAAAAAATTAAAACTTCGTCCTTTTTTTACATAGGGGTAGAAACAAAACTGCCTAACCCCCTAAATCGACCACTATGACTCTATTACCTCTAACGAAAAAGCAAATAAGGCAATCCCTGATTTTAAGGGGATAAATCCCTGATTTTTAAAGGGTTCGAGTTCTGTAGAGGAATAAATATTCCCGCTGAGAGGCTATCTTGGTTCCAGGTGGAAGGAGCTGTTGCTAAGTATCGCCGGCTCGATGATAACTGGCCGCTTCTGAAATGTCTGAGGATCTACAAGACCTTTAAAAAACGTTCTGGCGAGATTGGAGCAGATTCCGTGAGGCCCTTTTTACCAGGTAAATAGGCGCGCCGAATTATCGGAAACAGCTTTCAAATCCTCGCAGCCAAAGTCTTTTCAGCCCGGCTCAGATAAGGCTAGTTTTTGACCCAGTCTGGCGCGGCTCAGGGCTTCTCCTGGCCATCTTCCGGCAAATCCACCGCCTCACCGGTGAGGGCCGCCACTTCCGCAAGCAGGGCCCGGAGCAGCTCTTTCTCCGGCACCTGACGCAGTTTGCGGCCCTTTTTGAACAGGACTCCCACCCCGGCGCCTCCAGCCACCCCGACGTCCGCCTCCCGGGCCTCCCCCGGCCCGTTCACCACGCAGCCCATGATCGCCACCTTGAGGGGAGTGGTCACCGCCAGCAGGCGGCGCTCCGCCTCCTCCGCCAGCGAGAAGAGGTCCAGGCGGCAGCGGCCGCAGGTGGGGCAGGAAATCAATTCCACCCCCCGCTCCCTGAGGTGCAGGGCCCGGAGAATCTCATAGGCCGCCCGCACCTCCTCCACCGGGTCCCGGGTGAGTGAGACCCGTATGGTGTCGCCGATGCCCTGGGCCAGCAGCATGCCGATCCCCAGGGCGGACTTCACCGTACCGGCGATCAGCCCCCCGGCTTCGGTCACCCCCAGGTGCAATGGATAATCCGTCCGCCGCGAGACCTTCCGGTAGGCCGCCACGGTCACTAATACATCGGAAGATTTCAGGGAAATCTTGAAATCGAAGAAGCCCCAGTCCTCGAACTTCTTGACCCAGCGGAGGGCGCTGGCCGCCAGGGCCGCGGCCGTAGGGGCCCCATACCTTTCCAGCAGGTCCGCCTCCAGGGAACCGGCATTTACCCCCAGGCGCAGGGGCACGCCCCGTTGCCGGCAGGCCTCCAGCACCTGGCGAGTCTTCTTCTCCCCCCCAGATTGCCGGGGTTGATGCGGATGGCGTCGGCCCCCTGCTCCAGGGCGGCCAAAGCCAGGCGATGATTGAAATGAATGTCGGCAATCAGGGGCAGCGGGCTCTCTTTTTTGATCTCCGCCAAGGCCCGGGCCGCCTTCTGATCCGGCACCGCCAGCCGGGCCACTTCGCAGCCCGCCGCCGCCAATCTCTGGAGCTGGGCCAGGGTAGCGCCCACGTCCCTGGTGTCGGTATTGGTCATGGACTGCACCACCACCGGGGCGCCGCCGCCGATCTGCACCGGGCCGATGCGGATGGCCCGGGTAGGTTTGCGTTTTATCCGCAGGGTTTCATCCTTATGAGACATATGAGCCTCTTTCAAAAGTCATATTCAATAGCGAAATCAACGTTATTGACTTGTTCCCTCCCCCTTGAGGGGGGAGGGTTAGGGAGGGGGAGGTGAAAGTAGTTACGCATTATCCAATAGTTACCAGAGACTGACGCCCCCCTCCCCCCGTGGGGAGGGGGAAAAGACGACTTAACCAGTTTAACCTGACTTTTGCAAGACCCTCATATGTTATTCAAATTTTAGCGGAATCGGCCCGCGGGCGCAAGTCGCGGCCCCCATCTCCGCCGGGGCGGACCTGCCACTGGTCTGGTGGCACAGGCGTCCCGCCGGTGCGGCGCAGTTTAAAGTGGCACAGGCTTCCAGCCTGTGTCCGAACTTCTAGGGCGGGCTGTGCCCGCCTATTTTGGCGGCCACCGGCCGCCCTGGATGGCTGAGGCGAAGTCATTTCTTTGGTCATTCTGAGGGAGCCGCAGGCGACCGAAGAATCTCTAAATACGAGATGCTTCGCATAATATAAAAATGTAGCGCCGGCGCCCTCGCCAGCCGCGGCCACCACCGAGGACCGCGGTTCTACCTATTTATTTTGTTAGCTCAGCATGACAAAAAATGTAGGGTGGGCACTGCCCACCAATTCCTTAGAAAAGAACCCCTTAAGTGAACCCTTTTCCTTCAAAACCTTAAGGCTCGCTATACTTCCGGCCCCAAAAAATGAGTTGGGGCATTTCCACGTTGCCCATGAAGGGGATGGCAGCCTGGATGGTCTCCAGGCGCCGCAGCTCATAGCCCGGGAATTGCGCCTTTAATTCCCGGGGAGTGGGGAAATGGTGCACCAGTTTGCCGTCCGGAGTGGCGAGGTTCACCAGGGTGCCGGGCTCCAGCCTCCGGGTCCCGGGCAGCATCACCCTGGCCGCGAACTCCCGGGGTGAGACATAAATGAACAGATGCGCGCCGACCTTCAAGACCCGGTCCAGCTCCCGGCAATATTCCCGAAAAGCGGCGGCATCTCCGTGATTGATTACATTGATGCTGACGCCCAGATCGAAGCGCCGCGCCGCGACGGGCAGACGGCGCAGATCGGCCTGGAGCAACGGAGCCGCCAAGGCCGCGGCTTGGAGACGGCCTTGCAGAACCCCGAGCACCGAGGCCTCCCGGTCCACCCCCACCACCTGGAAGCCCTCCTGCGCCAGGGGCAGGAGGTGCCGGCCCACGCCGCAGCCGGCGTCCAGGACCCGGCGGCAGCCTGCCCGTCTTAGCTCCGGCAGCAGGGCCAGAAACTCCGGATTGGGCTGCAGCCCTTGCATTTTTGGAGCTGCAAAGATTTTCCCCCAATCGGCCATGTCGGTCTCGCCTAAACAGGTGCTGGATGTCAAGGAAGTTATCTATTCAAGTTCGCTTCGTCAATCTTCTTTTCTTATCAGGGGCATCTGTTTATAATGCGCTTACTTGCAAAAATTGGCTAGCTTTTCTGAGGTGAGACATGATTCCCCGCTACAGCCGTAAGGAAATGGCCAGCATCTGGAGCGAAGAGAACAAATATGCCAGTTGGCTCCGGGTGGAACTGGCGGCCCTGGAGGCCATGGCGGAGTGCGGCATCATCCCCCGGGAGGCGCCGGCCCGGGCCTTGGGCAAGGCCGCCTGCGACGTGGAGCAGATCCTGGCCCTGGAAGAAAAGACCCATCACGACGTGGCCGCCTTTGTGGACCAGGTGGCCGCCTGCCTGGGGGAGGACGGCCGCTATTTCCACTTCGGGCTCACCTCCTCGGACGTGCTGGATACCGCCCTGGCCCTGCGCCTGAAGGAAGCCGCCGACCTTTTGCAGGCCGATCTGGATGAGCTGCTTGCGGTCCTGAAAGAAAGGGCCTATGAGTTTAAGGACTTGCCCATGGTGGGCCGCACCCACGGGGTGCATGCCGAACCCATTACCCTGGGATTGAAATTCGCCTTGTGGTTTGCCGAATTCCAACGGCAAGGCGCCCGTCTGGCCGCGGCCCGCCAAATTATCGCGGTGGGCAAGCTCTCCGGCGCGGTGGGCACCTTTGCCCACCTGCCCCCGGAGGTGGAGGCCAAGACCTGCGCCCGCCTGGGGCTTACCCCGGCGCCCATCTCCACCCAGGTGATTCAGCGGGACCGGCACGCCGAATACTTCCTCACCCTGGCCTTGATCGGCGCCAGCGTCGAGAAGGTGGCCTTGGAGATCCGCCACCTGCAGCGCACCGAGGTGCGGGAGGCCGAGGAGTTCTTCGCCGCCGGCCAGAAGGGCTCTTCCGCCATGCCCCACAAGCGCAACCCGGTGCTCTCCGAGAACCTCTGCGGCCTGGCCCGGCTGCTCCGGGCCAATGCCCTGGCGGCCCTGGAAAGCGTGCCCCTGTGGCACGAGCGGGACATCAGCCACTCCTCGGTGGAACGGCTCATTGCCCCGGACAGCACCGTGCTCCTGGACTTCATGCTGGCCCGCCTGACCCGCTTGCTGAAGAATCTCACGGTTTATCCGATAAATATGGCCAAGAACCTCAACCTCACCCACGGGTTGATCTTCTCCCAGGGTCTGTTGCTGGCGCTGATTGGCAAAGGTCTGAGCCGCGATGCGGCTTACCGGTTGGTGCAGCGCCCGGCCATGCAGGTCTGGGAGCAG